>JBEKSR010000187.1:0-6794 GCA_049516835.1 Bryobacteraceae bacterium | reverse complement strand
TTTGTCAACGCCGTTGGGTGCTCCAAAGGCCTTTACAACTCTCCCCCGCGCATCCTCCGCAACCAACTCGTGCCAAATCAGCACCCTGCCCATGGAGCAACCCCCGGTTTACGGAATCGCTGACTCCTGGCTAAGAACCCTTGACAGGCAACCCGCTCCATGCTATGTCTGTCTAGACAGGTTTCGATTAGAGTCTAAACGGGTTTCCACGAGGGAGTGGAATGAATCGCTTGAGTAGGCTTTATCGGCCGGTTGCACACGTGAGCGCGCTCCCCGTCGAGCAGGTTCGGCAACCGTATCCAAAACTCCGCTGGCGAATTCTCGAATCCACCTTCATCGGCTACACGCGCACACATTCAACTGAGACTGTTTTCTTGAGAGGAGACTGAGAGGTTGGACTATGAACAAATTCTCGAAAATCACGTTGTTGATCGGGTGTTTTCTGATCGCAGGTCTGCTTTACGGGCAGTTCGAGACCGCCGAGGTTCTGGGCAGGGTGCGCGACCCCTCGGGGAGCGCCGTCCCCAAGGCGAACGTCACGCTGATCAACCAGGACACGGGGATTCAGGCCAAGGCCGCTACGGACGACAACGGAAACTACGATTTCTTCAACGTCAGAGTGGGCCGCTATAGCGTCTCCGTGGAGCACCCCGGGTTTTCGAAGTTCACGACCAACAACGTGGCAGTGAACGTGAATGCCCGGCAGCGCGTGGATGTCGCCTTGCAGGTTGGCGCCATTACCCAAACCGTCGAAGTTACGGGGGTGGCCGCCGCTCTGGAGGCCGACACCAGCGAACACGGCCAGGTGGTCAACACGCAGCAGATCGTGGAACTGCCGCTCAACGGCCGGAATTATTCCGAACTGGCGCTGCTCACGACCAATGTCCATAGGTCGCCGCTTTCGGCAACCGAGACGACGCCGCGCGAAGGCTCGGTGAACGTGAATGGGATGCGCAGTACGTATAACAACTTCCTGCTCGACGGCATGGATAACAACGCCTATTCCACCAGTAACCAGGGATACTCGAACCAGGTGGCGCAGCCTTCCCCGGACGCGGTCGCCGAGTTCAAAGTCATCACCAGCAACTTCAGCGCGGAGTACGGCCGCGTGGGCGGCGCCGTCGTGAACGTCGTCATGCGTTCGGGAACCAATCAGTTGCATGGAACCCTTTATGAGTTCATGCGGAACACCGATCTGAACGCGGTCGGCTTCTTCAAACCGACACTCAATGTCAAGCCCGAGCTGCACCGGAACCAGTTCGGCGGGACGGTGGGAGGACCCATCGTCAAGAATAAGCTCTTTTTCTTCGGAGATTACGAAGGCTTCCGCCACATCCAGAAAACACTCTATACGGCAACGATTCCGAACATGAATGATCGAGCCGGAATTCTGCCCGTCTCCGTGGTCAACCCGCTGACCGGAGTGGTCTATCCGGCGGGTACGGCCATCTCCATGATCCCGTTTGCCAAGAAGGTGTTGAACGATCTGCCCGCGGTTCCCACAGGCACTAACCGCGCCAACGACTACCAGCAGATGATGCTCAACCCACATGACTTCGCGGACAAGTACGACGCCAAGGTGGACGACCAGATCAACGACAGGATGACCGCCTTCCTGCGCTTTAGCCAGCGCAAGGACAACCAGTTCTATTCGCCCTATGTTCAGGGACCCTCGGGCGGGTCCGGCAACGGCTATACTCGCGCGTTGAGCCAGGCGGCGGCCTTCGGGTATACCTGGACGGTGACCCCCGCCTCGCTCGTCGAATTCCGCATGAGCTTCACCCACATGCGCGCCGGAAAGGCGCCGCCGTTTTTGGGCGGACAGAGCATGCAGGACCTGTACGGGGTTCCCGGCCTGCCGACCGAACCGGACGTGACCGGCGGCCTGAATACGCAGAATATCACCGGGTTCACCACCGGCATCATCGGGCGCCAGGCGACCAACCCGCAGTTCCAGCACCCCACCACCTGGAACCCGAAGGGGAACTATTCGTGGATGAGGGGCCGCCATACGCTCAAGATGGGCGGCGAGATGCACGCCATCCACACGGAGGTGATGGACATCAACCCGGTGTACGGCCTTCTGGGCTATGCCGGTTCTTTCAGTAAGCCTACCTGCGCCCAACTGGGACAGGCATCCACCTGCACGGTTGCGAGTGACTCGGCGAGCTACGACATGGCGGACTTCATGTTCGGCCTCCCCAGCCAGATCCAGCTTGCCAACTGGCTGGTAGGCAACTATCGCCAGCGGGACTACTACTTGTATGCTCAGGACGACTTCCGGGTCAATTCGAAACTGACCTTGAATCTGGGGCTGCGTTGGGAGTACGCCACACCGCGTTGGGAAAGGGACAATGCCCTTTCGAACTTCGATCCGACCACCAACTCCATGATCAAGGCCACCAGCGGTAGCATCTATAACCGCACGCTGGTCAATCCCGATTACCGGGATTGGGCGCCGCGTCTCGGCTTGGCTTACAGCATCAACCCCAAGACCGTTTTCCGGGGCGGATACGGGATCAGCTATGTTCACATCAACCGTCTGGGAAGCGCCGATGAACTCGGTATTAATGGCCCGCAGGTGAATATCGCCACGATCAATCAATCCTTTAACGCGGGCGGGCCGGTTCCCGCCAGTTTCCTCACCACGCAAAATGCGTTTCCGGCCGGTCTAGACAGCCCAGCCAGTTTCAATGCGGTCAATGCCAATGTCTCTTACATTCCGCGCAACACGAGGTGGCCGTACGTGCAGACGTGGTTTGCATCGGTCCAGCGCGAACTCGTCAAGCATTGGGTGCTGGAGTTGGGGTACACCGGCAGTCATAGTCTCCGCGTGCCGACCCTTAGCGACTACAACGAGGCCCTGCCCAATCAACCCGGCCAAAGCCTGGGAACGCAAGCCCGGCGGCCGGATCAGGCCTTTGGCGCGATCACGTGGGTCAATCCCGCCGGCCAGACCGTCTACAACGGCTTCTCGGCCCGGTTGGAGCACCGTCTTTCGTCGGGGTTGTACTTCCTGAACTCGTTCACCTGGTCGAAAGCTTTGGGCGACACCGAGCAGGCGCTCGAAAATGACATTACCGTCCAGAACGTGCGCGACCTGAAGAACGACCGCGGCCGCACCAGCTATGACGTCAAGCTTTTGAACATCTCCAGCTTTGTCTATCAGCTTCCGTTCGGCAAAGCGCGAAAGTTCGGATCGAACTGGAATGGCGCCATGGATGCGTTTCTAGGCGGTTGGGAGATCAATACCATCAACACTGCCAACTCGGGGCTGCCTGTGACTGTCACCTACACTCCGTCGTCGGCCTGGGATGCTACCGGGCGTTTGTCCGAGTGGCGCGGTGTGGCCATGCAACGCCCGAGCCTGGTCGGGGATCCCACGCGTCCCAGCGGAGTGGCGATGATCGATCAGTACTGGAACAAGGCTGCGTTCGCCATACCGGCCGTCAACGCGCCGTTCGGGAACGTCGGCCGTAATTCCTTCAACGCCCCGGAGTTCTGGCAGTGGGACCTGGGGCTAAACAAGCGTTTTCAGATCCCCGCGCGGGAGGGTATGGCTTTGCAGTTCCGGGCGGAGTTGTTCAACGCCATGAACCACACGAACTTCGGTGGGCCCAGCACCGACATTACCAGTTCGGCCTTCGGAACCATTAAGAGCACGTATGCGCCGCGGGAGGTACAGTTCGCGTTGAAGCTGATGTTCTGACGACCCGCACTCTGAATCCATGACCAGATCCGAGATGTACCAGCGCCTCCGCGCGCACGCGGGACCGTGGGATATGATCGTCGTTGGCGGAGGCGCCACCGGCGCCGGCGTGGCCATCGATGGCGCCACCCGCGGTTACGACGTGCTCCTGCTCGAGCAGAGCGACTTCGGCAAAGGCACCTCCAGCCGCAGCACCAAGCTGGTGCATGGCGGCGTGCGTTACCTGGAACAAGGCAACGTCTCGCTCGTCATGGAAGCCCTCAAGGAGCGCGGCCTGCTTCTGCAGAACGCCCCGCACCTGGTTCGCAACCTGGGCTTCGTGGTGCCCAACTACGACTGGTGGGAAGCTCCGTTCTATGGTATCGGTCTCAAGCTCTACAACTTGCTCGCCGGCAAGTACGGCTTCGGGGCCTCGCGCATCCTCTCCAAGGAAGAGACGCTGGAGCGGCTGCCCACCCTCAACACCGAAGGGCTCCGCGGCGGGGTCATCTACTTCGATGGCCAGTTCGACGACTCCCGCTTGCTCATCAACCTGGTGACAACCGCTTACGAGCAGGGCGCGGTTCTCCTCAATTACGCGCCGGTCACCGAAGTGACCAAGGATGCCGAGGGCTTCGTCGATGGTGTCCAGGTTCGGGACCTGGAAACCGGCGAGGAATTTCACGCTGATGGGCAGGTGGTCGTCAATGCCACCGGCCCCTTCTGCGACGACCTGCGCCGCAAGGCCGACGCCTCGGCGAAGCCGATGATCGCTCCCAGCCAGGGAATCCACCTGGTGTTCGATGGATCGTTCCTCTCTGGCGACAGCGCCATCATGGTCCCCCATACCAGCGATGGGCGGGTGATGTTCGCGATCCCCTGGCATGGCCATACCCTGGTCGGCACCACCGACACTCCCATTCCAGCGGCCACGCTGGAACCCGTCGCCCTGGAGCAGGAGATTGAATTCATCCTCGGCACCGCGGCGCTGTATCTCGCCAAGAAGCCCGTCCGCGGCGATGTTCTCAGCGTCTTCGCGGGAATTCGCCCGCTGGTGCGCTCGGGCGATTCCGGCAATACCGCGGCCCTTTCGCGCGATCACACCATCCGCATCGAGAACTGCGGCATGGTGACCATCTGCGGCGGCAAGTGGACCACCTATCGCCACATGGCGGAAGACTGCGTCAACCAGGCGGCCACGCTGGCGCGGCTGCCGGAGAAGCCGTGTGTCACCGGCCATCTCAACGTGCACGGCTTCCACCCGGGTTCCGACAAATTCGGCCACTTGAGCGTCTACGGCTCCGACGCTCCCGCGGTGCAGTCGCTGATCGCGGCGGACCCTTCGCTGGCCGACCCGCTTCACCCCGCGCTCCCCTATACTGGCGCGGAAGTCGTCTGGGCGGCGCGTCACGAGATGGCGCGTACCCTGGAAGACATTCTGGCGCGCCGCACACGGGCTTTATTCCTGAACGCCAGGGCTGCCATCGAGATGGCTCCCGCGGTTGCCCGCCTGATGGCGCGCGAGCTCGAACGCAGCAGCGAGTGGGAAACCGAACAGGTCCGGTCGTTCAGCGAGATGGCCCGGAACTATCTTCCACTCGCCCCTGTCCCCGCGCTTCCGCTCCCGGAGAAATCATGAACCGAACAGCTTGCATAGTCGTGATCGCCGCGGCGTGTGCCGCGGCGTCCTGCGGGCGCGCGGGAAAGGGAAAGACCATCGAGATCGCGCTCGTGACCAAAGCGCTCGACAGCGAGTGGTGGCAGCGCGTGAAGTCCGGCGCTGAAGAGGCCGCGCGCGCCGCTCCGGGGGTAAAGCTGGCGGTGCTGGCGCCCGAGCGCGAGGTCAACATCGATCAGCAGGTGTCCATCCTCGAAGACCAGATTACGAGAGGCGTCTCCGCGCTGGCGGTGGCGCCCGCGGGCGTGTCCGAGATCCTGCCGGTGCTCGACAAGGCGAAGGCCGCGGGCATTCCGGTCCTGATCGTCGACACCGACGTGAATTGGCCCGCGAAGCTGAGCTACATCGGCGCCGACAACCGGCTGGGAGGTCGAATCGCCGGCGAGTACATCGCAAAGCTACTGGGGGGCAAGGGCAAGGTTGCGGTGATTCGCGGAATCCTGGGGATCGCCACGCATGAGGAGCGCCTGGCCGGCTTTCGCGAGGCGATTGCGCGCGCGCCGGGAATCGAATGTGTCGCCGTGCAGCCCGCCAATAGCGAGCGCGCGCTCGGCATGACGGTGATGGAGAACCTGCTGACCGCGCACCCGGATTTGAAAGCCGTCTTCGCGACCAATGACCAGATGGCGCTCGGTGCGGTGGAGGCCATCGCCGCCCACAACCTCACCGGAAAAGTGCAGGTGGTCGGGTTCGACGCCACCAGGGAAGCCGTCCGCGCGGTTGTGGCGGGTCGCCTGTCGGGCGATATGGCGGGCCTTCCCGAAGTGATGGGCCGCAAGGCCGTCGAGGAAGCGATCCAAGCCGCCAAAGGCCAGCCGGTGGAGAAACAGGCCGTCATCACCCCGGTTCTGGTGACCAAAGAGAACGCCAGTCAGTTCCTGCAGTGAAGCCCCGCGCCACAATGTTTTAGATTCGATCTCCGGCTTCAAACGCACCGCTTTTCAGGCGGCCAGCTTCCAACGGGTAGCACCTTTGCTCCTGTCCGACGTCTGGAACTCGCCCTCGGTCGGCTACATGCTGAACAGGCAAATTACATACTGAACTCCTTTCAGTTCACAGGATCAGCCAGGCTTTTCCTGGCATACCGACCGTCAGTGCCTACCGAGTTGAATTCGTGCTGGTACTGGCGGAATATTTTCGGCGCCATACGCCAAATGAGCCACTGGCAGGCGCCTGGTTACACTCTGAAATTGCCTCCAACTTTCCCCTGCCCTCGGTTTTTCACGATTCTCCGCCCCCTCGGTGCCCTCAGGTTTTGACTTTGTTCTCCCGCTCATTCCTCCGCGAAATCTCTGAGTCTCCGCGCCTCCGCGGTCGTGAGAAAAAATCAATCATTTCTCTTGACTAGCGATAACGCTAGTGTTATCATCGTTTCATGGGTTACCTCTCCAAAGTCCAACTCATCCAACGCGCCAACCAGACCCGCCA
>JBEKSR010000186.1:0-9272 GCA_049516835.1 Bryobacteraceae bacterium | reverse complement strand
ACATTCGCAAGGAGAAGATGTTCGAGAATACCGCCAGGCGCATTTTTTATCAGGATAAGACTTCCGAGAATCGCGAGGATCCGAATGCTTACAGCGTCAGCGTGCCGGGAAAGGCCGGTACGTGCAGTGGCCGTGTGACGTTTCTTCCGAGCATCTCCGAGGATGTGGCCCGGAAGATCGCGCTGAGTCTCGGCCCGGTACCGGAGCCGCGCGGGGGAACCTTTTGAGAATCCTGACGCCGTGGGACGACGATCCACGCTACCGCGACTGGCGAGCACGACCATGCCGCCAGAAGCTACCGATATGAACTGATGATGCCAGACGTGGCGTTGATCCCGGCTTTCTGTCTGGCTGTCGTCCTGATCGGCGGGAAGTCGCCGACGTAGCGATCCCACTTCCGGCGCGCGATGGTGGCTCCCACCGCGGCCTTGCGGCAGCCGTTCTGTCGGATTACAGTAAACGCTATGCATCCCAATCGCAGGACTTTCCTTAAATCGGCTTTGACGGCCGCGCCATTGTTCGTCCCGCGTAGCGCGTGGGGCGCGAATGATCGCCTTGCATATGGCCTGATCGGCGCCGGCGGGCGAGGCCGCTACCTCAACGTCACTTTCAAGAAGCTGGGCGCCGAGTGCGTAGCCATCGCCGAGGTGTATGAACCCAATCTGCAGGCGGCACAGAAGGATTCGCCCGGCGCCACCGCGTACCTGGATTATCAGGACCTGCTTTCGCATTCGGGCCTGGACGCCGTGATCGTTGCGACGCCCGACCATCACCACGCTCCCATGCTGTTTGCGGCGCTGGCGGCGCACAAGGACGTCTACCTGGAAAAGCCGATGTCCCGTTCGCTGGAACAAAGTAAGCAGATGATCGAAGCCGTGCGCAAGACCTCGCAAATCGTCCAGGTGGGGATGCAGAGGCGGAGCGCGCCTTCGGTGATGGCCGCCAAGAAGATTGTCGATAGTGGCATTCTCGGCAGAATCACGATGGCCAAGCCCATGTGGAATTGGAACGTCTCCAAGCCGCTCGACAACCAACCGCTTCCCGGCCGCCTGGATTGGAAACGATTCCTCGGTCCGGCGCCGGATCGTGACCTGGAGCCCATGCGTTTCCGCTCCTGGCGCTACTTTTGGGATTATTCGGGCGGAAATATGACGGACCAGGGGACGCACCTGATGGACGTGGTCCAGTGGTTCACGGATTCGGGAATGGCGCGTTCGGCCGTGTGCTACGGCCAGAGGGCCAAGAATGCCGGCGCGGAAGTGCCGGATGTTTTCTGCGCGGTTTTCGAATACCCGAGCTTCATGGCTACCTGGACTTTGAATTACTGCAATTCGTACGACAACGATTGGTCGATTCAGTTTCAGGGCGACGAGGGCACCATGATTCTGAACAATGCCGGCTACCGCATCTGGAAAGAGCCAGTACCCAGGAACCCCGATCCGGTGCAGACAGTGGCCGCTCCCATTCCCATCGAGACGCACATTCAGAATTTTCTGGATTGCGTCACGTCCCGCCAGGAGCCCAATGCGCCGGTGGAAGTGGGCGCCAGTGCCGTATCCGGCCCGCACCTGGCGAACGTGGCGTTCCATGAGGACAGGCGGGCGCACTTGAGCGCCGATGGATTCAGCGCCAGCTAACTTGCGCGCGGACCCTCAGTTGCACTATCTTCGTTTCGTGACCATCACACGACGCACAGTTCTGACTGCCATGTCCGCGGCTGCCGCCGGCCAGGCGCAGCGCAACCGGGTTCCGAGTTGGAAGCCCAAACTCGGCGTCCTCGGCCAGTATTCCGACGCCAACCTGGAGTTCGTCAAGGCCGAAGGCTTTACCAGCATGCAACTCCAGCTCAATCCCGAACGCCTGGACGATGCTGCCATCGCCGCCCTCAAGGACAAGATCCAGGCGTCCGGCATCTACGTCTCCTCGATGGGTTGCGACGGGAACCACATCGACCCCGACCTCGCACTGCGCGGCCGCCAGATCCAGAAGACCATCAGGATTCTCGAATTGTGCGGCAAGCTGGGGATTCCGAACATCGGGGGACCATCCGGCGCCATCAAGGGCCGGCCCTTGCAGCAGCAAGTGGATGAGATCGTCAAGGTCTACACCGAGAAGTACTTCCCGGTGTGCGAAAAGAACAAGGTTCGCATGCTGTGGGAACCCTACGCCGGGGCACCCACCATCGCCACCGGTCCGGTAGGCTGGGAGGCCCTCTTCAAAGCGTTCCAAGACAGCCCCTGGGTCGGCTTGCAGTTCGACCCCTCCCATCTGGTCTGGCAATTCATGGACCCGGTCGAGGCCGCTCGCGAGTTCGTCAACAAGATTTACGACGTGCACCTCAAAGACACCGAGATCCTCTGGCACGTGTTGCGCCGCACCGGAATTCAGCCGGTCGACAATACCCGGTGGTGGCGCTTCCGGTTGCCCGGCGAGGGATCGATCGATTGGAAGGGGCTCTTCTCGGTGCTGGCGGAGGCCGGCTATAGCGGCGCCATGAACATCGAGAACGAAGACGAGTTCTACTACCCGAATTACCAAGGGGCCGATTTCACCCCGCAATTCAAGCGCGGTTTCCATCTGGCGCACGAATTCCTGAAGACGGTAGTGCCTCCGGTCGCGGTTTAGGGCGGCTCGCCCGCACAAGCCGCAAGGCTTATGCCTGTGAGTCGCAATCTTCGCCAGCCCCACCCGGGAGCCTACCGGGAGAGTTCGATTACGGTGACGCTGGCGGGGGGAAAGGCGTGCTGGAACACTCCGCCATTCACGGTCAACTGGAGAGGGGCGGGGACGATGGCTTCGGGTTCGGTGTCGCTGTTGGCGGCGTAGAGGTTGACGGCCTGGAGGCGCTGGCCGCGCGCCGAGGCGGCGGCGAAACCGGAGAGGCGGATGTCGGCGCGAATCTCCCGGGTCAGGTGACGGTTGACGCAGAAGAGCGTCAGCTTGCCGCCGGACTCATTCAGGGCGGCCACAACGTCGAGGTACGGCACGGCGTGGATGGTGGGGATGCGCCGCACGCCCTGGTCCACGTCGTACTGCTCGGCCTTGACCCTGCTTTCGACCAGCCGGGCGGCGTCCGCGGTGGAGTACATGCGGAAGGCCCAGTAGGCCGGGACGCCGTAGGTGCGGCCGTTCTTCTGCCAGATGCCGCCGAACTCGATGAGGCCCGTCATATCCGAGATCGGGGTGAAATCGGAAACGCGCATGAGGGTGTTGAGCATGCCGGCCGCGCACAGGGCGCCGCCCTGGTTGTCGAACATGGGGCTGCGCGCGACCGACCCGTGGTAGAGCCACTCGGTAAAGGCGATGCCCACGCGGCCGCGGGCCTTGGGATCGGCGTCGATCTGTTGCTTCATGGCGCGCAGTTGGCGCTCCAGGCCCACGGGCAGGGCCAGGGCCGCCTGGGCGATGAACTCCGGCGAGGGCTCAGGCTTGACCACATCGGCCGTGCCCACCACGAAATGCGTGGACAGGTAGTTGAATGCCTCGGGGGCGTTGGCGAGCTGCGTGGCGTTCCAGGACTCGAAGTGGTCGGGGTCCTGGCCGGTGGCGATCAGCTTGGAGCGGGGGTCGGCCTGGCGCACAGCGGCGCTGAACTCCCTGGTGCGCGCCGCCACGCGGGGCTCAGTGGGGTAGCCGATCTGGAAATTGCCCCATAGCTCGTTGCCCAATTCCCACAGCAGCCCGCCGGAGCCCCATTTGCCGTTGATGTACCGCACCCACTCGGCGGCCTCCTGAGGCGTGCCGCTACCCAGGTTGAGGGCTACCTGCGGCTGCGCGCCGATCAGCTTGCAGAAGCGCAGGAACTCGTCGGTGCCGAAGTGGTTGTATTCCGGCATGCCCCAGGCCTGGTTGAGCATGCTGACGCGCTTGTCGATGGGGCCAATACCGTCGCGCCAGTGGTAGCCCGAGGTGTAGTTGCCGCCGAAGCGCACCACCGGGGTGCGGAGGGCGCGCGCCATCTCGATCATCTCCGGGTTCATGCCCTCGACGTGGTCGGCGGGGAAGAGGAAGACCTGATCCACCAGGACGCGGGCCTCGTCGGAGACGGCGATCACGAAATCGGCCGGTTCCCGGCCGGCCAGGGCGCCCTTGGCGATCTCCAGGGCGAACTCGTGCCGCGCCCAGCCGTTGGAGGCGAGCCGGACGGTCTGTTTCGCCAGAACCTGCTCGGGATGATCCCGCTTGCGGAGCGAAACCTCGATCTCCCGGCCGCCGCTGACCGGCTTGGCGTACAGGCTGCCGATGTAGCGAAGCACGCGGTGGACGGGAAGGTAGACCTGCTGGCGCACGCCGGTCTGCTTGCCCGGAAGAGCCATGATCAGTAGGGAGCGCGCGGAATTGGCCGCGTCGCCCCAGCATGGCTCGTAGCGCCAGCCCTGGGTGTTGTCGAGCTGCTGCCAGGGGAGCGGCAGGCCCACGTTGGAGGATTCCGCCAGCTCGGGCCGCTGGGTCAGCATCTGGCGGATGCGGCTGGCGCTCCAGAGGTTCTCCTCGAAGCTGGGGTTCACCAGGATCTGGGCCCACAGGCCGCCGTAGGTGCTGTTGCCGATGGGTTCGAGAAACGTGCCGTAGATCGTGCGCGGGATGGCGTGCCGCGTATTGGCTGCATCCACCTCGATCAGGGCGTCGGACTGGCCGTACAGGACCGCCGAGAAGAGCAGGCCGGAGAGAAGAGCTTTGAGTCGCATGTTATATCGAGAGGTATCGCATCCCGCGCGCCCGCATTCAGCGCACCAGCAGGTCGAGCCTGCGGATCCAGATGTTGCGGAACCGCACCGGCTGCGAGCGGTCCTGCAAGCTCAGCGGCTCCTCCGCCGCGTGCGGCGTGTATTTGGGCACCTGCCTCCAGATGGTGGTTCCAAGTTGTTCCTGGTGGTTCTGCACCAGCACGCCGTTGAACAGCACAGTGAAATAGGCGGGGCGCAAGAGCTTCCCGCCCTCGAAGCGCGGCGCCTCGAAAGTGATGTCGTACACGTTCCACTCGCCCTGCGGGCGGGCCGGGTTCACCAGCGGCGGCCATATGCCGTACATGGCTCCCGCGGCTCCATCGGCATACGTCAGGTTCTTGTAGGATTCGAGCACCTGAATCTCATAACGGGTCATGAGTTCAATGCCGCTGTTGCCGCGGCCCTGGCCCGAGCCCGTCGCCTCCTTCGGTATCATCCACTCCACGTGTAGCTGGCAATCGCCGAACTTCTCCTTCGTTACCAGCCGCCCCGTGCGGGGGACGATCTCCATGTACCCGTTCTCGACCTTCCATTTCGGCTCCTGGGGTTGGCCTCCGCGCGCCGTCTGCGTCCATTGCGTGAGATCCTTCCCGTCGAACAGCACGATGGCGTCGGAAGGCGGCGCCTCGTTGAGCAGCGGCAACCCGGGCGTGACCTTCCGGGCGCGGGGCCGTTCCAGGTCGTGTACCTTCCATTTTTGGCCTGGTATCCGGGGAGTGTCGTTATACCCCCGCACATCGTCGCCGGCCGATTCCGGTATGGTGACGGCCGGCCGCCTGGGCGGCTGCTGAGCTGCCAACACCGCGGCCGCAGCCGCGAGAACAAAGAGCTTCATTGTCGAACCTCCCGCAAAGTCGATTGCGTCCGACCAGCTTGGTTACTGGGCAGAGAGCCGAGTGTAACGCAGATCGCCCTGGGCTACATAGGGTCCGCAGTCGGTTACGAGCCAAAAGCGCAATCATGCGCCAGAGCTAGGCTGCCGAAACCGAAAGCTTGGCAGAAACGTTCGCACGTGCCCTTGGAATCACAGGGTCGCAGCTTCAGCGTGTACGTGCAGCGTCGGGCAGCCGGCGAGCCCGCGGAATAGCTACCGACATTAGTGCATAACGCCCCCCAAAAGACGGCCCCGACATCCGACTGCCGTGCCTGCACCTTTTTCCGAGTGGCCGGCCATCCGGCCATTGTCCCAGGTATACTCCCGCGCACCGCAGTTACGAGAACCTACTACGGCTCCCGTGGGGTTCCGGAACCAAGGGCATCAGCGTCAAATCGCCGTTGCGCCGGCGTACGGCGGTAAACTCCCGCGCCCTTTCCCGGCTTACTTCGCCGGCGTGGCGAGAAAGACCTTGGCCCCCTGCGCGCGGCACACGTCGACTGCGTGGACGACGTCACCGAACGGCGCCGTGCCATCCGCCTGCAGCACGACCGGCCTGTCCCGCCGCGCGTGCTGTTTCAGTTCCGCGTCCGAGGCTTGGCCGTTACCGGCTTTCAGGGTCACGGACTGCGCCGCATCGGGCGCCGGCGGCGGGAGCACCACCTCGAGTCCCATCGGCGGCACGTATGAGGCGCTCGTCGAATCGTGCTGGGAGGTCAGCAGGATGGGAGCATTGACCCCGGCAGTCCGTAGCGCGTCCAGCACCTCCACAACGGTTGAATACGGCGTACGGGCGTCCCCCTTGAGGTAGACCCGCTTGCCGGGGTGCCCTGTGAGCTGCGCCTTCACTTTTTCGGACAACTGTGCGGGCGTCACCGTGGTGACCTCCAGGAATACGGCGCCGCGGAAGGTCACGGCCACTACCAGGGAGTCCGCCAGGTCCGCATCCGGCATCGCTACCGCATTCGTCGTGACTGGCATCTGTACGCTGACGCCTTTGCGCAAGGCCGGAGTCTGGGCGGCGATCGCTGCCGCGACCAGCGCGCCAACACTGAAGCGAACCATTCGGCTCATGGGAAGACCCCATTATCAGTATAGAAAGAATCCACGAGCGGTCCACGCCGTATCGGTCTCTTTCGCCCGAGTCGCATTCGAAAAGAGCCGACGGGATAGCTACCAATATTAACGAACGCCGCCCCTTACAAAGCCGATCATCGGCGGCCGGAAGATGGCGCCAGCGCCATTCTCCGAGTGGCCGGCCGTCCCACTAGAGCCGGCGAGAGCCCGCAGCGAGTCGGTGAGAGCATGGCGCTCTTCTGTAGATTCTCTAGGCGCGCATTGGTTGCGTTAGTTCAAACTATCGCGCCCAGGATGGCGGCCATGGCCCGGTGGTTCCAGTGGGCCTGGTTGTCGAAGATGAGGTTCTGGAGCTTGCCCCGTTCGATGGCCATGAGCACCGTACGATGGGCGGTCGTGACGGGGGTGATGACGCGTTTCTCACGAGAGCGGAGGAACAAGGCGTTCCGGGCACAGATGCGGACGCACACGCCACAGCCCAGGCAGAGGTCCTGCTGGAGCTTCGCCTTCTTGCGTTTGGCCCGGCGGGGATCTCCGGCGGAGACGAGGCCCATGGCCTCCACGGGGCAGACCTCCACACACTTTCCGCAGCCATTGCAGTTTTCTCGATCCAGCTCGGGCAGGAAGTTGGTGGTGGCGATGGGGCTGAGGACCGCGAAACGCTTGGCGGCCAGCAGGGCTTCGCAACAGCAGCCGCAGCAGTTGCAGATGAAGGCGACCTTCTCCCGGACGTTCTCGCCGAACTGGACGAGGTTGTGGCCCAGGGACTGCTGCAGCAGGTCCATGCCCTCCTGGACGTCCACCTGCCGCGCGATGCCGTGCTTGATGAGGGAGCATGCCGTGCTATTGAAGGTCATGCAGATGTCCAAGGGGTTGCCGCAGGCCTTGTTCAGATGCTCCATCTTGTGCCGGCAGTAGCACGTCCCTACACCTATGTGGGAGGCGGTGCGGATCACTTCGGAGGCCCGTTCGTAGTCCATCACCTCGAGGGCCGTTCCGGCGCCCAGGGCCCTCTCGTTCACGAAGACCCGCCCCATGCGCGTCTCCCCGCCACAGAGGAGGTCCTTCACGAAATCCTCCTCGACGTTCAGGTACTGGTAGAACAGCTCCGCCAGCAGCTTCTGGTCGTACCCGTTGCCCACGCGCATCATGGAGAACTCGAAAAACCCGGCCATGGGCGGCGGAAGCACGAAAAACCGCTCCTCCCCAAGCTCGACGTCCAGCAGCATTCCCCGGGAAGCCAGTTTCTCCAGAGTCGCCAGAGCCTTGCCCTCCGCCTGCTTCCAGTTCCGGGCAGCGGCGGTCGCCGTGAATGGCCTTAGGGGAAGCAGCGCCACCAGGGCCGCCTCCTCCTCCGTGAACAGCAACTGGAGGATCCTGAAGAGCAGCTCCGTGGGCGGAGCCCCCTGGGGAAACAGGTTAAGCCGGTCGGAAAGGCTCTTGTAGCTTTGCCTGAGGGTGATGTGGGACATGGCTGGGGAGAATCAGGCGGAGTTGAAAGGAGGATGGTCCATCGCGCAGTCAACTCTCAATTCTGTCGTTTTGCCGTCGAAGTGCGACATCCGACCAGGTCCGACTTCCTTAATTAGTACGGCCGCTCCTGGACAGATTGACAGGCCGGTAATATGTCGTGATTCCGCTGGAAACACCCAGGCGGAGGAACATCTCACGCGCATCACGGCTGCCAGCCACTCGTCTTGGTGGTGATCCGCTCGTTCAAGAGTGGCTTGAGAATAGGCAGGGATGCGCAACGCACACCTTTCAGGGTTGTGGGCGTGTTCTCCGCTCCACTCTAACCGGCAGTTTGCTCCACAGCCGGGGCGGGGGCCGTCTTCACCGCCGCTTTCTTGGCCGGCGCACTCTTCTTCGCCGCATGTGCTGGCGCTGTCTTCTTGACAGCGGCCTTCTTTCGGGCAGCTTTCCTGGCGGCTTTCTCCTGTTGCGCCTTGGCCGCTCTGACCTTTGCCCACCGCGCCTTTGTTGCGGCGATGATTCTTGCCATACCTGCTTTGCTGATCCGGCGTTTGGGCTTTGGCGGTTCCGGCGTGGCTGACGACTCAGACTCTCCCCGGATCTTTGCCCATCTTTTCCGCTGTGCTTCGGCGATCCTTGCCCGGCCAGCGCCGCTCATTTTCCGGCGTTTGCGTTTCTTGGGTTCCAGCGTGACGGGTGGTGCAGGGCCACCAGACAGCATGGCCCGGAGTTCGGCAATCTTGGTGTCTATGCGGGTCTTCTGGAATTCGTAGCCGTCGATTGCGGCGGCCATGATTTCGGCTGTGAGTATTTGTGTTGGCATGTCGGCCTTTCGCTCCATCCACCTTACCGCAATTCTTCCGGTCAGGAGTAGAGCTTCGCCTCGTTGCCAGAATTCGCGGATTGACGCGCTGGCGTTGGCGACCGGGTAGGCTGCGGCGGGGAATCCATGCAGAGGCCTGAGCGCCCGTGGCCAACGAGCACGACCATGCCGCCAGAAGCTACCGATATTGCAGAGGGTTTTAAGCAGGGTGCCCAGGCGCATGAAGTTTCCGGGTTAGCCAAGCTCTGGTCGGCACCCTGCTTAAAATCCCTATGTGCTAAGCCGCTGGAGCAGCCCT
>JBEKSR010000185.1:0-7601 GCA_049516835.1 Bryobacteraceae bacterium | reverse complement strand
TGTTTGGAATAGGGTAATACAAGAAACAACCGGAATCCTACGGTGTAAGTGCTGGTGTACAAAGGGATTGCTGATGCGCGCGGCCCCTCAAGCAACCTCGCGGCAGTAAACTCCCGCTAGTTTTCCGGCAGGACGGGGGTTGGGCAAGATTGGGAGACGCGCGAACGGCCGCGCCATTGTGGCGGTACACTGTCCGAGAGGACCTATGCATACAATCCTGCGATTTGCCTGCTTCTCCGTGCTGGCGGCCGCGCCGCTGGCGGCCGGCTCCATGCCTTCGGCAAGACCCGAAGAGGTCGGCCTCCTTCGGCAAGACCCGAAGAGGTCGGCCTCTCATCGGAGCGTCTCGGCCGGATCCGCGAAACCGTCCAGCGTCACATCGACGCCGGCAACGTCACTGGCGCCGTTGCGCTGGTTGCCCGCAAGGGCCGAATCGCGCACTTTGAGGCTCAAGGCCTGGCGGACATCGAATCCAAGCGGCCTATGGCCAAGGACACGATCTTCCGCCTGGCTTCGATGACCAAGCCGGTTACCGCCGTAGCCGTCATGATGCTCGTCGAAGAGGGAAAGATCCGGTTGAACGACCCGGTCTCCAAGTTCGTGCCCGAGTTCAAGGATGCCAAGGTGGCCATCGGCCGCCAAGCCGGCCCGGCCATGATGGCCATGATGGTGCCGGGACAGCCCCCGCGCGACCCCGAGTACTACGTCGTGCCAGCCAACCGCGAGGTCACGATACAAGACATGCTGACGCACACTTCGGGCCTCGCCAGCGGCGGAATCGGTTCGCGGATGGTCAACAAGCTGGCTCCCCGGCAAGCGGACGACAGCCTGGCAACCTACATTCCCCGCTTGGCCACCGTCCCGCTGGACTTCCAGCCCGGCTCGCAGTGGGCCTATAGCGGCGCGGCCGGGCCGGACGTGCTGGGGCGCATTGTCGAAATCGTCAGCGGCCTCACCTACGACCAGTTCCTCAAGCAGAGGCTGTTCGACCCGCTGGGCATGAAGGATACGTTCTTCTACCCTCCCGACTCAGCCCGCCCGCGCCTGGTCACCCTCTATCAACGGACCCCAAAGGGCTTGGAGAAGAGCCCGAACCAAGATGGATTCTCCACAAAGACCTATTTCTCCGGGGGCGCCGGTCTGATGAGCACGGCGGAGGACTACCTCCAGTTTGCGCAGATGCTGAGCAATGGCGGCGAACTGAACGGTAAGCGCTACCTTGGCCCGCGAACCGTCGAACTGATGTCCGCCAATCACGTCGGTGACATGTTCAACGGGAAGCTTGGGCGTCCGGCCCAGGGAATGGGTTTCGGTTTCCTGATGGATGTGATTCTGGACAACGTGACCTCGGGCATGCGGCTGGCCAACGGCACCTTCGGCTGGGACGGCGCCTTCGGCACCATCTTCTGGGCCGACCCCAAGGACAAAATCGTCCGGGTGCTCATGATGCAAACCCAGACGCCGCAGTTGCAGCGCGATTTCGAAAACGCCGTGATGCAGGCCATCATAGACTAGAAGCACCATGCGACCAACGCTCCGATTGCTGGACAAGACACTCATCGAGAGGATCCTCTCTTAGACCAAAAAGAGAAAGATGCACGGCGAGCCGTTGCCAGAGATAGGCGCTGACCGCCGCTTGATGAATGATGAAAGGAGCGTTGGCTTCTTGGGGGTGCATGGCGCTGCGATCGGATCGCCAAGCTGGCGGATGGCGCCAGCGCTTGGGAAAGCTCCGCATGAATCGTCGACGCAGCGGAAATTGGCCCCAAACGTTAGATCTCTATCGGAAGTGATGCGGCGCGACAAGCCCCGGGTGTGTGCGGCGGCCGGGGGTATGGATCACTCCCGATCCGTCCCCATTTGTCGCAAAATCAAGACACGAGGAACGGCCATGGACGTGAACCTGTCCACTGAGATCGAAAATCGGGTCAAGGATGAACTGGCCGCCGGCCAGTACCGGGATGTGAATCAGTTCGTCGAAACCGCGGTCCAGTACTTCCTCGATCAACGCCAACGCAGCCAGCAGCGGCTTCAGGCGCTTCGCAGAATCGGCCAGGCCGTCGATGCGGCCGGCCTCTACGAGCGCGTGCTCGTTCCCAGCCGGGAATGAGCGCCGGCCCACTGGTCGTTCTGGACGCTTGCGTTCTTGCTAACTTCTCTCTCTGCGACACGCCGCTCCGGCTTGCCGAGGCCCCTCCGCTCTATGAGCCGAGATGGCCGGCGGAGGTTATGGCGGAAACGGTAAGCACGTTGGAATCCGAGCTGGGATGGCCGGCCGTGCTTACCTCCTATTTCCAGAGCGAGCTTCTTTGGCACTTTGGCGATGCGTGAACCACAAGAATGACCGGCACGTGCTTGCCGCCGCGGTTTCCTGTGGGGCCTCCATCAGCGGGGGCGATTCGGTGAGGCAATTCCGACAATCCGGTGACGGGGCAATTTGGGCGGCAAGTTTTAAAATGCGTCTCTTCCGAAAATGGAACGTAAGTTGTTGATTCCTCGTGCCGGACAGAATCCATTTTCATCGTGTGTTGTGAGCCGCCGCGGCTCATAGAGCAGGACTGTCCCCTTTTCCCCGAAAAGCGTCGGCATGAGTGCGGCAGGCACGAGTGCCTGCGCCACGTCAGCGCGGCAAGGTTACCGTGAAGGTGGTTCCTGGGCCAGGATTGCGGGTTAGCTCGACAGAGCCGTTGTGGGACTCGGCGATCCATTTCACGATGGCGAGGCCCAGGCCGAAGCCTCCGTCCTGACGGGAGCGCGACTTGTCGGCACGGTAGAAGCGGTCGAAAACATGGGGAGCGGCTTCTGGGGGGATTCCGACGCCGGTATCTGAAATGCGAATTAGGACGCGGGCGGGGTCGGCTTCCAGCGTGGTCGAGACCTTGCCTCCGGACTGCGTGTAGCGGATGGCGTTGTCGAGCAGGTTGATTACCAGGCGGCGGAGCAGGCCCTCATCGCCGCGGAATTGCACGTCCCCAGGCGAACGGCAATCGAGAGTGATATCGGAGGCGCCGGCCAGGTTCTGCATGGAGCGGCAGCATTCCGTCAGCAGCTCGTTGAAATAGAACTCCTGCACCTCGAGCTTGACGCGGCCGGCGTCGGCGCGGGCGAGGTTCAGCAGATCGTCCACCAGGCGGGAAAGGCGGCGCGATTCGTCCAGAACGATGGCCAGCGAATCCTGGTATTCGGCGGCGCCGCGGTCGTGGGAAAGGGCCACGTCGGCTTCACCGCGAATCACCGCAATGGGCGTGCGGAGCTCGTGCGAGGCGTCGGCCACGAAGCGCCGCATGGCTTCGAAGGACTCGTCAAGACGCGCCAGCAACTCGTTGAACGAAGCCGCCAGGACCGCCAGTTCTTCGGCGGCGTGGCCGATTTCGAGGCGCCTGTTCAGGTTGCTGCCAGTGATCTCTCGCGCCTGTTCGGCCATCCAATTGAGGGGAGCGAGGCTGTGGGTGGTGAGCAGGTAGCCGCCGATTCCGGCCAGCCCCAGGAGCAACGGCAGCGCCAGGAAGATGACGCGGCGGACCACCCCGAGATCGGCGGCGATGGAATCCAGCGGCGCAATCGAGAAAATCAGGAAATCCTTTCCGAGAGTTTCCAGGCGGTGGGTGGCGGCCCGTGCGCCATTCTGCCCCAGTTGCGGCAGCGCCAGCATCAGGTCCGGCGAGGCCTTGCGGGCCGCCTGCGCCACCACCGCAGCGGATTCCTGTTGCGAGACCGGGCCGCTCGACGCCAGTAGCCGGGACCCTGACAGGATCGCCACCCGGCTCCCATGCAGACGCAATCCGGCTACAGCCTCGGTTGCGGCCAGCCGCACGTCGCCCTTTTCCTCCACCAACTCGTCTTCGAAAAGGGCCGAAGCGGTGTTGGCTTCGGATGTGAGCGATTGGTCCAGTCGGGTGCGGAGGTCCTTGGACAACAAGCCGTGGAGGAAGATACTGAACACCACGAACAGCAGCGAAAAGAAGGCCAGATACCAGGCGGTGAGCCGAAGCCGCAAGCTCCTAATGCGCATTTCCCGCACCCCCAAAAAGAGAGCTCACGTAAAAGGGCGAAAACCGGGGGACAGACGGATGCGTCCGCGCGGCGATGGACCGGGCCCCTCCAGGTATGGCTGGGGCGAAAACCGGGGGACAGACGGATGCGTCCACGGGGCGGCGTGACGACACGGTGTTGGGCGAGGGGGGCGCGCGCGTTGGGACGCATTCGTAAGTCCCCAGGTTTTCGCGGACCTTTCCACTGCGGAAGGCGCGGCGACTAATCATCGTTGACCTCCGGTTGCACGCTCAGAATGTAGCCTTCGCCGCGGCGGGTGTGAATCAGGCGGCGGCTGAAGCCCGTGTCCAGCTTGGAGCGCAGGCGCTTGATGTACACGTCGATCACGTTCGAAAACGGATCGAAGTTCTCGTCCCAGACGTGCTGCCCGATCTGCTCGCGGCCCACCACCCGGCCCTGGTTGAGCACCAGGAACTCGATCAGCGCGTATTCCTTGGCGGTGAGGCTCACGGGTTTCCCAGCGCGCGTGGCGGCGTGGCTGGCGGTGTCCAAAGTGAGGTCGGCGACCTGCAATACCTGGGGCCGCAAGCCGGCGGGGCGCCGCAGCAAGGCCCGCAGCCGGGCCAGCAGTTCCTTGAAATCGAAGGGCTTGGCGAGATAGTCGTCGGCGCCGGAATCGAGGCCCTCGACACGGTCATCGACAGCGCCGCGAGCGGTCAGCATGAGGATGGGGGTGCGAAAGCCGGAGGCGCGAAGTTCCCGGCAGACGGTGTGGCCGTCCTTTACCGGCAGCATGACGTCGAGAATCACGATGTCGTACTGGTTGACGGCGGCCTGGTACAACGCCTGTTCGCCGTCGCTGGCGATATCGACGGCATAGGCCTGTTCGCGGAGCCCTTTGGCGATAAATCCGGCGACTCGGGCTTCGTCTTCTACCAGTAAGATCCGCACGTGGAGCGGCCCTCGTCTTCCATTGTGCGCGAGCGGAGATGAATGCACAATGAAAGGCCAAGTGGGGCGGCCAATTGTGGCCGCAAGCCGGCCTGCCGGCCGGCTGGACCCGCTGGAAAGCGGGTCCGCAGCCTAAAAGGCTGCCCCACTTAGAACTTCTTCAGCTCTTCGATGAGGGCGCGGATGCCCTTGATGCGGTAGAGGTCGGAGAGGCGCTGCTCTTCGTTGGAAGGCGGCAAGACCTTCAGCAGGAGCGCGTTCTCGAGGTTCTGGCGGTTGGGAACCCACACCTTGCCGTCGGCGAATTCCACCTCGCTGATAAAACCCGTCATGCCCTGGATGGGCACCGGTTGCCCGCTGCGCGAAAACCGCAGCGCGGTCTCCTGCAAGACACGGGCGGTGCGGCCGGGAGGCAGGTAGAGGGCGGGATCGGCGGCCGGCAGGGAAGCCGCCATGTACTGCTGGCCTCTTTGATCGCGCACCAGCCAGCCCAGCTCGACATACTTCACGGCCTTGTCCGATTTGTTCAGCACCTGGATGCGCGGGGCGCGCACTTCATTTCCGGCAAGCTGCGCCCATCCCTCGACCGGCTCGACGGGCGCATCGGGGAACTTCAGGAAGGCGAACTGCTCCTGGTGCTCAGCAGGGGCCGCCGCGGAGGAAACCGCGGGGCCGCCACGGACCACGCGCACATCCAACTGGGGGCGCTCGGCCTGGCGCGCCAGGCTGTCGATCAGCTCGCGGCGCAACCCGTCCGGCCCGTTCTGCGCCAGCACACGCTTAAAATGGTCGCGGTCGCGCTGCGCCTCCATTTCCCAGGCGGTCATGGTGCGCCGCGAGTTGAGCCGGTCGTCGCCGTAGAAAGAAAGGTCCTGGAAGAGCACGCCGTCGAGATTCACTTCGACCAGCGGGCCGGCCGCCGCCTGCGTGGGACGCACCAGTTGCATGTCGATTCGAACCGGAAAGGCTTCACCCGGCCCCACGTTCAGGCTGGGGTAGGCCACCGACCCTTTCCCGCCCAGGGTCACTTCCTGCGACACCACCCGCAGCGTCACCCCGTGGATGCGGCTGGCGCCCAGGTTGCGCAAGGTCAGCGACATGTGCAGGTCGAGCACCAGGGCCGCGCCGCGAGCGGTGACGCGCGATTCGCCGGTCGCGACATTCAACACCGCCACCGGCGAATCCTTGGCGAAGTTGATACTGATGGAGCTGCGCGGATCGAGCGGAACATCCTGCGCCAGCGCGGTCGCCGCGCCCAGGAATCCCAGTACCGCCAGCCGCACGTGAGTTTCAATCCGCATAAACGTTATTGATCGTTACGTAGCCCGTTTCGGGATCCACGTAGCGAGCCCTCATGGAGCCTTGCGCGCCCACTGAGTACTGCACGTTTTGGGCGCCGGAGTGCAGCAGGCGGAGCGCCTGGCCGCCCTCTCTCACCTGAATTCCATTAGCCGTGGTCTGCACCACCACGCCATCGTAGTGGGGCACGCCGGGCGCGGGATGTTCCAGAACCAGGCCGGCAAACAGCAGTACCACCACGCTGGCGAAGGCCACCACCGCGCGGGCACGGGTGAACAGGGGCGTTTCGCGCAAGGGCGTCTGGCCGGTCCGCACGCACTCGCCGGCCGCCAGCCCCAGCCGGATGTTGGCCTTCATCTCCGCAGCCAGCCGGTTCCAGGAAATCTCGGGCGTCTCGGCCAGCTCGGGGAGAATCGCCCGCACTTCGTGGAACGCCGCGGCCTCATCGCGGCAATCCCCGCATTTCGCCAAGTGGCGCTGAGTTCTCCAACGGGCGATCGGCCCGAGGTCCCCACCCGCGTGTAATGCCAATGTCGCTTGATCGGGATGTTTCATCTTTGCTACCGCTTCCTTCTTTCCATATAGCGCCGGAACTTGGTGCGCGCGTTGGCTATGTGCGAGCGCACCGTGGCTTTCGAGCAGTTGAGCCGTCTGGCCACCTCTTCCGCCGGCAGGCCTTCCACGTCCCGCAGCATCAGCGCCGCCCGTTCCCGCGGGCTCAGAAGGCGCAAGCCATCTTCCAGATAATTCCGCTCCTCGGACCGCAGCAGGGCCTGTTCGGGGCTTTCCGAATGGCTTGCCGGAGCTTCATCCAGCTCGCAAAACGTGGCGCGGCCGCTACGGCGCAGAAAATCGATGGCCGTATTGGTGGCGATCCGCGACAGCCAGTGGGCCGCCTTCTGCTCGTCCTTGAGCTGCTCCTGACGCTGGAGGGCCTTGATGAAGGCTTCCTGGGTCAGGTCCTGGGCATCGGCCACGTTCCCCACGATCCGGTAAACCTGGATGAAAATCCGCCGTAAGTGCTCGGAAACAAAGCGGCTCTGCCGTTCCAGAAGTTCCAGGCCGGGCTCGACGACTTCGCTCATCGGGCTGCAAACGACGGTTTCCACGGGTTCTAAACTGATGACGCTAGAACCCTGAAAACGTGGAATCTAAAGTAGGGGCTGGGCATGCCCAGCCCCTACCTCGCTAGAGCCATTCTATCGCGTCTGGATTCGAATACCCCCGCCGGCCCGTCCGGGCAAGCTAAAGAGGGACTTGCAAAATAAACCCTCGCGACGGGCACGCGCGAGTTCCTGACGCTGTTCGTAGACTGGTTGCTACGTCAGAGCGTTACTGAATCAATGCAGTTTGAGATT
>JBEKSR010000184.1:0-11314 GCA_049516835.1 Bryobacteraceae bacterium | reverse complement strand
GTGGACGTCATCGAAATCGACGCCGCCTCCAACCGCGGCATCAATGAAATGCGCGAGCTGCGCGAAAACGTGCGCTACCAGCCCGCGCGCGACCGCTACAAGGTTTTCATTATCGACGAAGCCCACCAGATCACCAGTGAGGCGTTCAACGCGCTGCTGAAGACCATCGAGGAACCGCCGCCGTGGGTGGTCTTCGTGCTGTGCACCACGGAAGCGCACAAGATCCCCGCCACCATCGCCTCGCGCTGCCAGCACTTCAGCTTCCGCTCCGTGGGTTTCGAGGACCTCACCGCGCGCATGGCGTTCATCTGCCAGCAGGAAGGCATCGAGGCCGATGCCGAAGCACTTTCCGTGCTGGCGCAGGCAGGCGAGGGCAGCGTCCGGGATTCCCTTTCGGCGCTCGACCAGGCCATCGCCTGCTGCGGCTCCAAGCTCGACGCCGCCGAAGTGCGCGCGCTGCTGGGCGCCTTTTCGCTCGAGTCTTTGGAAATGGTCACCCAGGC
Organism: Bryobacteraceae bacterium; assembly: GCA_049516835.1. Lineage (GTDB taxonomy): Bacteria > Acidobacteriota > Terriglobia > Bryobacterales > Bryobacteraceae > Fen-178. Next base: position 10,811 of record JBEKSR010000184.1, on the reverse strand, counting down.
GCTGGTCTCGATCAATTCGCGCCGCATGTTGGAAGTGGTCGATGAACTCGAGCGCAACGGCCACAACCTGCAGCACTTCAGCCGCGAGCTGGCGCGCTACTTCCGCAACCTCCTGGTCGAGCGCATATCCGGCGCCGATACGCGCCTGGTGGCCGCTTCCGCCGCCGAGCGTCAGAAGCTGGCGGAGATCGCATCCCAATTCTCCGAAGAGGACCTCAGCCGTTACCTCCAGCTCTCGCTGGATCTGTTCCACGATTTGCAGTTTTCCTTGCAACCGCGCTTCCACCTGGAAATTGGCCTCGTCCGCCTGGTGCAAGCCGGCCGCCTGCTGCCTATCGAAGAAGCGCTGGCCCAGGTAAGTGGGGCAGGTCCCCGACCGGCCCCGAAGGCAGCGCCGGCGGCGCCACCGCCGCCGCGGATGGGCCCATCGCCGTTCGATCTCGACCGCGCCAAGAAGACCGCGGGCGCCCCGGCCCCCTCCGGCGATCCCCGCGATCGCCTGCACTCTTATTTGCACGAGAAGGGTCTCACGCACCTCGCCGACGCCGTCGAAAACGCCCGCATCACGGTCTCCGGCGCCGATCTGAACGTGATCGCGCCGAAGTCGTACGCCCTGTACTTCAACGACCGCGCCATCGCCGACGCCGCGCGCGAAGTCTTCGGCCGGCCCCTGCGTTTGAGAATCGCCATCGATGACGCCGGCGAGCCAGCTTCGCCGGGCCCAGGGGGCGCCCCGCCCGCCGCCGGCAACAGCGAAGAGGAAGCCACCGCCCGCGCGCTGGCCAACCCCGAGGTCCGGCGCTTCCGGGAAGTGTTTGGCGGCGAAATCCGCAAGATTCGAAACCTCAAGGAGTAGCCACGTGAGATTACCCGGCAACATGCAGCAGATGCAGCAGATGATGCGCCAGGCACAGCAGGTGCAAGAGAAGCTCCAGCAGGAGGTGGCCCAGATCAGGGTGGAAGCCTCCGCCGGCGGCGGCATGGTCACGGTGCAAATGGACGGCCAGAAGAACCTGCTCAAAGTCAAGATCGACCCCGAAGTCGCGGGCGACGTCGAGATGCTGCAGGACATGGTGGTGGCCGCCTGCAACGAAGCCGTCAAGAAGGCCGATGGCGAAATCCAGCAGAAGATGGGCGGCATGCTCGGCGGTATGGGCCTGCCCCCGGGTCTGATTTAGCGATGCCCGACTTCGCCGAACCCCTGGCCCGTCTCATCGACCAATTCAAACGCCTGCCCGGCATCGGCCAGAAATCCGCGCAGCGCATCGCCTTCCACGTGCTGCGCGCCGACCGCGAAGACGCGGAACATCTGGCGCAAGCCCTCCTCGACGTCAAGGACAAGCTGGGTCTCTGCCGCCTCTGCAACAACATCAGCGAGAGCGACCTGTGCCTCTACTGCCGCGATGCTACCCGCGATCCGAAGGTGGTCTGCGTGGTTGAGGAGCCGACCAACATTGTCGGCATCGAGACCACCCGCCAATACGAAGGCCGCTACCACGTGCTCCACGGAGCGCTCTCGCCGCTGCGCGGCATCGGCCCCGAGTCGCTCAAGATCAAGGGCCTGGTGGAGCGCATCGGCCAGGGTGAAATTCAGGAAGTGATCGTGGCCACCAACCCCACGGTGGAAGGCGAAGCCACCGCCGTGTATCTGGCGCGCCTGTTGAAACCCCTGGGCGTCAAGGTGTCCCGCATCGCCATGGGCGTCCCCGTCGGCAGCGACCTGGAATTCGCCGACGAAGTCACGATCTCGAAAGCCATGGAAGGCCGCCGCGAGATGTAGCTTCCCTCAACCCTCCAGTCACCACGCCACCGATCCGCACATCCACAATCCGGTTGGGCTCGCGCTCCTGGGCCAGTTCCACCTTCAAGTAATTCTCGGTCAGCGCCATCCCCGCTTCATGCAGTGTCACCGCGGAAAGCGTCTTTCCCACCATGCTTTCACGAAACGCGCGATTCTTCGCCGCCGCCAGCTCCCGCAGCGCGCGGTTGCGCTCCTTGCGCGCCGCCATGGGCACCGCATCCGCATCTTCCGCCGCCGGCGTCCTCGGCCGCTCCGAATAAGTGAACACGTGCAAATACGTGAACGGCAGGTCCGCGATGAACCGCCGGTTCTCTTCGAAATCGGCCTCGGTTTCGCCCGGGAACCCCACCATGACATCCGCGCCAATGGCCGCATCCGGCATCAGCGCGCGCGCCTTGAGGATGCGGTCCGCGTAGTGCCGCGGCCGGTACTTGCGGTGCATGCGGCGCAGGATCCGGTCCGAGCCGGTCTGCAACGGCGCGTGCACGTGCTTGGCAATGCGCGAGGACTCGGCCATCAAGCCCAGCAGGTCGTCGGAAAAATCCATCGGTTCCACGGAGCTCAGCCGCAGCCGTTCCACTTGGGTTTCGGCCAGCAGCCGCCGGACCAACTCGGCCAGGCGCATGGTGCTGCCCGGTTCCCTGCCCCAGCGCCCCAGGTTGATCCCGCTCAGCACGATCTCGCGATACCGCGTCGCCAGCCCGCGCACCTGCTCCACCACCCGCTCGGCCGGCGCGCTGCGGCTTCGCCCCCGCACAAACGGAATAATGCAGAACGAGCACCGGTTGTTGCATCCGTCCTGAATCTTGAGGTTGGGACGCGTCCGGTCCCCCGAGGCATCTTCCACCGGGGCCGACAGGAAATCATGCTCCGCGAAAATATCACCCACATGGATGTTGCCGTGGTAAGGAGCGACCGTCACCAACTCCGCGATCTGCGACTTGTGCGAGTTCCCCACCACCCACTCGACGCCCGCCAGCGACGCCAGTTCTTCCGGCGCGCGCTGCGCATAGCAGCCCGTCACCAATATACGCGCGGCGGGGTTCTCGCGATGGACGCGCCGGATGGTTTGCCGCACTTCATCGTCCGCTGTAGAGGTTACCGTGCAGGTGTTCAGGATTACCAGGTCCGCGCCCGCGCGCACCTCGGCCGCTTCCAGGCCTTTGGCCGCGAGTAGCGCCTCGAGCGCGGCGCCATCCGCCTGCGTAGCCCGGCAACCGAAGTTTTGGACGAAGAACTTCCCCACGTTCCCTTCATTATATTGACTTTACAGGCAATGTGGCGCTGCCCGGACAGCTCTAGTACTATTAGTATGGTACTCATAGAACCTCAGCTACCATTAGAGAGCTTGACTGCCTGGGGTAGAACCGGGAGACTGAAGTTGGACGATTATGAGCGAGACCGAAAAACAGGGTGTTTCAACAGACCTTCCACAGCGCCTGGCGGAGGGATCAATGCCCTTCGCCGAAGGCCTGCAGTGCCTGGTCGGGTTTTCGGAGGCGCTGAGAAAGATCCGCCCCAGCGGAGATCAGCCTGGCGCCGCGGCGCCCATGATCATTCTGACGGGTACCGGCATGGAACTGCGGTTCACCGGCATGGACCAAGCACAAGGAACGGCGCACGAGGCTGCCGGCTCCGAGCGGGACATGCAATCGGCGCCGAAGCAGGAGCGGCCGCAGGCCTTTTCCGGGCTGAGGCGGATTGCCGACGCGAAACAAGACGCGGGAATACTGCCGGTGCGGCTTGCCAGGATCGAACAGGAGCTGAAGACCTTGCGCGAGTCCACCGTCGCGCTGCATGAGATGCATGAGTCGGTGGTAAAGGATACCCGCTCAATCGAGAACACCCTGGAGTCGCATGCCGCGGCCATTGGCTCTGTCCGCGCCGCCCTCTCCCAGAACGAAGAGCTGGTGGAGGGCATCGTGGAGACTCTGCACATGCTTCACGGCGTCTCGCCGGATTCGTCCGACGACCTGGCTGAGGAGATGCCCGTCTCCTGACGCGCCGTCCTTTCCGCAACCCCGCGATATACTGGTAGCTTAGACTCAGAGTATCGCACCGCCCCATGGCTGAAATGAGCGTCATCTGGCTGCGTGTGGCCGCGGGACTGTACTCGCTCGGCCTCCTGCACGCCATTCTTACGTTGGTCCGCCGCCGCGAGCACCTGTTCCGCGTGGCGCTGGGCGCCTTCGCCCTGGGGTCGGTCTTCCACTTCGTCTCCATCGTCGAAGAGGGCATTGTCAACCACCGCTGCCCCATCACCAACTTCTACGAAACGCTTTCCATGTGCGCCTTCCTCATCGTGGTGCTCTACCTGTTTGTCCACTGGCGCTACAAAGTGGCCAGCCTCAGCGTGTTCATCTTCCCGCTGGTCTTCGTGATGGCCCTGGTCGCCACCCTGGGCAACCCCGTCAGCGCCTGGAGTAGCCCCGTGGTGCGCAACGCTTGGCTGACGGTGCACATCGTGCTCGTGCTGCTGGGCTATGCGGCGCTGCTGTTTACCGCCGTGGCCTCGGTGGTCTATCTGTTCCAGGAGCGCGAGCTCAAGGCCCGGAAACCGCGCAAGTCTTATTACCGGCTGCCCGCGCTGGGCACGCTGGACGATCTCATTTCCAAGACCATGGCCGTGGGCTTCGTGCTCATCACCCTGGCCGTCGTGGCCGGCAGCACGTGGGCGTTCATCGAATTGAAGACGGCTTGGATCAGCCAGCCCAAGATCGCCATCTCGTTCTTCACCTGGGGCGTCTACCTCGCGCTGGTGTGCCTGCGAGTGGCCGCGGGATGGCGCGGGCGGAAAGCCGCCATCATGACCGTGGCGCTGGTCGGCTTCTCCGCCATCACCTGGGCCGCGCATGCCCGGCTGGGCGCGATGGTGTTGAAACCATGAAGCTCCTCGTCACCGGCGTGAGCCACAAGACGGCGCCCGTCGAGGTGCGCGAGTGTCTGGCGTTCCGCGAGGAAGCGCTCCCCGCCGCGCTGGCCGATCTCAAGCGGCGCGACGGCGTCGCCGAAGCCCTGATCCTCTCCACCTGCAACCGCGTCGAGGTCACCGTCACCACCGAGGACAGCGCCGACCCGCGGGCCATCGTCGATTCCTTCCTCGCCGATCACAAGGCCGTCAGCCCTCATACTATCGGGCCGCATCTTTACCGCCTCGAGGGCCGCGACGCCATCCATCACCTCTTCCGCGTGGCCGCCAGCCTGGATTCCATGGTGGTCGGCGAGGCCCAGATTCTGGGACAGCTCAAAGCCGCATACGCCGCCGCCAAGGATTCCGGCGCGGTCTGCGGCTGGCTGGAGGGCCTGCTCACCCGCGCCTTCAGCGTGGCCAAGCGCGTGCGCTCGGAGACCGGCATCGGCCAGATGGCGGTATCGGTGAGTTACGCCGCCGTGGAGCTGGCGCGCAAAATTTTCGGATCGCTGGCCAACCGCACGGTGATGATTGCGGGCGCGGGCAAAATGTCGGAGCTGGCCGCGCGCCACCTGCGCAGCTCGGGCGCGTCTCACGTCTTCGTCACCAACCGCACCCACGAGCGCGCCATCGAGATGGCCGCGCTTTTCCAGGGCACGCCGGTCGAATACACCCGCTTTGTGGCCATGCTGCCGGAGGTGGACATCCTGATCGCCTCTTCGGGCGCGCCGCACTATATCCTGCACAAGGACGAGATGCAGCGCGTCATCGCCGCGCGCCGCAACCGGCCCGTGTTCCTCATCGATATCGCGGTGCCGCGCAACATCGAGCCGTCGGTCAACGAAATCGACAACGTCTTCCTGTACGATATCGACGACCTCCAGGAAGTGGTGAACGCCAACCTGCGCGAGCGCTTGAAAGCGGCCGAGCGCGCCGAGTCGCTGGTGGCCGAAGAGGTGGAGCGCACCATGGCGCGGCTCAAGGTGGCCGAAGTCACCCCCACCATCGTCGGTTTGCAGGAGCGGCTCGAGCAGATCCGCGCGGGGGAAATCGAAAAGGCGCGGCGCAAGTACGGCCCCTTCACGCCGGAACAGGAGCAGGCCATCGAGGCGCTGACGCGTGGCATCGTCAATAAGATCGCGCACGGGCCGATTTCCGAAATCCGCAACCATGCCGGCCACCCCGAGGGCGCGCACGTCGTCGCCGCCATCCGCAAGGCCTTCCACCTTCAGGATTAATTCATGCTGGTCATCGCATCGCGCGGATCGCAGCTTGCACTGTGGCAGGCCCGTTGGGTGGAGCGGCAACTCACCGCCGCCGGGCGAGTGTGCCGCATCGAAATCGTCAAGACCACCGGCGATAAGATCACGGATGTGCCGCTCGCCAAAGTCGGGACCAAGGGCCTGTTCACCAGGGAGATCGAGGAAGCCCTGCTCGACGGCCGCGTGGATCTGGCGGTGCACAGCCTGAAGGATCTGCCGACCGAGCTACCCGAAGGCCTGGTGCTGGCCGCCGTGCCCGAGCGCGAGGACCCGCGCGACGCCGTGGTGGGCCGACCGCTCGCCGATCTGCCCTGCGGCGCCAGGGTCGGAACCAGCTCGTTGCGCCGCGCCGCGCAACTGCGCCAGCTCCGCGGGGACCTCACCGTGGAATCGGTGCGCGGCAACCTCGACACGCGCCTGCGCAAGCTCGATGAAGGCCGGTACGACGCCATCCTGCTGGCCGCCGCCGGATTGAAGCGCCTCGGCTGGGGCGCCCGCATCGCGGAAATCCTCCCGCCGGAGGTGATGTGCCCGGCGGTCGGCCAGGGAGCGCTGGCGCTCGAAACCCGCGCCAGCGGCGACGGGTTCAACGCCTGCGCCGGGCTGGACCACCCCGCCACGCACGCCGCCGTCACCGCCGAACGGGGCCTGCTGGCCGCGCTGGGCGGCGGATGCCAGGTGCCCATCGGCGCACACGCCACCGTGGCCGGCGGCCGCCTGCGCCTGGAAGCCATGGTGGCCTCGCCCGACGGCGCCGAACTGGTGCGCGGCGAATCCGAAGGTGCGGTTGCTGAAGCCGAAGTCATCGGCCGCAAACTCGGCGCCGAATCTGCATGGATTGTGGGGCGGGCAATCCTGCCCGCAAGCCGGCCTTCCGGCCGGCTGGACCCGCTGGAAAGCGGGTCCGCAGGCTGAAAAGCCTGCCCCACAAGTTTCGTCGGATTTGCGGTTACCGAAAACTAAGTGGCATTGGGCTCTCAGCCTGCGCCACGGTACTGTCTATCTCATCGGCGCCGGGCCGGGCGATCCGGAGCTCATCACCGTCAAAGGACGCCGCATCCTCGAGCAGGCCGACGTTGTCTTCTTCGATCACCTGGCCCCCTCCGCGCTCCTCGATCTGGCCCCGCCCCACGCCGAGCGCATCTACGCCGGCAAGAAGAAGTCCGCCCACGCCTTCACCCAGCAAGAGGTCTGCGCCATGCTCATCGAGCGCGCGCGCCGCGGCCTCACCGTGGTCCGCCTCAAGGGCGGCGACCCCTTCATCTTCGGACGCGGCGGCGAAGAGGCCGAAGCGCTGGCCGCCGCCGGCATCCCGTTTGAGATCGTCCCCGGCGTCACCACCCCGCTCGGCATCGCCGCCTACACCGGCGTGCCGCTGACGCATCGCGAGCACACGTCTGCCGTCAGCTTCGTGACCGGGCACGCCGTCGCCGGCATCGACTGGAGCAAGGTGGGGCTGGCGGAGACGCTGGTGATTTTCATGGGTTTGACCACGTTTCCCGAAATCGCGCGCGAACTGATGGCGCACGGCCGTTCCCCCGAAACGCCCGCCATGGTTGTCCGCTGGGCCACCCGCCCCTGCCAGGAGACGCTAACCGGCACGCTCGCCACCCTGCCCGGCCTCATCGCCGCGCGCGGCATGAAGGCCCCGGCCACCATCATCGTGGGCGAGGTGGTGCGCCTGCGCGACAAGCTCAACTGGTACGAGCGCCTTCCGCTTTTCGGCAAGCGCATCGTGGTGACGCGCGCCAAAGGCCAGGCCGACGCTCTTTCCGCGCGCCTCGGCGCGCTGGGCGCCGCCGCCATCGAGATACCCACGATCGAAATTCGCCCCGCCGCCGACTACGCCTCGCTCGACCGCGCCATCGCCAATCTCTCCTCCTACGACTGGCTGATCTTCACCAGCGCCAACGGCGTCCGTTTCTTCCTGGACCGCCTGGACCGTTCCGCCACCGACCTGCGCGCACTGCGGGCGAGTGTCTGCGCCATCGGCCCCGCCACCCGCGCCGCCATCGAAGCGCTGCACCTGAAAGTGGACCTGATGGGCAAGGAGTACGTCGCCGAAAGCCTGCTCGAGGCCTTCGCACCGCACCCTCTCGCCGGCCAGCGCATTCTGCTGCCGCGCGCCGCCGTGGCCCGCGACCTGGTGCCCGCGGAACTGGCCCGCCGCGGCGCACATGTCGACGTGGTGGAAGCTTACCGCACGGTGGTTCCGGACGAGGCCGCCCGGTGGGCCCGCGAAGCGTTCGACGTTGCGCCCAAGCCCGATTGCATCACCTTCACCAGCTCCTCCACGGTCGAGAACTTCGTCGCCGCCGCGGGGGCGGAAACCCTCGCCGGCGTCCAGGTGGTTTCCATCGGCCCGGTCACCACGCGCACCGCCCGCGGCCTGGGAATTGAGGTGACGGCGGAGGCGCGCGTCTTCACCGTGGATGGCCTTGTGGAAGCCGTCCTCGGGTTGTACACTGGGATGACTCCCCCGACATCCGAATGAGAGCGCACATCATCGGCATCGCGGGTCCGTCCAGCTCCGGGAAGACCGAGCTGGCCAAACAGCTTGTTCGGAAGCTGCCCGGGACCTCCATCGTTTCCCTCGATTCCTACTACCGCGGCATGGAAGAGATTCCGCTCGAAGAACGCAAGAAAGTGAACTTCGACCATCCCGACTCGCTGGACTGGGAACTGCTGCACCAGCACCTCCAGGCCATCGCGGCGGGCCGCGCCTTCGACGAGCCGGTCTACTCTTTCGCGGATTACGCCCGCACCACCCAAACCAGGCGCATCCCACCCAGCGAGTTCGTAATTGTCGAGGGCCTTTTCGTCCTCTACTGGCCCGAGCTGCGCGCCATGCTGGATACCAAGGTGTACGTCCGGACCGATCCCGTCGTGTGCTTCGATCGCCGGCTGGCGCGCGACGTGGCCGAGCGCGGGCGCACCCCCGAATCGGTTCGCGAGCAGTACCTGCGGACGGTGCTGCCCAGCGCCGAATGGTTCGTTTACCCCACCGTGATGCACGCCGATCTGGTGGTTTCGGGCGAAGAGCCGCTGGCGGCATCCACGGGCGCCGTTCTAAACGCCCTCGACAAGGCTCTGGCCGCCGCCGGCGGAAGATGACGAACTCCCCCTTCCTGACGCGCGTGGTGCTCAAGAACTACAAGAGCATCGAAGCCTGCGACGTGGACCTGCATTCGCTTACGTTCCTGGTGGGCGCGAACGGCGCCGGCAAAAGCAATTTCCTGGATGCCCTGCGGTTCGTCGCCGATGCCCTGCGCACGTCTCTCGATCATGCCCTGCGCGAACGAGGCGGCATTCAGGAAGTGCGCCGGCGCACCGGCGGCCATCCCACGCATTTCGGAATTCGCCTGGAGTTCGCTGTTCCTGGCGGACCCACCGGAAGCTACGCATTCCGCATTGGAGCCAAGGCTAGCGGCGCCTTCGAGGTGCAACACGAGGAATGCGTGCTGAGCGGAACCGAGCCGTTGTCGGGCGATATTCGATTCAGCGTCCCCGGAGCGGCCCCCGCCTCCGACCGTCTCTACCTGCCCGACGCCGCGGCCGATTTCCGCCCCGTCTGCGAGGCGCTGGGGCGCATGGGTTTCTACAACCCGAATTCCGACCGCATCAAGGACCTGCAACTGCCGGACGCCGGCGAACTGCTGGCGCGGGATGGAAGCAACATCGCCTCGGTGCTGGATCGCATGGCCAAGCGCCAGCCGGAAGCGCGGTCGAGGATTGAGGAGTACCTTTCCAAAATCGTGCCGGGTGTGCGCGGCGTCGAGGTGAGCCACGTGGGGCCGCGCGAGACGCTGGAATTCCGCCAGGACGTTCCCGATCCCGAGAACCCCTGGCGTTTTCTGGCCGGCAGCATGTCGGACGGAACTCTGCGCGCGCTGGCCACCCTGGTGGCGTTGTTCCAATCCGCCAGCGTGCCGTTGACGGCCCTGGAGGAGCCGGCGGCCAGTCTGCATCCCGCCGCCACCGGGGTCTTGCTGGACGCCTTATTGGAAGCCAGCGCGCTACGCCAGGTTCTGGTCACCAGTCACAACGCGGACCTGCTGGACAGCCCCAAAGTGAAGACTGCTAACGTGCTCGCGGTGCTGGCGGAGAATGGCAACACGCGCATCGGCCCGCTGGACGCGGTTGGAAGCGAAGCGCTGGAGCAACAACTTCACACCGCCGGCGAGTTATTGCGCATGGACCAGGCGCGTCCGGACACCGAGGTTTCCACCCGACAACTGCGGCTATTTGACGAAGGCGGGGTGTAAACTACAACCCGGTTCACTGGGAGGATGGCATCCCGGCGCTTCCCCTATGCCGTTTCGGGCCACTGAGCCCGGCCGGAGGCGACAAGGGCTGTTGTCGACAGAGATCGTCCGCCGGCCCAAAGAAAGCTATACTCCGACGCTCCGGCAAGATGGCCAAGTGGAAACCGGTCCTGAAGAGAGATTTTGCCGTCCTCTCAAATTAACTTACTTTAATGCTTTTCAGCCTGGTCGACTGCCCACGGGGGAACCAGGCGGTGCATAACGGCCACCGCTGGCAGATGCAGTGTCGGAGGATCAACGTAGATAAGTTGGTTGGTTCCAATTACTTAAAAGCATCACAGAACATGAAGGACGTTATGTCTGGCCATTTCCGGCGAGTTCCGGAGCTTCTTTGGCGACCATCACGCCCGCGACAGATCAAGACTTCGGCGGTAGGTTCTAGGTTCCCAGGGTAATCCCTCAGTCTCGGGGACGGGGTTGAAGATTTCGCTGGACATTTGGCGACAGGTTCGGTACTCTACTGTGGGAGACCAAAGCAGAGTTGATGAATTCGCCGACCCCGCAGCCACTGA
>JBEKSR010000183.1:0-7546 GCA_049516835.1 Bryobacteraceae bacterium | reverse complement strand
CGGCACTTCGCCGATCCCAATCTTCTTGGTGATCAGCGGCGTCATGTCCATGCCGGCCGCCATGCAACTGATTACGCGCGGGAACGTTCCGTACCCGGAGTGCCCCTGCGCGCCCGCGATCTTGGCCTTCTTGACCTGGTAGACTTCGCCATTAATCGGCGTCTTGGCGTCGGCGCGCGCCACGAGGACGACCTTGGCGCCGATAAACTTGCCGTTCCAAATCGTGTCCTCGATGGTTCCGATGACCTTGTCGGGCAGTCCGGTGGCTTCCAGGTACATGGCCGCGCCCAACCCGCCGGTGAAGCTCAGGATCTTCTCCGGCACGTTTTCCTTGGTCGGGTCGATGACCAGGTCGGCGCCCATCTTCCGGCCGAGGATCTGCCGGCTCTCCGCCGGTTCCACCAGAACCACTTTGCCGGCCCCGGCGCGCTTCATGACGGCCACGCCCGCGAGGCCAATCGGACCGCCCCCGAGAATCACCGCGTTGTCTCCCGGCCGTATGCCGCCGCCGCACTCGATCAGCGAGTTGTAGGCTACCGACGTCGGCTCCACCAGGCTCCCCGCCAGGAACAGGTTGATGCCCTTGTACAGGTCCTGTAACCCCGCCAGGCTCCACAGGTACCGCGAGTCGATGGCCACGTACTTGGCGAACCCGCCGTCCACGCTGAAGCCCATTTCCTGGAGCCGCTCGCATTGATTCGGATTGCCGTCCGCGCACGGCCGGCAATAGGAGCACCAGAACATCTCTTCCGGACACACCGGCTCGCCCACTTCATAGGCGCGGCCTGTGCGCTTGTTGAATGCCTTGCTCCCCGCCTTGACCACCACACCCGCCATCTCGTGGCCCAGGGTCACTGGGAACGCCGTGAGGCCGGGGTAAAAGGTATACCCGTCCTTGTCGGCTTGCGCCATGTGCACGTCGCTGCCGCAGATGCCGCACGCCTTCACCTCGATCAGGCATTCGGTGGGGCCGATTTCCGGAAATCCCTTCTCCTCCACCGACAGTTTGGGGTAACGCCACACGTAACTGCCCAGGTAAGTCAGCTTGCCGTCGATATCCTTCGGTCCCAGCTTGAAACCGGGCTTGGGAGACCAATCGGCCGATAACACTACGCTTTTCATGCTGTTCATGTCCTTAACTCCTTAATTTGAATTATTGCTTTCTTGTTCACCGCAAAAACTCCGCCACGTTCTCTTTTGTGACCAGCGCCGTTCCGATGTCGATGCGTTTCTCCACCGGTTGCCCCCTGGCCGCCTTGATTGCCTCCTCGATGGCGCGCTTGCCGATCCGCTCCGGGTACTGCGCCATCACCGCATTCATCTCGCCCGCTTCGATCGCGCGCAGCGCCTCGCGCGTGGCGTCGAAGCCCACCAGAACAATCTTGCCCGTCAAGTGGCGCGCCGCGATGGCCTGCATGGCCCCCAGCGCCATCTGATCGTTGGTGCCGAACACGGCCTTCACATCCGGATGCGAGGTGAGCATGTTCTCCATCACCTGCATGCCCAGCGCCCGCTCGCTGTTGGCCGGCTGCACCGCCACCAACTCGACGCCCGGCGAATTGGCGATGGCCTCGCGGAAGCCCGCCAGCCGGTCTTCCTGCGTGGCCACTCCCAGCACGCCGCGAATCACCGCCACTTTGCCTTTTCCCCCGATGGCCTTCAAAATGTACTCGCCGGCGATCCTGCCGCCCAGCCGGTTGTCGATCCCCACGAAGCTCGTCTGATACGGCCACCGCACGTCGGTATCCACAATCACCACCGGGATGCCCGCCGCGCGGGCTTTGTCGAGCACCGGCACGATTTCGGCCACCCCGGCCGGCGACACCGCCAGCGCCGACACCCTCTTCAAGATCTGGTCTTCCAGAATGGACACCTGCTGATCGATGTTGATCTCCTGCGCCGGCGCCAGCACCGCCAGGCTGACTCCCGGGTCCGCCCGCGCGGCTTCCTCGGCGCCGGATTTGATGCGTTGCCAGAACTCGCTGTCGAGCGCCTTGGTTACCAGCACGATCTCGAGCTTCTGGCGGGTTCCACCCCGCGAGCACGCCCCCGCGGCCAGCACAGCCGCGCCCAGCGCCATCGCCATCCACCGATGTTTGCGCATACCCATGGCTACTTCCCCGCGGCGCGGCCCTTCTCGCCAGCCCGCTTCCGTACCACGTCCACCCACACCGCCGCCACAATCACCAGCCCGATCACCACCGTCTGCCAGTAGGCCGATACGTTCATCAAATTAAGGCCGTTGCGCAGCACTCCCATGATCAGGGCGCCCACCAGCGTTCCTCCCACCGTGCCGACGCCGCCGAAAAAGCTCGCGCCGCCGATGATCACCGCCGCAATCGAATCCAGCTCGCTGCCCATGCCGGCCAGCGGAAAGCCCGAGTTCATGCGGCCCGCCAGCACAACCGCCCCCGCCGCCGCCGTCACCCCGCTCAGCGCATACACCAGGATCAGCCGCGCGTCCACCGGGACGCCCGACAGCAGCGCCGCCTGCGGATTTCCTCCGATCGCGTAGATGTCGCGGCCCACCGTGGTGCGGGTCAGAAAGACGTGAAACACCACGCAGAACACCACCACCACGATCACCGGCGCCGGAATCCAGCCCACCGAGCCAGCCCCCCAAAAACGGAAACCGGAGGGCAACTCCGAAATGGGGAATCCGCCACAAATCACCAGCGCCAGCCCGCGCGCCACGTTCATCATGCCCAGCGTGGGGATGAACGGATGCGGCAGGTGCAGCTTGGTCAGCAGCAAACCGTTGACGCTGCCCAGCGCGCCGCCGATCCCCAGCGCGGCCAGCACCGCCAGCGCCGGCGGCACGCCGGCTTTCAGCAGCAACGCCACCAATACGCAGCTAAGCCCCAGGATGGAGCCCACCGACAGATCGATGCCGGCGGTGATAATCACCACCAGTTGCCCGAGGGAAAGCAGCGCGTTGACCGCCGACTGCCGGAACACGTTGATCAGGTTGTCAAAGGTCAGGAAGTGATCGGAGAGCGTCCCCAGCACGGCGCACAGCGCCAGCAGGCCCAGCAACGGGCCGAAGCGCCGCAGCAGCGCCGCCGGGCTCACTCGACGCCTCCCGTTGCAAGCTGCATAATGCGTTCCTCGGTCGCCTCCGCGCGCGCCAGCTCCCCGGCGATTCGCCCGCGGTGCATCACCACGATGCGGTCCGCCAGGCGCAGAAGCTCCTCCAGTTCCGAGGAGGCCAGCAATATCGCCGCGCCCCTGCTGGCCAGCCCCCGGACCAGGTCGTAAATCTCCGCTTTCGACCGCACATCGATGCCGCGCGTGGGTTCATCCAGCAGAAACACGCGCGCCCCCGCGTACAGCCATTTCGCCAGCACGGCCTTCTGTTGGTTGCCGCCGCTCAGGTACAACACCCGCTGATCCAGGCCGGCTGCCTTGATGCGCAGCTCCACAAGCAACTGCCCGGCCGCCTGCCTTTCCCGCGCGGCGCGGATAAACCACCGGCGGCGGCCGCTGGCCAGCGCGATGTTCTGGTGCAAGGTCGCCCCCAGCACCAGGCCCTTGGCCTTGCGGTCGTCGGGCACCAGCGCCATGCCGTGCCGGATGGCGTCCAGCGGCCTCCGCACCTTCACCGGCCGGCCGTTCACAAAAATCTGTCCGGTCTGCTTGCCGGCCCCGAACATCCACTCGAGCAGCTCCGTCCGCCCCGCGCCAGCCAATCCCGCGAACCCCACAACCTCGCCCCGGCGCACCGCGAAACGGACCGGTCCCTCCACTCGTATGGCCTCTTCGCCATCCAACCCGGCGACTCCTTCCGGCGCCACGTGATCGTTCAGTTCGGCTCCCACCATGGCCCGCACCAGGTCGTCCACGCTGGCGCCGGCCACTTCCGTGGTCAGCACGCGCTTGCCGTCGCGCAGCACCGTAACCCGATCCGCCACCTGGAAGATTTCTTTCAGCCGGTGCGAGATGAAGATGACGCTGACGCCGCGCTCCCGCAAGTTTCGAATCGTCCGGAACAGGGCCGCCGCGTCCCGCTCCGCCAGTGGCGCGGTGGGCTCGTCCATGATGATCAGCCGGGCCCGGAACGCCAGCGCGCGGGCGATCTCCACCAGTTGCCGCTCGGCCAGGCTCAAGTCCGCCACCAGGCGCCGCGCGTCGATAGCGTGTCCCAATCCGTCCAGCAACTCGCGCGCCCGGTCGTAAATCTCGCGCCAACGCACCCAGCCGCGGCCGGCCGGGTGGCGGCCCAGGAAGATGTTCTCCGCCGTGCTCAACTGGGGCGCCAGCGCCAATTCCTGGTGCACGAAGGTAATGCCCAGTTCCTGCGCCTCGCGCGGTCCCCGCAGCCGCACGGGTTGGCCCTCCCACAGCATCTGCCCCGTATCCGCGGCCACGATGCCGCTGACCACGTTCATCAGCGTGGACTTACCGGCGCCGTTCTCGCCCACCAGGGCATGCACTTCCGCCGCGCGCACCTCGAAGTCCACTTCCTCGAGCACTCGGACGCCGCTGAACGACTTCGAAATGCCCCGCAGTTCCAGAAGGTGCGCGGATTGGTTCACCGTTGCCTCCCGGCCGGCGGCGGCGCTGTGGTTTGCCGCACGATGAGTTTACCGCTGAGCGTCACGCGGCTATCGGGCTTGCCGCCGGAAAGCAATTGGAGCAGGATTTCCGCCGCCAGCCGCCCCATCAGATGCTTGGGCTGTTGAATCGTGGTCAGCGGCGGATCGGTGTAGGACGCCAGGAACAGGTCGTCGAGCCCCACCACCGAGACGTCGCCCGGAACCGTCAAGCCGCGCTCCCGGATCGCGCGCAGGGCCCCAATCGCCTCCATGTCGTTGTAGCAGAAGACCGCCGTTGGGGGTTCCGGCAGCGCCAGCAGATGCTCCATGGCGCTCATCCCGCCTTCCGGCCGTCCGTCCCCATGCGCCACCAACTCCGGTTGGAAGCCGATGTCCGCCTCCTCCAGGATCTGCCTGTAACCGGAGAAGCGCTCCATATCCGCCTGAAGCCCGAACCGGTTGCCAATGTAGCCGATGCGTTTGTGACCAAGCTCGACCAGGTGCCGCGCGGCAACGCGTCCGGCATTCAGATTGTCGATGGTCACGGAGTGTACGAACTGGCCCGGGTGCTGGTTGTTGATGAGCACGATGGGGACCTTCATTTCCTCCAGCAGCGGCAGGTAAAGCGCGCCCACCCGCGACGAGTTCACCAGAATCCCATCCACGCGGCGTTCCTGGAACGACCGTACCGCGCGCACCTCCCGCACGGGATCGGCGTGGCACGTGGCCAGGAACAAGGAGTAGTCGTGGGCCAACGCGACCTCTTCGATCCCATTGACGATTTCCCCGACGAAGGGATTGGCGATGTTGGTGACCACCACCCCGATGGTGTTGGTTCGTCTGGTGACCAGGCTGCGCGCCACCGCGCTGACCGTGTACCCTTGCTCGTCGGCGATCTTACGGATGACGGCTTTGGTCACGGGGTTCACCAGGGGGCTGTTGCGCAGGGCCCGCGAGACGGTCGAGTGGGAGACGTGAGCGGCGCGCGCGATGTCCTTGATCGAAATCATCTGCAAACGTGTTCAGGATAACTCCATGGCGGTGCCCAAGTCAACCGATATTCCGACCTGAATCGACTGCTGCCAGCCGTTGCAGGAGCGGTTGCAGAAACCCTGTTGACGAATGTTGCAAGTATGCCCTATTCTGGTAATATGATATCTGCAAACGTGTGCATCTGCTGACTTGTGCTATGAACTGAGATGATTATGTCGCTGCCCGCTACCGTCCCGGAAAATCCGAGGACGATTTCCGCAACTACTCGCCCGATACCACCCCTGCCGTGGCTGAGTTCTATCGCCAGAATCACGCCCAACAGACGGTCGAGTTTGTCCGTGCCAAAAGAGCGCAATACCTCGGGCTCGAGCGCGGGAAGAAAAGCATCTGGGAAGCCGCCGAGTACCTGAACACCCTGGTCGACGACAGCGATCCCGATACCGACCTCTCCCAGATCGAGCACCTGCTGCAAACCGCCGAGGCCATCCGCCGCGACGGTCATCCGCGCTGGTTTGTCCTCGCCGGCCTGGTTCACGACTTGGGCAAAGTGCTATGCCTCTACGGCGAGCCGCAGTGGGCCGTGGTGGGAGATACCTTCCCCGTCGGCTGCGCCTGGTCGGACCAGATCGTCTTCCCCGAGTACTTTGCCGCCAACCCCGATAGCCGGATGCCGGAATATCAAACCCTGTGCGGGATCTACGAACCCCATTGCGGCCTCGATAAAGTCAACCTGTCCTGGGGACACGACGAGTACATTTACCGCGTGACCAGGAACTATCTGCCCGAGCCGGCGCAATACATGCTGCGCTATCACTCCTTCTACCCCGCCCACAAGCATGGCGCCTACCGCCACCTCATGAACGCGCATGATGAGCAAATGTTCGAATGGGTGCGGAAGTTCAACCCGTACGATCTGTATTCCAAGGGCCGGGAACGCCCCAACCTCGAACAGATCAGACCGTACTACGAAGACCTGGTGGCGGAGTTCTTCCCCGAGCAGTTTGACTGGTAGCTTAAGGCTTCACGAACGCCGGATCGATGGATGTCTCAATCGTATGTTGGAATGCTTTCCAGTCGCAGGGCGATCCCGCCTTGGCCGTGCTGCAAGCCGGCACGAAAACCGTCGCTTTGGCCGGAGGCGAATCCAGCGTCAGCGGCACCGCCTTGCGCATCTGCTCCAGGGTCTGGGCTGTATAGTAAGTGCGGACCGAATACTCCCCGCCCGCGGGTTGGCGCCACAACTCGAAAACCAGTGCGCCGCCGGGAGGCGTGTCATTGGGTTGATAACCCGGTAGCAGCCACATCAGATTCAGCGTCCCTTGAATATTGGAAAGGTTGCCGTCGTGCCCGACAATCACCAGCATGCGGTCCCCCGCCTTGCCAATCGCGCCCGGCACGGCCTTGCCCGTCGCCGCCTGCTCCATGGCCTTCGCCACTGCGCTCAGCAGGTTCGATGCCGACGTGCGCCCGATCTCGGGCGTCCGCCGCACCAGATCGGTGTACGCAACATGGAGCGTCATCATCTGCCGCAAGTTGGACTCGGTGAGGCGGCCCCAACCGAGATCGTGGCCTTCCATTCCGTTGGTGTACTCGAGAAGAAGATCCTCCGCCAGCGAAGCGGCCGTGGTAAGGGGCCCGCGCATTTCAGCCAAGCCGCCCGCGGCCGGACCAAGCGAGAACGGCAGTTCCAGCAGAGACTGTTTCACCTTCTTGCCCGCGGTAAGCACCTGCTGCATGGTTTCCAGGGCCGGGCGATACGCCGTCAGCAACGCCTCCGGGTGACCCCCGATCCGCCCGGACACGGCCGCCACCGCCAAATCGGGGTCCGCATGTCCGACACCGGCCGCTACGGGGCTGAACAGTGGGTCGCGCGTCCCCGACGGCGCCGAGTGCACCTCGACCGTGCAACCCGGCAGCATGCCCTCCGCCAAAGCGCGCCCGGTTTCGATGGTGCGCTCATCGGTGTCCGCCCAGAAATAGACGTGCTCCGCATCCGCGCAGCCCGACGGACTGAACAG
>JBEKSR010000182.1:0-9821 GCA_049516835.1 Bryobacteraceae bacterium | reverse complement strand
CTGGGCGTAGGGGTAATCTGCGAGGCCCGGCACTTCTGCATGATGATGCGCGGGGTGGAGAAGCAGCACTCGGGCGCCATGACCAGCGCCATGCTGGGCGCGTTCCGCGCGCGCAAGAAGACCCGCGACGAATTTCTGGCGCTGGTGAATTACCGGGGGAACGGGTTCTAGGCGTTGGCATACTGCGGCGCTTCAAGCCGCAAGCCGTCGATCATCGCGAAGTGCTTGCGGTTCCTGGTGACCAGCGCGAAGTCCCGCTTGATCGCGGTGGCGGCGATCAGTGAATCAAAAGTGCGCAGGCCATCCGATCTCGCGTACCGCTTGAGGAGATCATACGCGAGCCGGCCGATGTCCGCGTCAATGTGCATCACGGGATACGTCGATATGAGAGAGTCGATGCCGGCAATATCCCGCTTGTTCCTTGCGCCAACGATCAGCTCCTGGGCGGTGACGATTGAGATCGCGGGATCGCTCAGGGAGTCCAGGTAGCTGGCGGCATTTGGGTTCCCGCGCGACACGTCGATCATCACATCGGTGTCGATCAGGTAGGCCATCCCTTCACGTCCCGTTAGCCGCGCGGATTGTCCCTGAGCTTGTTCACGTACTCGACGCCGTCACCGATATCGGTGCGGTCCTTCCACATGCCGTAGAACGGAAGATCCTTGATGGACCTCCGCTTGCCTGTTGGTTGTTGCTCTGTCGGAATCAGCACCGCAACGACCGTGCCCTCTTTGATCTGCACGTCTCCAAGGGGCCTGAAGACGCCGTTTTCGTATTTGGCGGGGATCGTCATAGCTGCGGCTCCTTAATTCTATCGCCTGTTTCCGGCAGTTCCCAGAATAGCAAGACTGGGAACTGAGCCTCTTTCACGTCTGCGGCCGGGCTGACCTATTCCTCTTGGAATGCGCTCCCACTTCGGCCCGACACGCAGGTACGCGCTCGCGAACGTGGTCCGGCGCGAAGTACTCCATGCCGTCAATCATTATGGTCTGCGCGGATTCCTATTGCAATCTCCAGCGGGGAAATGTTTTCTCAGTGGACGCATTCGCCAGGCGGCTGCAAATTCAGGAACGGCTGACGCAGGAAGTGGCGCAGACCATTCAGGAGCTGGGCGTAGGGGTAATCTGCGAGGCCCGGCACTTCTGCATGATGATGCGCGGGGTGGAGAAGCAGCACTCGGGCGCCATGACCAGCGCCATGCTGGGCGCGTTCCGCGCGCGCAAGAAGACGCGCGACGAATTTCTGGCGCTGGTGAATCACCGGGGCAACGGGTTCTAGCTCTGAGCCGCCGGCGCCGGACTTCCGGGCGGCATTTTTCCGTTTGCCTCTCATGCGCCCACTCGCTATAATTCCTGGCAGATGTTCTTACCGTATCTGCCAGCGGCCGGCGGTGGAGCCTGGGGTGCCGGGCTCGCGGCCCGCATCGCAACTACCCGGCCGTTGTCATCCGTCGTAGTCGGGACGCTCGCCGCGTCGGCGGTCGGCGCGGGAGGGGGCGGGCTGACACTCCGCAGTGTCGCTGCCGGTCTGAGCATGACGGCGCTCGCGATGTTTGGATTCGCCGTGAACGATATTGTCGACTACCACAAGGATCGCGCGGCCGGGGTTCAACGTCCCATCGCCGCCGGAACACTGTCCCGGCAAAGCGCGGCATGGCTGGCAGCCGCCCTCCTGGTGTGCGCCGGTCTTCTTTCGGCGATTGCCGGCTCGGGTGGGATGGTGCTGGCCATCACCGGCGCGGCCCTCCTGTTGTATTCGCCGATAGCGCAGCGATACCCGCTCACCAAAGGCGCGTGTGTAGCCGGCCTGTGCTGCCTGCCTTTGTATTACGGCACGCAGGTGGGAGACAGGCACTTTCCATGGTTTTCATATGCCGTGCTGTCCTGCTTTGTGCTGGGCCGCGAGGTCTTGATGGATGCCGCTGAGTTGCAGGGCGACACAAAGGCCGGCATACGAACCATTGCGGCGGTTCTCGGCGGCCGGCGGACGGCACGAATCGGCGCCACGTTGATGCTCGCCTCGGCCGCGGTCCTGGTAGCGCTCGTGCGCGGCCATACCGCCATTTTGGCGGCCGTGGCAACGTTCGTCTCCCTGGCGTGCCTGTTTGCCTGCCCCGGTCTCAGCGCCGACAGGCGTGTCCAATGGTCGCGGCTTCCCATGTTGCTGGGGTCCATGGCGCTCGCCTGCGGAGGGGCCTGACCGGAAGTAGCGCCGATGCCCGACTTCGACCTCTCGAAATGGTATGCCGACTGCACCACCGAGCAGGGCGACGCCGTGATCGTCTATTCCGCCGAGCTCCGCTGGCGCGGGCCCGCGATTCATTACACCAACCTCCTCACGTATCGCCGCGGCCGCCCGGCGCGGAGCCGCTTCTCGCTCCGCAAACAGCCGCCCCCGCAGGTGCGTGATGGAAGCATCGGGTGGAGGTCTCGGGCTTGGGACGTCGAAGCCTGTTGGCTCGAACCGGGGGTGGCGGTCCGGGAGATTCTGTTCGACTCACCCGCCGGGTCACTCGAGTGGGACTGCGTGGCGCCGCGGTCGGCCGCCCAAGTTCGCATCGGCGCGGACGGGCATTTCCGGGGGTGGGGTTATGTGGAACACCTCCGGCTCTCGCTTCCGCCCTGGCGCCTGCCCATCCGCCGGCTGCAATGGGGCCGGTTCATCAATGCCACCGACGCGCTGGTCTGGATCGATTGGCGCGGTCCCTACAACCGGCAGGCGGTCTATCACAATGGCGCGGCCGTGGTCGCCCAAGTGATCGGCGATGGCGAGATCAGGCTGGCCGACAGCGAAACCGTGCTGACCCTGGACCCCTCCGCCGTGTTGCGCGAGGGCGCCCTGGGAGCTACCGCTTTGGCCGTGCTTCCCAACCTTGACCGGCTGTTTCCCGCGGCCCTGCTCAATGTACGGGAGCGGAAGTGGCTCAGCCGGGCGGTGCTGCGGCGTCCCGGCCAACCCGATTCTACGGGGATGGCTATCCATGAGGTGATCGAGTGGCCTTGAGCCACCTCGGAAGATGGCTCTACGGAGCCGCATTCGCAGTGCTGCTGCCGATTGGCCTGGCGGCGTGGGCGGCAGCGACCGCGGGTATGGTGCGCCTGCCGCTCTTCGCTCCGCCACTGGGTCTCGCCATCGCCGTGGCCGGAGCCGCGAGCCTTCTCCTCGGCATGCTCCATCTTTGGAGATACGGCGGCGGCCTGCCTATGAATGCGTTTCCTCCGCCGCGATACGTGGAGCGGGGAATTTACCGCCTGCTTCCGCATCCCATCTATGCCGGTTTTGTGATGCTGTGCGCGGGCATCTCCATCGCCGTGGGTTCGGCCAGCGGGCTCTGGCTGGTCTCCCCTATCACGGCGCTGGGTTGCGCGGCTCTGGTCCTGGGTTATGAGAACCACGACCTGGCCGAACGATTTGGCCGCGCGCCTCGCCGCCTGCTTCCCCAAGACGGTGCTTCCCCTCCTTCGCCGTTCGACCGCCTGGCCTGCTATCTCTTCGTCTTCAGCCCCTGGGTGGTGCTGTACGAGGCCTTGGTGGCGCTGGGGGCGCCACCCGACGCAACCACCGTCTGGCTGCCCTTAGAGCAACGCCTGCCGGTTCTCGAATGGTCGGAGCTCTTCTACTTCAGCGCGTATCCGGTGACCGCGCTGGCGCCGCTGTTCGCCAGGACTTCGGGCGACCTCCGCCGGTTTTGCGTGCGGGCGCTCTGGGCCATGCTGATCGCCTTCCCTCTGTACCTCGCCCTTCCGCTCACGGCGCCGCAACGCGGGTTCACGCCGCATATGGCGCTCGGCCGCCTGTTGCTATGGGAACGAACACTGGACGGCGCCGCGGGTGCGTTTCCGTCATTCCACGTGATCTGGGCCGTGCTGGCAGCAGGCGTCTACGCGAGCCGCTGGCCGAGGCTCGCGTGGATATGCCGTGCCTGGGCTGCCCTGGTGGCGGCCAGTTGCGTAGGGACGGGTCAGCACCCCGCCGCCGATGTGGCCGGCGCCTTGGTCTTGGTGTGGTTGGTGGCGCGAGGGCCCGCTTTGTGGCAGGCTATGCGGCGGCAGGGCGAGCGCATCGCCAACTCCTGGCACGAATGGAGAATCGGCCCGGTCCGCGTGATCAACCACGGTATCTATGCCGGTATCGGTGCGTCCCTGGCGCTCTGGATCGCGGAAACGCTGGCCGGTCCGGGACGGCGGCTGCCAGTGCTGGTGGCCGCGTTTGCGTCCGTGGTGATGGCGGCGCTGTGGGCCCAATATGTCGAGGGCTCGCCCCAACTGCTGCGGCCGTTCGGCTTTTACGGCGGCCTGCTCGGCGGGACTGCCGGCGCCCTGCTGGCTCCTGTCTTCGGAGTGAGCGCGTGGTTGGTGTTGGCCGCCTTCGCCGCCGGCGGACCGTGGGCGCAGGCGATGGGCCGATTGCGCTGTCTGGTGCAGGGTTGTTGTCATGGGCGGCCCGCGCCCAAGTCCATCGGGATTCGGTATACGCACCCGCGCTCGCGCGTCTGCCGGATGACGAAGTGGGCCGGCGTGCCCCTGCACCCCACGCCCATCTACTCGATCCTGTGTAACGCTTTCGTGGCACTGGCGATCACGCGCTTGTGGCTCTTACACGCGCCGTTGCACCTGATCGCCGGTCTCTACTTCATCCTCACCGGTCTCGGCCGCTTCGTGGAGGAAGCATGGCGCGGCGAGCCGCAGACCCCGATCTTTGCAGGCCTTCGGCTCTATCAGTGGGCTGCCGTTGCCAGCGTTGTTGCGGGAGTCCTGATGACCGCGCTGGGCTCGAGCGAAGCGGCGCCTGCCGCGCACTTCGATTGGAGCGCGCTGCTCCCGGCGGCGGTTTTCGGACTGCTGGTCTGGTGTGCCATGGGTGTGGACTTTCCGGAGTCCAACCGGCGCTTCTCGCGGCTGGCGTGAACAGCTTATCGCCACCGGGCGGGCTCAGGGTGGTGCGGTATGACGCGCAACACGGAAGACTGGGTGGCTGCATTGGCGACGGTGGTGATAACGCTGAGGTCCAGCGTGTAATAGCTCGACGGGGATTGCGGGGTTTGGCGCGAGAATGGCACCAGCATGAGTCCGCCGCTCACCAGTGCTGAGATGGACCGGGAAGTGCTCCGCCGACGCGGCCTGGCGTGATCAGCCTGCCGCCCGGCGCAGGCGGTCGAGCACGCCCGCCCACTCCGGTGTTTCTGGCGGGCGCTCCACCGCAATCCAATCCATGCGCTGGGCGTCCAGGCGGTGCAGCGTTTCATATAGAACGGCGGCATACTCGAGCGGGGTCGGCGGCATCTCCTGGCCGATGCGCAGGCATGCGCCGTGGCCCTCGGGCGGATGTTCGCCGGGGCCGAGCAGATGGAGAGGCGTCGCGGGGCGGTAGTGGCGCGGAGCCATGCCGGGCGAGGCGTGCGCGCCGAGGGTGCCCTCCGGGCCCGGCGCCGCGGCGGTTTCGACCGGGCCGATCAGCGCTTCAATCTCGGGCAACGGAATCACGCCGGGACGCAGGAGCAGCGGCGAAGCCACCAGGGAGAGGACGGTGGATTCGATGCCTACGCGCGCGGGGCCGCCGTCCAGCACATAGTCGGCGAGCGATTCCGGCACGTGGCCGGCCAGGGTGGGAGAGAGTTCGGTGAAGCGGTTGGCGCTGGGGCCGGCGATGGGTACGCCCGCCGCCCGGATCAGCTCCAAAGCCAGCGGGTGCGCGGGCATGCGCAGGCCCACCGTGGGCAAGCCCGCGGTCACGATGTCCGGAATCTGGGCCCGCTTGGGAACTACCAGCGTCAAAGGGCCGGGCCAGTAACGGCGCGCGAGCGTTTCCGCGGCAGGCGGCCATCGCGCGGCCAGGCTGCGTGCCATCTCGATGGAATCCACGTGAACGATCAGCGGGCTGGTCCGCGGGCGGCCCTTGGCCGTGAAGATCCGCTCGACCGCGGCTGGATCGAGCGCGTTGGCGCCGAGGCCGTAAACCGTTTCGGTGGGAAACGCCACCAGTTTTCCGGCGCGGATCAAGGCGGCGGCGCGCTCAACGCTCACTCTGGGCCCTCGTCCTTGGCGTCGCCGGCAATCTTCCCGGTCTTGCGCCAGACCAGGTAGGCGTGGATCAGCGGCTCGATGTCGCCTTCCAGCACGCGGTCCACGTCGCCGATGGCGAGCTTGGTGCGGTGGTCCTTGATCATGCGGTAGGGCGCCAGCACGTAGCTGCGGATCTGGCTGCCGAAATTGATTTCGAGCTTCGAGTCTTCGGTCTTGCGCGTCTCCTCGCGCTTCTTCTCGAGCTCGTGCTCGTAGAGCCGCGCGCGAAGCTGCTTCATGGCGAAATCGCGGTTCTTGTGTTGCGAGCGCTCGTTCTGGCACTGCACCACGATGCCGGTGGGGAAATGCGTGATGCGTACGGCCGAATCCGTCATGTTGACGTGCTGGCCGCCGGCGCCGGAGGAGCGGAAGGTGTCGATGCGGAGGTCGTCGAGCTTGATGTCGATCTTGATCTCGTCGTCCACCTGCGGGTAGACGAATACCGAGGCGAACGAGGTGTGCCGCCGCGCGTTGGCGTCGAAGGGTGAGATGCGCACCAGGCGGTGCACGCCGATCTCCGATTGCAGCAGGCCGTAAGCGTTGTCGCCGTTGACCTCGAAGGTGGCGGACTTGATGCCCGCGCCCTCGCCCTCGAGTCGGTCGGTCACCACGGTCTGGAAGCCCTCGTGCTCGGCCCAGCGCAGGTACATGCGCAGGAGCATCTCGGCCCAGTCCTGGCTTTCGGTGCCGCCGGCGCCGGGGTGGATGGTGACGATGGCGTCGCGCTGGTCGTTCTCGCCGGAGAGCAGCATGGCGGTCTCGAGCCGCTCCAGCAGCTCGGCGTAGGACTTCATGTCGCGCTCGATATCGGCGGCGACGCTCTCGCCTTCGCGCGCCAACTCGAAGAGCGTGTCGAGATCGTCGGTCATGGCGCGGATGCGGCCGTCGCTGGCGATGGACTCTTCCAGCCGTTTGCGGTCGCGCATCACCTTCTGGCTCTTCTCGGGCTGGGTCCAAAAGTCCGCAGCGGCGATCTGCTGCTCGGTTTGGGCTAGTTTCTGTTTCTGCGCGGGGGCGTCAAAGATACCTCCGGACGGCCAAAGCCTGGTCGCGGAGGGACAGGTATTCGCGGTCTAATTCTTCCAAAGTCATGGGATTCAATCCAATTCTAACAAATAGGCGGCCTTGCCGACGCTGCGGGCGAGCGTCTTACCCATCTGGACGGAGGCGCCCTCGGCTTCGTGGATATGGCCGCAGAAGAAATACTCGGGCTGGTATTTCTGGATGAAATCGCGGACCGCGGTGGAGCCGGCATGCACGCCGGGGCGGATCTGGTCGAGCGCGGTGCCGTAGGGCGGCGCGTGGCAGACCAGCACCAGCGGAGCGAGATCGGCAAAGCGCTGGAGGCGGGCGGCAAGCTGGGGCTCGCTATACTCGCCGGGGGTGTTGAAGGGCGTCGGGTTGGAATAGCCCAGCCCCGCGATGTGCCACTTTCCGGCTTGAAAGTGGCGCTCGTGGAAATTGTGAAGCCCGTAACGCGCGCACATGCCGGAAACCTGGTCGGCCGATTCGTGGTTGCCGGGGAGCACGTAAACCTTGTCGCCGCGCGATTGCAGGATTTCCCCACAGCGCTCGATACCTTTCGACCACGTGAGTTGGTCGCCGGCGGCGATGTAAAAATCCGCCTCCACGCCGAGCAGGCGTTCGAGCGTCTTCCAATCGGTATGGATGTCGGAGAAGATCAGCAGCTTCAATGAGAGAATGGTAACGCAGGATCGGTATACTGAGTGGGGCAGGTCCCCGACCTGCCCTCGCGTTCCATGGGCGAATACGACACTGAACTTTCGAAAATCGTGGCGGAATTGAACCGCGCGGCGCCCAGCCAGAAGACGGCGGCGCGCCTGCCGCAGTCCACGGCGTCGCTCGATCAATTGCTCGCGTTCGCAGCCAGCCGCAACGCCTCAGACGTGCTGCTGATTGCCGGCGCGCCGGCCATGCTGCGCGTCAACGGCAACCTGGCGCCGGCTTCGGGGCCGCTTCTGGAAGCGGAGGACGTGCGGAGCCTGTTGCTGCCCTTGCTGGAGCCGCCGCAATTGGAGGAGTTGCGGGAGAAGAAGTCGGTGGACCTGGGCTTCGTGCGCGAGGGCCTGGGCCGCTTCCGCATCAACATTCATCATCAACGCGGGACGCTGGCGGCCAGCATCCGGCTGCTGCCCGCGCGCATTCCGTCGCTCGAATGGCTGCACCTGCCGGCGTCGCTCGCCAGGCTGGCCGAACGCAGGCAGGGGCTGGTGCTGGTGACGGGTCCCACCGGGTGCGGCAAGACCTCCACGCTGGCGGCGCTCATCGACCTGGTCAACACGCGCCGCGCGGCGCACGTAGTCACCATCGAGGACCCCGTCGAATACCAGCACAGCAACCGCAGCGCGCGACGCCGAGACCATGGCGACGGCCCTCACGGCCGCGGAAACCGGGCACCTGGTGCTTTCCACGCTGCACACCAACGATGCCATCCAGGCGGTGAGCCGCATCCTGGACGCGTTCCCCGCCGCGAACCAGCCGCAGGTTCGCCAGCAATTGTCCCTGGCGCTGCTGGCGGTGATCGCGCAGCAGCTTGTGCCGGGCGTGGATGGCGTCATGCGCTGGCCGGCGACCGAAATCATGATCGCCACCGACGCCGTGCGCGCGCTAATCCGTAAGGGCGACGACCACCAGCTCCGCTCGCAGATCTCGGTGGGCCGCGCCGAAGGCATGATGACCATGGAGCAGTCCCTGGCCGACCTGGTCCGCGCCGGCCGCATTACGCGCGAAACCGCGCTGGCCCACTGCTTCCGGACAGACGATTTGCAGCGGTATTTGGGGTAGCGCCGGGGTCTTGCCTGCTCGACGGCTATACTGAAGGAAGGTGAAACGTCCAGGTGCGTTTCGAATGGAATGCTCAAAAGGCTGCTGCGAACCTGCGAAGACATGGCGTTTCATTCGATGAAGCTTCGAGCGTGTTTTTTGATCCCCTGTCGGCAACGGGCGATGATCCGGATCATTCGCTCGATGAAAGGCGTTTCGTGACGTTTGGCATGTCGTCCTCGGGGCGCCTGCTCGTGGTCGCACACCGAGAGCACGACGAGGCCATTCGAATCATCACCGCGCGCATGGCAACGCGGGCTGAGAGGAAACTCTATGAGGAAGGCTAAGAACTCTACCGCAGACGAACTTCGTTCCGAATATAAACGCTCGGATTTCGGGACGCTGGTCCGTGGTAAATACACCGAGCAAATCCAAACGAGTTCCAACGTTGTTGTCCTTGACCCTGAGGTTGCCGATCTGTTTCCGAACGCGGCAGCAGTCAACGCTGCGTTGCGGTCGCTGGCGGAGATTGCCAGGCGTGCCGGCTCCAGACGGAGCCGATCGCGTTAAGGCGCAGGCGATGGAGAGGCGCCAGTGCAGCGTCAGCCTCGCGCACATCCGCGCGTAAGGCGTTCTCTAGCCAAGCGTCGGCCTGCCATCGTCGGCCGCGGACCGGGTTGCCTTCGAAGGCGTCGCGCATCATAATGAGAAGCGATCTTACTCTATGCTCCTTTTGTGGAGGACGCGTGAGCCGAGAAACGCACCCGGCGTGGACGGTTTATGACAAGCTGCGAACCGCTCGCTTGAACGTCAAGTATTACAGCCGTCGCCTTCAATCAATTGAGCGCGAGAACGAAAGTGGCCCCCATTGTCAAGACCAATTTTCGGTCGCAATAAGTTATGGATCGGCGGGTCTGATTTGAGATCCGGGGCGGCCGAAGCCGCCCCCGCCATTCCGGCGCTTGAGTCGGCGCT
>JBEKSR010000181.1:0-7612 GCA_049516835.1 Bryobacteraceae bacterium | reverse complement strand
GACGCCGAGAAGATTACCACTGTCAAGGACGCCATCGAGTACATCGAGAACAAGACTGCCAAGAAGTCGTAGCCGTTTTTCTCACCAGGGAGACTCGTTTTGTCGCGAAGAGTGGTAGTGACTGGCGTGGGACTGCTGACGCCGCTGGGGTTGGGGACGGAAGCGACCTGGGAGGCGATCCGCGCGGGGAAATCCGGGGTCGGGCGCATCACCCAGTTCGACGCGTCGGCCTTCTCTTGCCAGATTGCCGGGGAAGTCAAAGGCTTCGACCCCGCCAGCTACATCGAAAAAAAAGAAATCAAGAAGATGGGGCGCTTCATTCAGTTCGCCATCCCGGCGGCGGATTGGGCCCTGAAGAATTCCGAATTGCAGATCACCCCGGAGAACGCCGAACGCGTGGGCGTCTACATCGGCAGCGGGATCGGCGGGTTCGAGATCATGGAGCGTGAGCACCGGACCCTGCTCGAGCACGGCCCCCGCCGCATTTCCCCGTTCTTCATTCCGGCCATGATTGTCAACCTGGCTTCCGGCCAGGTCTCCATGCGTTGCGGCGCCCAGGGTCCGAATTCGGCCACTGCCACGGCTTGCACCACCAGCGCGCATTCCATCGGCGATTCGTTCCGCATCATCGCCCGCGGCGACGCCGAAGCGATGATCTGCGGCGGCACGGAAGCGTGCATCACGCCCATGGGGGTCGGGGGATTCGCGGCCATGCGCGCGCTTTCCACCAGGAACGACGAGCCGGAGCGCGCCTCGCGCCCCTGGGACCGCGATCGCGACGGGTTCGTGGTGGGAGAAGGCGCCGGAATCCTGGTGCTGGAGGAGCTCGAAGCCGCCCGCCAGCGCGGCGCACACATCCTGGCCGAGATTGTGGGCTATGGCATGAGCAGCGATGCTTTCCACGTCACGGCCCCGCCGGAGGACGGCGGCGGAGCCTTCCGCGTGATGCGGAACTCGCTGCGCGACGCCGGAATTGACCCGAGCCAGGTGGATTACATCAACGCGCACGGCACGTCCACGGAAGTGGGTGACCGCGCCGAGACGGTGGCCATCAAGCGCGCCTTTGGCGAGCACGCCTACAAGTTGGCGGTGAGCTCCACCAAGTCCATGACCGGGCACCTGCTGGGCGGCGCCGGGGGCATCGAAGCCGGCATCACGGTGCTCGCCATCCGCGACCAGATCGCACCGCCGACCATCAACTACGAAACCCCGGATCCGCTTTGCGATCTGGACTACGTGCCGAACCAGGCGCGGCCCATGAAAATCGAGTACGCCCTTTCGAACAGCTTCGGGTTCGGGGGCACTAACGGGTGCCTGATTTTCAAGAATTATGGCCACGGATGAACACGGATAAGATTTTCTTTTGTTGATCCGTGTTCATCCGCGGCTAAATTGTTTTTTTGGGGGCTGGCGTCCATCCCCGCCGCGGTGCGTGAGAAGTTCGCGCCCCATCGGCGACGCTGGCTCCCCAACAAGCGGCAGGTTGGCAAGTTCTGGCCGAAAGATACTGTCACCGGGCCCTTGTAAGGGTTTGTAAACTGGCATGCGCGTTTGACTTTTCTCCTCTACGCCAGCTATACTTTTCCATTCCGCGCCGCTGCGATCCCCTCCAGAGCCTGAAACTTTTGGTGTTGGATGTGCGTCTTATGCATCTGGTCGGCTGTGATCGGTATTTGTAAAGAACATGAAAACGGTTAACAAGAACGGACCCAAGCCCAATCTCGCCAGGTACCGCAAGGTGCTGGAGGCGAAAGCCGAGGAAGTCCGTCGCAGTATGTCCGCCCAGAAAGCGGCCCAGGTGGTCGCTCGCCTGGATGTTCCCTCCGATGAGGGCGACCTCAGCCAGCAGCATCACGAGGAATGGATCTTCTTGAACCGCAATACGATCGATATGAAGCTGCTGCGCGAGGTTTCGGACGCACTGCACCGGATCGATCACGACCACTTCGGAATTTGTCTGGAGTGTGACGAGCCGATTTCGGCCAAGCGGTTGGAAGCGGTGCCCTGGGCCCGCTACTGCGTGACGTGCCAGGAGCGGATCGCCGCCCGCATCGCCGACGGCGAGGTCATCGACGAGTACCAGCAAGCCGATCGATGAAGCTTGCCGGCCGCTGAGTCACGCCGGCAGTAAATCCGCGGCGGTCATGGTCGGAGCTTTCAGCCGGCAGAGCATAGGGGCGCGTACCGGCGAGGCAGCCAGCCATTCCAGAATCGCGATGAATGCCGCCCGGCTCAGGTAGATCTTTGGCCCGCTCCCGCCGGAAGAGAACGTCGTCTGAATCGCCTGGTTATCCCCGGCAACAAGCTTCTTGATACCCGCTGGGACACGTTCGCCGATGTCGCGCCGGACTTCCGGAGCCAGCCAGGGTACGATGAGCGCCACTTCCGCGGAACTCCCCGGTGAGAGGATGACCTTGGCACGCTGAAATTGTCCAGCATCTCGTTCGAAAGCACGATCCCTTTCAGGCTGCCAGGGGCGATCATGGCGGTGGGGTCGGTCGCGTCTCCAACGCGCGCCTCAAACCGTCTTCCGAAGCGGGCATTTCGCTGGCGCTGCGCCGCACTGAGGGCGGACGATCGATCGTAGCAGGCATAAACCGCTTGCCCCCAGAATCACGCCATCGCTTGTCGGATGCCGTCTTGGACTGCTGGCCGATGTAATCGAGAATGGATTCGGCGAGCGATCCGTTGCCGGCGCCAAATTCCGCGATCGGGAACGGTTCCTCCGCCGCCAGCGTTCCGGACCGCCGCATGCCGCTCCACATGCGGAAGATCTGCTCCGCGATCATCTGGCCAAAACAGGGCGCCAACACCACCGGGTAGGTGCTCCAATGCCCCACGAAACTGGCGGAGCCATTCGAGTACTAGCCGAACCTGGGACGAAACAGCATGAGGTCCTGACAGTTGCGAAAGGAAAAGAAGTAGTCTTTCACCGCGGCCTCGGTTCCAGGGGCCACGGCGACTTCATTCCCAACTTCCCGTTGGTTCAGGAGTTGCCGTTTGCCGCGTTCGACCGCCGCCAGACCGGCCGAGAGCAGCGGTGTCTGAACGGCGGCGAGGAGCGTCGCGAGCACGGCCGCCCGCGCGATTCCTCCCCGGCCTCGGGTTGCCCCGCGGCGGCATGCAGCCCGCCGATGAAGCCATCGAAACCCCATGGAATCTCGTCCCAATCAGCGCCGGCGATTGGCTTGAGTATTATGCACCAACGGGCCGCGTGGGGGCTCTCGAAGACTCTGCCAGATCGTAATCCCTCAGTCTCGGGGACAGTCCTGTCCCTGAAACGGAGGGATTACGACGGCACCACTTTCCCAGTAGCTGCCTGCGTGTCACAATGGCTAGTGCTGGATTTGCCTTCGTTTGTGAACGCCGAAGCTGATCGCAGAGGTTCCTACCTGTGGCTTTGCGGCGTGCTGTCGCTGTATGCCGCGGTGCTCCTGATTTACTCCCAAACCTGGGCCTTCACCTGGGATGAAAGTTATCATCTGCTGGCTGCCCAGTTGATGGACGCCGGCAGAAGACCGTACATCGATTTCTGCTTCCCGCAGCCGCCTCTAAACGCGTACTGGAACGCGGGGTGGATGCGCCTGTTGGGGCAGAGTTGGCGCGTGCCGCACGCCTTCGCGGCGTTGTTCACCATCGGCGCGGTCCTGCTGACGGCCGATTTTGTGTTCCGCCGCTTCCCGGTGCCAAGTTGGCGGCTCGCCGCCGCGATCACCGCCGGCTTCGGGACCGGCCTGAACGCCATGGTGTTCGAGTTCGGGCCCCTGGCGCAGGCCTACGGTATTTGCCTGTTCGCGCTGGCCGCGGCGTTCCGGATTACCGTGCGCGCGGTCGATCGACGCGGACCGCTCCTGCCCGCCCTAGCCGGCTTCTTCGCCGGCGTGGCAGCCGGTTCGTCGCTCTTGTCGGCTGGCGCCGCCCCCGTTTTGCTCGGCTGGATGCTGTTCTACAATCGCGCGGGCCGCCGATGGACGAAGCTCATGGCGTTCGGCACGGGAGCGGCGGTTCCCTTTGCGCCGGTGTTCTGGCTGTTTTGGCTAGGGCCGCGACAGACCTGGTTCAACGTGTTTCAGTATCACGCCTTCTTTCGCAAGCTGTATTGGCCCGAGACGACGCGCCACGACCTCGAAATCCTGACATCCTGGATCGACTCCGGCCAGGCCCTGGTGCTCGGCCTGCTGGCGGTGTTCGGTCTGCTGTACGTCGTGTGCAGAAGCGCTTGGCCGCGCGCGTTGAAAGCGGAGTTCTACCTGTGCGCGTGGCTCGCGGCCGCCCTTTCCGCATGGGTTGGCCGAGCCCATCCCACCTTCGCGCGATATTTCCTGCTGACCGTGCCATTTCTGACGATTCTAGCCGTGGCGGGGCTGTACGCGATCGCCTCCCGGGTGCTCGGACCGGACCGCGCGCTGTGGCCGGTGGTGCTGGTTTCGGTGCTGTTCGCGCTGGGATTGGGCAAATCGCTATATGAACGGCGAGACTTGAACTGGAGCGTATACCAACGGTTGGCGAACAAAGTCGACCAGGTGACGCCGCGCAACGCACCACTGTTCGCCAATGAGCCGATCTATTTTTTGACGAGGCGTACGCCGCCGCCGGGACTCGAGTTGTTCTATTCCCACAAGGTCAATCTGCCGCCCGCGGAGGCGGCGCTGATGCACATCATCACCGCCGCCGAGGTCAAGCGCCAGGTGCAATCGGGAAGGTTCGCGACAGCCTATAGTTGCGACGATGACCAGATCGACGACTACGGTCTGGAGAAACTGTACCAGCAGCACGTGGACATGGACGACTGCTCCATCTTTTGGGGCTGGAAGAAATGAGGCAAACTGGAGGGTTGCACTGCTGTCACTGGATTGCCGCGTAGACCGCGAGGCGCTACGCGGCTTCCCAGCGACTCATTACCGGAAGCGGGCTTAGCTCCCTGTCTTCGTGGTGGACTCCGTCTTCTTCACCACTTTCTTGGCCTTCTTGGCCTTCGTCGTCTTCGTGGTCGTTTCCGTCGTTTTGGTTGTGTCCTGACCGAAAACCAGGGCCACGGTGCCGAAAACCAGCGACAGGCCAAGCATCAGCGTCATCAGCTTCTTCATTGCGTATCTCCTTTGGGATGGGGCGAACGTATTCACCTGCGGCTATCATAGCGAACGGCACATGAAGAGTCGCTTAACCTGTAATTAAAATCGGTTCATATGGCGATTGTACGGTCTTCCGGGCGAAGATGGCCTTAAATCAACGAGTTAGCTTCGACGGCGGCCCCATGCTTACGGGCTATCCCCCGCTTCACGCATTTCGAGAGCCGGCCCTTCGGTCAGGATCCCCTGATTGACCTCTTCACTTGGCGACGATTAAGATCATGAGTAGGGGACGTACAGGTGCGGTCTATGACGTCGGACACGCCGCTCCCAACGCGGCACCGGGAAATCTTGAGCTCGATCGTCCGCGAGTACATCGAGACCGGTGAGCCTATTGGGTCGCGCACCATCTCCAGGCGCCGGAGCGATGCGCTCAGCCCGGCTTCCATCCGGAACGCGATGGCGGACCTGGCCGACGAGGGCTATCTTTCGCAGCCCCACACGTCGGCGGGACGGGTTCCCACGGAGAAGGCATTCCGGTACTATGTCCGCTCTCTGACCGTCAAACGCGTCGCTTTGGCGGAAGCCGAGCGGCTGCGGAACGAGTTCAATTCGCTGGATACGGTGGGGGCTTGCGTCGAACGGTCCAGCCATATCCTGGTGGAGCTGACGAGCAACGTGGGAATCGCGGCGGCGATCCCGGCGCTGGCGCAGGAGCTCGACCAGATCGAGCTGGTGCCGCTGGCCGACCGCCGCGTCCTCATGATCCTGGTCACCCGCGATCACATGGTGCGCAACCGCGTGGTGGCGCTCGATGAGCCGGCCTCGCCGGAAGATCTGGCCTCCATCCGGAATTACGTGAACCGCAGTTTTAGCGGCTGGCAGTTGGGCGCGGCGCGGCGGGAGCTGCTGCGCCGCATGGCGGAAGAACGCGCTCTCTATGACGCGCTGATGCGCAAGCTTCAGTGGTTGTGCCAGAAGGGATTGCTGGAGGTGGACACCCTTCCCGAGGTGCACATGGAAGGCGCTTCCAACCTGCTCGGCCTGGACCTGCACCTGACGCGCGAGAAGATGCGCGAGTTGCTGTGCGCGCTGGAGGAAAAGAAGCGTTTGATCGAGATGCTCGACCGGTTTCTGGAGCAGCCGCCGGGCGAACTGGAAGTGCACGTCGGCCTGGAGGCAGCCCACCCGGCCATGAAGGACCTGGCGCTGATCGGCATGACAGTGCGGATGGTGAGCGGGCTGCCCGCCAAGGTGGCCGTGCTGGGCCCCATGCGCATGCACTACGAGCGCGTGATGGCGGCCGTATGGCAGACCAGCCGGGCGCTGGAAAGCGCGCAGTTGTAGGGCGTTCCGGGCCGTGCGGGACACACGCCGCGGGCGCGGCCCCTACAGTGTAAGCTAGTAGTAGTGGACACCCAGAAGCCCGATCCGCATCTCTCCGACGTGCCTCCCGGCGATAACGTGCCCGCCACCACCGTGGAAGGACAACTCGCGGCCGTCACCGCCGAGCGCGATCGGCTGGCGGCGGAAAAGGCCGACCTTAGCGACCGGCTGTTGCGCGCCCGCGCGGAGTTCGACAACGCGCGGCGGCGGGGCGAGCGGGAGCGCTCGGATTTCCTGCAATTCGCCTCGATGGACCTGGTGCGGGAGATGCTTCCGGTGCTGGACGATTTCGAACGCGCGCTGAAGGTGGAAACGGCCGATCGCAACTACGCTAAAGGCGTCGAGCTGATCTATCAGAGACTTTACGAAACACTGAAGAGACTGGGGCTCGAGCCCATCGAGACGGAGGGAAAGCAGTTCGACCCTAACCGGCACGAGGCGGTGCTACGGGTCCAGACCGAGGAGGCCGAAGACCAGGCGATTCTAGGCGAGTTGCAGAGAGGCTATAATTTCAGAGGAAAGCTTCTCCGGCCCGCATGGGTCAGGGTGGCGGTCAGGCCGTAACGCAGTGAATCCCGTGTCGAAGAGAGATTATTACGAGGTTCTTGGTGTCGGCAGGGATGCCGGCGAGCAGGAGCTCAAGGGCGCCTATCGCAGGCTTGCGCTGCAGCACCATCCCGACCGCAATCCCGAGGACCCTGCCGCCGAGGAGAGGTTCAAGGAAGCTTCCGAAGCCTATAGCGTCCTGAGCGACCCGCAAAAGCGCGCGGCGTACGACCGCTATGGCCACGCGGGTTTGCAGGGAATGGCGGCGGGCGGCTACAGTCCCGACGTCTTCGCCGATTTCAGCGACATCCTCGGCGATTTCTTCGGCTTGGGCGATCTCTTGGGGGGTGGACGGCGGCGCAGCCGCGCGCAACGCGGCGAGGACATCCGCTACGATCTCGAACTGGGCTTTGAAGAAGCCGTGTTCGGCATGAGCGCCGAAATCCAGATGCCGCGGATGGAGCTCTGCGACCGGTGCCACGGCGCGGGATCGGAGCCCGGCACCTCGCCGGCCGCGTGCCCCACGTGCCACGGCCGCGGGGAGATTCTGTACCAACAGAGCTTTCTTTCGATCCGGCGCGCGTGCAGCACATGCGGGGGATCGGGGAAGG
>JBEKSR010000180.1:0-7699 GCA_049516835.1 Bryobacteraceae bacterium | reverse complement strand
CATGAGCATCCCCAAGGTCAGCGACTGCCGGTTGCCTTCCGTGATGCCGATGCGCGGCAGCAGCCGGGGCGCGCACGTGCCCGACAGCTCGTAGGCATCCAGAATGTGCCGCGCCGCTTCCGCCGAGCCGTAGCGCTCCGCGATGCGAGCAATCCAGTATTGACGCTCAGCGGCAGGGTCGCGGTTGGGGTCCCAGGCATAACGCGCCCACGCCTCGAACCAGATCCAATCCCGGTCAAACTGAATCTCGGCTGGATTGTCGGCGCTGTTGGGCCAGTCCCAGTAACGCAGCGGATACAAGTGCAGTCCCTGGATGCCGATTCTCTGGCACGATTGCAGGGTTTTCCGGATGAAGCTCGGCGCGCCCCAGCGGAACGGCTCCAGGTTCGACAGCAAGTGAATGTTAGCGATGCGCGTGGCATGCGCCACGTGGCCGCCGAACCGGAATCAGGCCGCTGCCAGCGATCACCCGCTCTCGGTCTCAAACAACGATCTCGGGAGTTCCGATTGCCGAACGATACTCAACAGCGTGCCGCGTCCGACCGGGTCGTGAAGTGGAACGGGGACGGTTATCGTGGTTGTCTCCAGACGCTCTTGCATGATCTGATGGCTCCCGCGTCGGCGCACAGCCGCGAATCCGTTCTGTTCGAGAATACGACAAATCTCCGAGCCTGAAAGAACTCGAAGCTTACCCAACCGGAACCTCAACCTGGGTCACGAAAACCTCGCTGTGAAAGCGCCGGGCGACTTCGGACGGGGACGCCGTCTCGAAAAACAGCGTGATCGCCTCGATGAGGTTGGCTCGCGCCTCTTCAATCGAAGCACCCTCGCTGGCAATGTCGAGGTCCGGGCACAACGCTACAAAGCGGTCGTCCTCACGTTCGATGATCGCGGTCAAGCGCTGCGCTGGCTGCATAATCCGAGTCTACACCAGTTGAAATGGCCGCAACGTCCCCATCTCGGACTTTGGCCGCGCGTAGCCCGAAACAGCGATCTGGCGTGTATCGGGAAGCCAGTCCTTAACCAGATGGGCACCGGCGACATGCCGGAAGCCTGGGCCAACGCCAACCTGGTGAACCTCGTCCGGGACATGCTGCTCCTCGAGCAAAATGGAGCTCTGTATATTCTTCCGGGCGTCCCCGCCGATTGGATCGGCGTTGGCGAAGAGATCTCCGTGCGAGACGAAAACCGCCGGGCTGCCGAATTTTGCACCCCAAGTATCCAGGCCGGCTTCCGCGACCCCACGGGCTGCCACAGACCGCGTCGGAGGTGTAGAATGGTCCGGTTCAGCGCGGGTACTTCGAGGCGCTCCATGAAAGCCAAGGTTAGAGTCCTGTTCCTGAGTTCTGTCTGTCTGGTTTGGCCGGCGTTGCTTCCGGCCGGAGTCGACGAAAGCTGCGTGGTCAAGTGCATGGAGCGGTCCGGCTGCTGGAGCGGAGGGTCCGTCACGATGCCGGGGTACTGCAACAATAAGCCGGAGCTCTGCAATATCGAGTGCAGCACCGACTCCTGGGGCGCCATCGCCTATAGCTGGAAGGAGAAGATCTCCGGCTGGTCGTACGGGAAATCGACCGGGCCGACGCCGTGAGAATAGCAATGCAAGGCTGCGTCAAGGAGGGTGGCGCCAAGTGCATCCTGCAGACCAGCTTCAACGGGAACTGCGGCTCCGTCGCGGCGGACGGCGATCTTGTCGCCTGGGGGAATGCCGACACCAAGGCGAACGCCCAGCGGCGAGCGCTGGCGGAGTGCGCTCGCCTCGGCGCCAAGAACTGCGCCCTGCAAGCGACGATCTGCTCGGTTTGGAACTCCAACGCGGGGACGCCGGGTCCGCCAAGCCCGCCTCCGCCGCCCAGGAAGATATCCTGGGGCGCCATCGCTTACAGTGACAGGGACATGGGCGCCGGATGGTCGCTGGGCAAGGACGACCGGGCCAGCGCGGAGAAGGAAGCCATGAACCTCTGCTCTCAGCGCGGCAAGGCGTGCGTCTTGCGGACCGCCTTCGATAAACAGTGCGGGGCGCTGGCGGCGGATCGGGGCGTCTCGGGTTGGGGAACCTCCGCAGACCAGAGAGAGGCCCAGCAAAAAGCGATCGATGAGTGCAAGAAGGCCGGCGGCGCAAGGTGCGTGCTTCACATCTCGTTCTGCTCACGCTGACTGCAGCGATAGCAAGTGGAACGATTCCGGGTGCCCGGGACACGCAAAAACCCGCGGGTTCGGGCATGAATGCCTGGCTGCCCCACAAACGCGCGTCACATGATATCGAGCGACGCTCTCAGCTTGATGTCGTTGGAGGCGGCGCCGATTTGCACTTCGTATTTGCCGGGCTCGACCACGCGTTTCATGGCGACGTTCCAAATGGCCAGCGTCGCAGGCGAAAGCGTGAACGACACAGACTTGGTTTGGTTGGGATTCAGGTGGATCCGGTCGAAGCCGCGGAGGGATTGGTCCCAGGTGATGGTGGAGCTGGCGAACTGGTGGATGTAGAGTTGCGGAATCTCATCGCCGGCGCGCGTGCCGGTGTTGGTCAGATCGAAGGTGATGGTGACGTCGTGGTCTGCGGCGGTGCTGCCGGGGGAGACTCGCAGGTTGGAATATTTGAAAGTCGTGTAGCTCAGGCCGTAGCCGAACGGCCAGAGGACCCCGGTGACGTTTAGAGGAATGCGGCCCCCGGCTTCGACATTGGCGCCGGGGTGGGTGGGGAAGTTGAGCTCCAACTGGCCGGTGGTTTTCGGGAAAGTAGAGTTCAGCTTGCCCCCGGGATTGTAGTCGCCGAAGAGGGCGTCGACGATGGCATCGCCACCGTACATGCCGGGAAAGAAGGCCTGGAGGATGGCGGGACTCACGCGATTGGCGACGTTGAGGGCGACGGGGCGGCCGCTGATATCGACGACGATGGTGGGGGTTTTGGTGGCGGCGACGGCGCGGATGAGATCGTCCTGGCGGCCGGTGAGCGAGATGCCGGTGCGCGACGCGCTTTCGCCGACAGTGCCGCGCACGCCGGGCACTCCGTTGAATTGATCGCCCACTACGACGACGGCCACATCGGCCTGGCGGGCGTTGGCGGCGGCCTCATCGATGAGCTGTTGCTCTTTGGCGGTGGGAGGTTCGTATATGATTTCGGTGTCGGGCCAATGCTCGTCGAAGAAGCCGGCGCCTTGGGACAACAGGACGCGGGCCTTGCCGGCGAAGCGGGTCTCGAGGGCGTGGCGCACGGTGACCACGGGGGGATCGCCCGGGCCGTAGCGGCCGCGTGCGTAATCGACATTGTCGGCGTTGGGCCCGCTGAGGGCGATGGTTTTGATTTTGGAGGGATCGAGCGGCAGCAGCCCGCCATCGTTCTTGAGCAACACCAGGCTTTCGCGGGAAGCGCGCCGGGAGACGGCCAGGTGGGCAGGATTCATGACGATTGAGTCCGGCGTGTCCAGCGGCCGGTAAGGATGGTCGAAGAGGCCTTCGCGCATTTTGATGCGGAGCACGTCGCGCACGCGGGAATCCAGCACGGACATGGGGACGGCGCCTTCCCGGACCAGCTCGCGCAAGGGCAGCACGAACTGCTCGGGCGGCTTGAAGTTGGTGCGCACGTTGAGGCCGGCGAGAATCACCTGGCGGACGGCGTCTTTGTAGGTGGCGGCCACGTGGTGCTTGTCGAAAAGATATTCGACGGCATCGCTATCGCTGACCACGTAACCCTGGAAACCCATGCGCGCGCGCAGGATGTCCGTGAGGAAATAATGGCTTCCGGTGACGGGGATACCGTCGTAATCGTTGTAAGAGCTCATCACGCCGAGCGGGTTCGCGGCGTGGATGACGCGCTCGTAGGGCCACAGGTGGAGCATCTCCATTTCGCGAGGCGCGATCTGCGGATCGGTGCGAGCATTGCCTTCGCGGGCGCCCTTGTTGTTGGCGTAGACGGCGAAGTGCTTCATGGTGGAGACGACGTGCTGCGACTGGATACCCAGCACTTCCTGGATGGCGAGCTCGGAAACCAGGAAGGGATCTTCGCCGTAGGATTCGAGGCAGCGGCCCCAGCGCGGGTCGCGTATCACATCCATGATGGGGGAATAGACGTTGTCGTAGCCCAGCGCGAAGCCCTCGCGGCCGGTGATCTCGCCGACTAGGCGGATGAGGGCCCGATCCCAGGTAGCGCCCATGGCGAGCTGCGTGGGAAAAGCGGTGGCGCGGTAGTGCTCCACGCCGCGTATGCCCTCGTCGGTGAACTCGGCGGGGACGCCGAGACGGGTATCTTCGATGAAAAAACGCTGGACTTCGTTGAGCGCCCAGGCGTGCTTGGAGGCGGGCCACACGTAGGCCATGCCTGGCACGTCGGGACTTTGCTTCCAGTAGGGGTTGCCGTTAAGGTGCTCGTCGATGTTGGCAACCCCGTCCTTCCAGAGGCCGGTGGTGCGCCAGGC
This sequence comes from Bryobacteraceae bacterium, assembly GCA_049516835.1. GTDB lineage: Bacteria > Acidobacteriota > Terriglobia > Bryobacterales > Bryobacteraceae > Fen-178. Next base: position 3,287 of record JBEKSR010000180.1, on the reverse strand, counting down.
TTCAGTGGGCAAATAATCGACCAGCACGCGGCGATAGCCATACAGCGTGGCGCACTGTACGGTTTTCTCCTCGAGCGTCATCTGGCGGATCAAGTCATCCAGACGCTTGTCCTCGGGCTGGGCGGGATCTTCGAAGATGTCTTTTCGACCGTTCTTATTGAGGTCGATCCAGCCGTCGTGGTAGATGTCTTTGCGGATGAGGACGGGCTTGCCGGCGCGCATGCACTCCTCGTAGGACGGCGGATAGAGCAGCGGGGCATTGAGACCCTTCGGGGGAGTTTCTTCTTGCGAAAGGGCTCGGGGAAACGGCGCCAGCAGGGCGATGCCGGCAAGGCAGGCGGCAGCGAGCCAGTAGGGGGTCTTGGGGGCCATGGGCCAGGGAGCGGGGGCAGGAGAAGGTCGCCCGGCGAGTGGCTCTTTTTGCGTGTTCCGGTCACAGTAAGTCATGGAGACCAGCATCGCATCGCGCCGAGCGTGCCGCAAGCAGGGCTAACGGCTGAGCTGCGCCCGGCGGGCTACGGCTCAAACAACCAGTCCAGGCCCGCCTTCTGTGTCGCAGCGCCCGGCGTCTCGAGCGTCTTCAAGTTGCGCTCGAAGATCGCAAGCTCCCGCTCGTACTCCGGCAGGCAGTCGCGCCAGTGCGTGTATTTGCCGGGTGCGCCGCGAAACGGGATGCGCCGCGAAACACTGTGGACGCTGCACGCTTCGCGATACGTCTTGTCGGTGAGCGCCACCAGCCGGCGATAGTGGCCGAGGCTTTCCTTCAGCGGCACAAGCGCGCGTTCGAGATCTTTCAAATCACGACTGTAGCCGTATCGCAAAACCAGCGCGGCGGAGCGCGTCTTGGCGTCGTAGTAGCGGTACTGCGCCTCCATCGCGCGCATATCGTTCAGCAAGCGCTGGTACTCTTCGCGGTCCTTTTTCACGAACGGACCCGCGGCCTCGGCCGCGACCAGCGCCCGCGCCGCCGCTTCCGCAACTTCCGCGGCTACCCCGATCGGTGTCTCGCCCTCGTGCGGTTTGTGCTCCCATTCCTTGCGCACCCAATCGGCCAGCCGCTCACCCGGCGGCGCGTCGCCTTCCCACAGCAAGGGCAGCGCGTTGTAGCGCTCCGGATCGATCAATTGCAACATGAGCATCCCCAAGGTCAGCGACTGCCGGTTGCCTTCGGTGATGCCGATGCGCGGCAGCAGCCTGACGGCCGCTTATTGAGAACCGGAGATTCTGCCTGGTCGAGGTCAGGCAGATTCAAGCTCTGCTTCGGAGAAGACTTACGGCCGCGGACGCGTTTGCCACGTTTCATGAACTGGGGCCTCCGTGTCCCCGCAGTGGAGTACGTGGCGATATCGTCGAGGGTCGATGGCGCTACACTAGGAACGAGGGGAGGAGACCATCGTGGACGCTTTGGCGGAGAAACTAGATGCTCGATTGCGCAAGTGGAAACCGGAGACAGAGGCAGAGGCCAGGGAGCGCATCACTGAGGTTATAGATCTCGCCGATCACGACATCCTTGATATCGCGCGCTCGCGCGCCGCCGAACAGGAGGTCCTCGACCTGCTCAATGAACCCCCAGCCCGGTGAGGTCTGGCTGGCGGACCTGGGACTCGCTGCCAAGACGCGCCCCGTCGTCATCGTCTCCCGCGAAGACCCTGACCCGCCGCGATCTCTCGTCTTGTACGTGCCTCTCACCACCCAGCGGAGAAACAGTCCGTATGAAGTGCCACTGCCGCGGCTTCCGTTCCTTTCGAAGTTGTCGAGCTCCCGCTCGTAGGCCGGCAGAAGGAAAGGGCTAACAGCCCGTGGCGCAAGTCAGGTTTTGGGCGAATCGCCCAAACCGCAGCGGGAAACAAAGGACTTAGCATGCGTTTTTTGGGCGAATCGCCCAAAACTCTCTCTCTGCCACGGACTGCTAAGGTGCTAGAATTGTTCTTGACATGCGCCACGTGGCACGTTACGGTGCGGGATGATACTGACAATCCGCCACAAGGGACTGAAACGGCTTTTTGAACAGGACGACCCGAGCGGCGTAAACCCCGACCATGTTGGCAAGCTGCGGAATATTCTGGCAACGCTTCACGCCGCCCCAACCGTTGCCCATATGGACGTGCCGGGGTTCCGGTTGCATCCGCTCAAAGGCCAGATGAGAGGTTTTTGGGCCGTGACCGTTCGGGCCAACTGGCGGGTGATTTTCCGCTTTGGCGATGGCGCGGAGGACGTTGATTATGTCGATTACCACTGAAAGGAACCAGCCTATGACCATGAAAAACCCGCCGCACCCCGGCCTTGTTGTGTGGCAGGAATGTATCGAGCCTTTGGGCTTGACCATCACGCGAGCAGCCGAAGCCCTTGGAGTGACGCGCAACACGCTTTCGGAGCTCGCAAACGGGAAGCGCGGCATATCTCCCGAAATGGCCGTGAGGCTATCGAAGGTTTTCGGCGGCACCGAGGAAGGCTGGCTTGTGCAACAGGCCCAATATGACCTTGCCCAAGTCCGCCGCGACCGGCTGAAGCTAAGGCGGCTGAAAGTCGCGTAGGCGTCTGCCCGGCGGGTTACTCCTCAAACAGCCAGTCCAGGCCCGGCTTCCGTGTCGCCGCGCCCGGCGTCTCGAGCGTCTTCAAGTTGCGCTCGAAGATCACAAGCTCCCGCTCGTACTCCGGCAGGCAGTCGCGCCAGTGCGTGTATTTGCCGGGTGCGCCGCGGAATGGGATGCGCCGTGAAACACTGTGAACACTGCACGCTTCGCGATACGTCTTGTCGGTGAGCGCCACCAGCCGGCGGTAGTGGCCGAGGCTCTCCTTCAGCGGCACAAGCGCCCGTTGGAGATCTTTCAAATCACGACTGTAGCCGTATCGCAAAACCAGCGCGGCGGAGCGCGTCTTGGCGTCGTAATACCGGTACTGCGCCTCCATCGCGCGCATATCGTTCAGCAAGCGCTGGTACTCTTCGCGGTCCTTTTTCACGAACGGACCCGCGGCCTCGGCCGCGGCCACCGCTTGCGCCGCCGCTTCCGCAACTTCCGCGGCCACCCCGATCGGCGTCTCGCCCTCGTGCGGTTTGTGCTCCCATTCCTTGCGCACCCAATCGGCCAGCCGCTCACCCAGCGGCGCGTCGCCTTCCCACAGCAACGCCAGCGCGTTGTAGCGCTCCGGATCGATCAATTGCAACATGAGCATCCCCAAGGTCAGCGACTGCCGGTTGCCTTCCGTGATGCCGATGCGCGGCAGCAGCCGGGGCGCGCACGTGCCCGACAGCTCGTAGGCATCCAGAATGTGCCGCGCCGCTTCCG
>JBEKSR010000179.1:0-7749 GCA_049516835.1 Bryobacteraceae bacterium | reverse complement strand
GCCGTCGGCCAGGCACTCGACAACCTAATCCGGGAAATCGGTCTGGAGGTGGCCGCCTGAATTCTCATGAACGAAACGAGAACAAAATTCTCGTTTCAGCGCCTCTTTCAGGCTAAAGCATGTCCCACCTTAGGGCAACTGTGAGACGTCCCATCCGCCGCCAAGGGCCTGGATCAAGGACACGCTCGCGGTCATGCGCCGCGTGAGAATATCGACTACCGACCGTTGATTCTGCAGCAGGCTGGTCTGCGCGGTGATTACCTGCAGATAGTTCGCGAGACCTCCACGGTATTGTGCGGTAGAGATATCCAGCGACTGCTGCGCGGATTTGACCGCCCGGTCCGCGATCTCACCTTCTTCGGCGAGGATGCGCAACTGCGCCAGACTGTCCTCCACCTGTTGAAACGCCGTCAGCACCGTCTGTCGGTAGTTGGCGACGGTGGCGTCATAGGCGGCTTCGGTCAGCTTGACTTGAGCGCGGCGCTTGCCCGCTTCGAAGAGAGTCTCGGCCAACTGCGGTCCCACGGACCAGAAGCGGCTGGGCCACGTGAACAAATCGCCGATGACCGAGGTTTGCAGGCCCGCGCCGGCGCTGAGGGCCAGCGACGGATAGAACGCCGCCTTGGCGATTCCGATCTGTTCGTTGGCGGCCGCGACCTGCCGCTCGGCGGCGGCGACATCGGGCCTTCGTTCCAGCAGAGCGGAAGGGATACCGATCGAAGACACCGGCGGCGGCGCCTGTTTGGGCGCGGCGGGAATCGACAAATCCGACGGCGGCTTGCCCGTCAGCACGGCGATGGCATGTTCGAATTGGGCCCGCTGAACTCCCAGGTCGGCCAACTGCACGCGGGCCGTTTCCAACTGGGTTTGAGCCAGCGCCACATCGCCTTGCGACGCCACACCGCCATCGAACCGGTCCTGGGTCAGTTGGACATTTCGCTCGTACGACTTCACGGTGGCATCCAGCAACTGCCGCGAGGCGTCGAGCCCCTGAATCTGGAAGTAATCCCCGGCGAGTTCCGCCTGGTATAATAAGCGGGCATTCTCGAGTTGCGCCGCCGAAGCCTGCGCGAGGGCGGAATTGGCCGCCACGCCGCGCCGAATGCTTCCCCATATATCGACCTGATAGGCCAGGTCAACCGGTATGGTGTACAGGCGTCTCACGCTGGAAGGCGTTCCCGTTCCGGAATCCGCCACGGATGGCACGGCGGTCACCGTGGGAAATAGACCGGCCCGGGCGATGCGCACGGCCGCTTGGGCCTCGCGGAACTGAGCCTCGGCGGCCAATACGTTCTGGTTCGTGATGCTCACCTGGTCTTCGAGCGCTTCGAGCCGCGGATCGTTGTAAACCTTCCACCACTGGCCGCGAAGCGCTCCGTCATTCGGTTGCGCTTCCTTCCAGCCGGCTGGCGGCTCTTCTTTAAAGGCCGGGGGCGCCGGAGCGCCAGGACGCTGGTATTTCGGACCGATCATGCAGGCGTTCGAAAGAAGCAGCAATCCGGCGGTTCCCCAAACGATGGTCAGATTATTCATACCTGAGAGCCTCGATCGGATCCATGAACGCCGCTTTGCGCGCCGGGTAGTAGCCAAAGAACACTCCCACCAGCGCGGAGAATAGAAACGCCAGAAGAATAGACAGAGGGCTGACCGCGGTCGACCATTTCGCGAAGTGCGAAATGAGCACCGATGCCGCCAGCCCAACCGCGATCCCGACAATTCCACCCAGCAGGGAGAGCGTCACGGCTTCCACCAGAAACTGTAACAGGATGTCGCGCGTCTTGGCGCCCACCGCCTGCCGCAGGCCGATCTCCCGCGTCCTTTCGGTCACCGACACCAGCATGATGTTCATGATCCCGATGCCGCCTACGATCAGCGATACCGACGCGATGGCGCCCAGCAGAATCGACATCACCTGCGCCGACGTTTCCTGGGCCTGGAACACCTCGGTGAGATTGCGGATGGTGAAATCGTCCTCCAGGCCCGGCAGGATTCTATGCCGTTCCCTCAGCAGCGCCTCCATCTCCTCGATCGCCTGGTCCATGGCCTGCGGGCTGATGGCCTGCACCATCAGCGAGCCGACCGCTTGGGCATTGGCCCTGTTGGCGCCGATCACCTTTTGCATGGCCGTGGAAATGGGCAGCAGGATGACGTCGTCCTGGTCCTGACCCGTGGGTGACTGGCCCTTCGGTGTCAGCACGCCCGCCACGGTAAACGGCACATTCTTGATGATGACCACCTGGCCGGTGGGATCGCTGTCGCCAAATAGATTTTCGGCGACAGTTTCACCCAGCACGGCCACTTTGGCGGCCGCATCCACGTCCTGTGTGGTGAAAAACTGGCCGGACAACATGGTGTAATCGCGGATGGTCATGTAATCCGGAGTCACGCCCTGGGCATTGGTGGCCCAGTTGTTGTTTCCGTAAACCACCTGCACGCCGCCGCGCACGGTAGGTGCGGTGAGAGCGACGGATGGGCATTCGGCGGCGATGGCCTTGGCGTCGTCTTCACTCAACGAGGCTACCGCGCCGGAGCCGAGCCGGACGCCATTGGTACTGACGCTGCCCGGCATCACGATGATCAGGTTGCTCCCGATACTCTGGATCTGCTGCTGGATGCGGGCGGTGGCGCCCGCGCCCACACCCACCATGGCGATGACTGCCGCCACGCCAATGATGATCCCCAGCATGGTGAGCGCCGAGCGCATGCGGTTGACCCGCAGCGCGCGCAGCGCGATGCGGATGCTGCCCACGATCTTATTCACGACGAAACCTCCTCCGGCAGCTCGGCGGGAAGCTGCTCGAGGTCCTTCCGCGCCTCGCGTGGCTGCTTCAGTCTCTCGTCGAGCTGCAACCTGCCATCTTTGAAATGGATGCTCCGGTTGGAGTAAGCCGCGACATCCGGATCGTGCGTCACCACGATCATGGTGATCCCCTTTTCGCGGTTCAACCGCTGGAAGATGGCCATGATCTCGACGCTGGTTCTCGAGTCCAGCGCTCCGGTCGGCTCGTCCGCCAGGATCATGCTGGGATCGTTTACCAGCGACCGCGCGATGGCCACGCGCTGCTGCTGGCCGCCGGAAAGCTGGCTGGGCTGGTGTTCCTCGCGTCCGGCGAGTCCCACCGCGAGCAACGCCTTCATCGCTCGTTCGTGGCGCTCGCGGGCCGGGGCATCGGTGTACATCATGGGCAACTCCACATTCTCCGCCGCACTGGTTCGCGCCAGCAGGTTGAACTGCTGGAATACAAAGCCGATCTTGTTGTTCCGGATCTCAGCCAGTTGGTCGCGATTCAAATTCCCGACGCTGATTCCGTCCAGCGTGTAAGTCCCGGAGGTGGGCTTGTCGAGGCACCCGAGGATGTTCATGAGCGTGGATTTGCCGGATCCGGACGGCCCCATGATGGAAACGAAATCTCCCCGTTCGATTTCGAACGAGATGCCCTTCAACACGTGCACCGCCATCTCGCCGACCTTGTAATCCTTGACCAGATCTTTGATCTCGATTACCGATGCCATGGCGCTCGCCTAGAATCCCGGTCCTCTGCCGCCCTTGCCGCCGGTCTGGGCGCCGGGGCTGCCGCCCGAAGCCGGAGCCGCCTTCGCCAGCGCCGCGACAATCACGCGGTCTCCGTCCTTCACGCCGCCTTGGGTGATCTCCGTATACGTGCCATCGGTTTCGCCGGTAGCCACCACCACGCGCTGCTGCTTGTTGTCCGCGTCCAGTATCCAGACGGCTTTCTCCGGCGCCGCGCCCTTGCGTACGGTCTTGCCGGCGTCAGCCGCTGCCGTCTCGGATGCCGGGTGATAACGCAGTGCGGCGTTGGGGACCTTCAGCACGTTGGGGCGCTGATTCACCAGAATCTTCACATTCGCCGTCATACCGGGAAACAGCTTCAGGTCCAGATTCGCAACGCCGATCACCGCGTCGTAGGTGATCACGTTCTGCACGTTGATGGGCGCTTTGCGGATGGAGGTCACGTTGCCGGTGAACACCTGCCCGGGATACGCATCCACCGTGAAAGTGGCAGGCTGATTCACGCGCACGCGTCCCACGTCGGCTTCCGACACGTTGGTATCCACCTGCATCTTGGTCAGGTCCTGAGCGATCAGAAACAGCGTGGGAGCCGCCAGGCTGGCGGCGACCGTCTGTCCGACATCCACGTTGCGCGACACCACCACGCCATCCACGGGCGCCGTGATGTTGGTGTGGCCCAGGTCCAGTTGGGTCGATTGCAGCGCCGCGGTGAACTGTTTGACCTGCGCCTGGTTGGCGGTCAAAAGCGAATTCGCCACCTTCACCTGGGCCTGTGCAACCTTCACGTTGTCTTCCACCGCATGTTGCTGCGCCACTAATGCGTCATGATCGGCCACCGCCGATTTGTAAGTGGTCTGAGCGGTTTCCAGATCCTCTTTGGAGTCCGCACCCTGCTTGACCATGATCACGCGCCGGTCGACCTTGACCTTGGCATCCTCGGCCACGGCCTCCGCTTTCAGGACATTCGCCTGAGCGGCTGCCAAAGAAGAGTTGGCGGCTTGAATGCCCGCCATAGCCTGTTGGATGACGGCCTGGCTATTGGCTACGGCGGCCCGCGATGCATCGAGGCTCGCCTGGGCCTGATCGACCTTCGCCTGGAAGGGCGCGGGATCGATGCGCGCGATCAACTGGCCCTTAGTCACTTTCGAGTTAAAATCGGCGAACAAGGCCATCACCACGCCCGACACTTGCGTGCCCACTTGCACGGTTACGACCGCGTTGGGGTTGCCGGTGGCCGAGACGGCGACGTTAATGTCGCCGTGTTCGACAGTCGCCGTGCGATATTGAATTCCGGCCTGTCTCCCGACCACGGCCCACGTCCCCAACCCTGCGGCGACCACAGCCGCGGCGGCAATGATGATAACTGTTTTCCTCTGCATATTCTATCCCGGTCCCCACTTTACGATGCTTTTTTCCGCGTTGCAATAGAACAACGGGCAGTCGTGGCGCAGCAGGCACGAGTGCCCAATGCCACTTTGTGGGGCAGGCTTTTCAGCCTGCGGACCCGCTTTCCAGCGGGTCCAGCCGGCCGGAAGGCCGGCTTGCGGGCAGGATTGCCCGCCCCACAATGGCCCGTCTATTCTAGTGCCGCCGCCACGTAGATCAGTTGCCCGTGCCGTTCCACCAGGAGCGCGACGGGATCGCCGGACTTCTTGTCCTTCAGCGCATCCCGCAGCTCGTCGAGCGACGCGAGGCGCCGGTTGTTCAGCGAGTAGATCACGTCGCCCGGCAGCAGGCCCGGATTCAGCCCGGCGAATTCCGCCGGGACCGCCGCCACGGCGACGCCCGAAAGACGCCTGAGGTCCGGCAGAATGGGAGTCACCTTCTCGTCCACGGTCATCGCCAGAATCCCCAGCCGGCGCACCAGCGCGGCGTCGTAATTGACGAGGTCCTCGAGTTGGCTGGGCTCGTTCTTCCGGTCGATAACGGCGACGGTCTTGGACATCCGCTCGTGGCCGCGCTGGATCTCCATGGTCAACTGGTCTCCGGGCGCGCGCTGGAACACCGCCAGAGCCAGGTCCCGCGCCTCTCGCATCGGCTTGCCGTCGATAGACAGCACCACGTCTCCCGGTTCGAGTCCCGCGGCCTCCGCGGCGCCATGCGGCGCCACGTCGGAAAGGATGACGCCCGAATCCCGGTCCAGTCCCAGGGCCGCTCCCAGCGTTGGCGTAATCGTCTCGGGAATCACTCCGATGGCGCCGCGCCGCACCCGCCCGTCCTTGCGAAGTCTCTGATACACGTCCTTGGCCAGATTGGCGGGAATGGCGAACCCGAGCCCTTCGTTGCCGCCCGATTGCGAGAAGATCATGGTGTTGATGCCGGCCACGCGCCCCTCGATATCCAGCAAGGGTCCACCACTATTCCCGGGATTGATGGGAGCGTCAGTCTGGATATACACCATCGGACTTTCCGGATCGAGTTGCCGGAGAGTCGCGCTCACCACGCCATGCGTGAGGGAGTTCTGCAACCCGAGCGGGCTGCCCAGGGCCAGCACCAACTGCCCCTGCCGGAGATTGTCCGAGTTCACGAAAGAAAGCGCCGGGAGATTCTGCGCCTCGATCTTCACCACCGCGATATCCACCTGCCGGTCCAGTCCGATCAGTTTCGCGGGCATCAGGTGCCCGTGCGGCTCCGGCCCCCTTTCGTCGCTGCGAAGAATCTTGACCTCGATGCGGCGGGCGTTCCGCACCACATGAGCGTTGGTGACGATATACCCGTCCGGGTCCACAATGACGCCCGACCCCGTGCCTTCCTGCTCCGAGACGAACCCCGCGCCTTCCGAGTCTCCTCTCTCCAGGGGCGCCAATGTCCGCACCAGGATCTGGACCACGGCCGGGCTGGCGGACCGTGCGAGATCTTCCATGGCGGTGCTGAAATCGGCCAGGGATTTCGAGGGCTGGGGAGACTTGGCGCCGGTGTGCGCGGCGCCTGCTCCGGACGCCAATAACAAGACTATCGTGCCGAGAATAGCCGTCCTCATCATGTCTCCGTTATACCGCAGCCACATTCATCGATCGTTCCATTGGGTGGCCAGGCGCACCAGCGTCCGCATGGGAACTCCCGAAGGCCCCTTCGCCAGGAACGGCTTGCTTTCCTCGAGCCAGGCCGTGCCGGCGATGTCCAGGTGCACCCACGGCGTGTCCCCGGCGAATTCCTTCAGAAACATGGCGGCGGTGACCGCGCCGCCCCAGCGGACGCCGGCGTTGGCAAGGTCCGCGAAGGCGCTCTTGAAGTACTCCTTGTAATCGTCTTCGAGCGGCATGGGCCACATGCGCTCGCCCTCGGCTTTGGCGGCCTGGAGCACGCGGTCGCGCATGGCCTCGTCGTTGGCGAACAACCCCATGTTCAGGTGGCCCAGCGCCACCACGATGGCTGCCGTCAAAGTGGCGGCGTCCACCAGGTGAGTGCAACCCTGCTGGCGCGCGTAGGTGAGAGCGTCCGCCAAAATCAGCCGGCCCTCGGCATCGGTACTGATCACTTCGATGGTCTTGCCCGACATGGCGGTGACAATGTCGCCGGGCCGCTGCGCGCGGCTGCCCGGCATGTTCTCGACGCAGGGAATGAACGCGGTCACCGGAATGGTGGGCTTCAGTTGCGCGATGGCCCGCATGGCGCCGATCACAGCCGCGCCGCCGGCCATGTCGGACTTCTGCTTTTCCATGCCTTCGGCGGGCTTGATGGAGATGCCCCCGCTATCGAAAGTGACGCCTTTGCCCACCAGGCCAAGGTGAGCCTTGGACTCCGCCTGCGCCGGCCGGTAGCGGATCACGATCAGCGCGGGAGGCTCCGCGCTTCCCTGCGCCACGCCGAGCAGGGCGCCCATGCCGAGCTTTTCCATCTGCTCGCGCTCGAGGACTTCGCATTCCAACTGGTACTCGGAGGCCATTTTTTGCGCGGCCTCAACCACTTTCCAGGGCGTAAGCCGGTTGGCCGGCTCGTTCACCAGGCCGCGCGTGAAGTTCTGCGCTTCCGCCAGTATGCGCCCGCGGGCGACGGCGTCGTCGAGTTCCGCCGCGCCGCCGGCCGCCGCCACCGCGAACGCTTCCACGGATTTCTTGTCGTCGTCGGTCTTGTAGCGGTCCGGTTCGAACTCGCCCAGAATGGCGCCCTCGACGGCGGCGGCGGCATACTCGCCGTCCGCATGTTCCGGATCGAGCGCCAAGGCGATCTGCTTCACCGATTTCGACTTCAGATGCCGCACCGCGGCGCCGGCGACC
>JBEKSR010000178.1:0-7857 GCA_049516835.1 Bryobacteraceae bacterium | reverse complement strand
TTGACAACGTCGGCCCCCTGAAATAAGCTCCATTTCGCGGCTCAATCGCCCGCCCTGCCTGTGCCCCTGTCAACGCTTCGTGCCCCGCCTTACGGCTGACCACGCATGACTCGGGGCCAAGATGGCTTGCTACGCCTTTCTTGTACGGCTCTCTCATCCGCTACTCAATGCCGGTTTATCCCGGCGCTCCAAGCTGAAGCATGCCCCACACCCTCATCATGGCCTGCGGCAATCCGCCATGCGGTTGTCTTCATCCATGACCACCATGCCGGCCGTTGGCGCCGCCTTCGCCCACGTCGTAGATGAAGGTCTTCAGCGGCGTGCCCAGCGGCATCTCCACGAGGCCGTAATTGCGCAATACGATTTTCTTTTGTGGCTTGAAAGATGGCACTTCCCTCACGGCGGCCAGTTTCACGTCGCGGCCCTGCCGGCCGATGCCCCCGGCGAAGGCAGCAGCTTCGCCATTCCCGCTTCGCGCACCGCGCTGAACGCGCCGATATCCTGAATCCGGATCACGCCTTCCTCCCGTTCAACTGCTCCAGCCCGCGGTGCAAGGCCTGCTCGTTCGTGTGGCCGAGGATGGAGTGGTCCACCTCTACCACCGGAGCCAGCGCGCACTGCCCGAAGCAGGCTACCGTGCGCAGCGAAAAGCGGCGATCGGGCGTGGAATATCCGTCTTCCCGGCGACATACTCCAGGATTCCGGAAGACAGATACTTATGCGGACGATGCTCCTGGATTCTCTACAGGATTCCGAGAAGCGCTCCGGGAGCGCCGGAATGCGCGGCGATGGTGCGGTCCGCGAAATCCTTTTCCTCGGAAGACAGCGCAGCCGCGCTACGGAGCAAGCGGACGTGTTATAGGAATAGGACATGGAATACATCAGGCTTGGATCGGCCGGACTGAAGGTTTCAAGAATCTGCCTCGGGACCATGACGTACGGCTCGAAGCAGTGGCGCGAGTGGGTGCTCGAAGAAGAGGAGGGCCGACCGTTCATCCGGCGCGCCCTCGAGCTGGGCATTAATTTCTTCGACACCGCGGATGTCTATTCGCTGGGTGTGAGCGAACAGATCCTGGGCCGCGCGCTCAAGGATTTCGGGCCGCCGCGCGACCGCGTGGCGATCGCCACCAAGGTGTTCAGCGCGATGGGCGACGACGCCAACCAGCGCGGCTTGTCGCGCAAGCACATCATGCACTCCATCGACGACAGCCTGCGGCGGCTGGGGACCGATTATGTGGACCTCTACCAGATCCACCGCTTCGACCGCGAGACCCCCATCGAGGAGACACTCGAGGCGCTCGACGACGTGGTGAAAATGGGAAAGGCGTTGTACCTCGGGGCGTCTTCCATGTACGCATGGCAGTTCGCCAAGATGCTCTACAAGGCCGATGAAATGGGGCTGACGCGGTTCGTGAGCATGCAGAACCACTACAACATCATCTACCGCGAGGAGGAGCGCGAGATGCTACCGCTGTGCCGGGAAGAAGGCATCGCGGTGATCCCGTGGAGTCCGCTGGCGCGCGGATTCGTGATGGGCAACCGCCGGCGTGAGGATTACGGGGATACCCTCCGTGCGAAGACCGACACGTTTGGGCACGATCTTTATTACCAGCCGTGCGATTTCGACGTGGTGGACCGCATCACCGAGGTGGCGCGGAAGCGCGGCGTCTCCAACGCGCAGGTGGCGCTGGCGTGGATGTTGCAGCAGCCCGGGGTCACCGCGCCCATCATCGGGGCCAGCAAGATGCGGCATTTGGAGGAGGCGGTGTCCGCGGTCGAACTGAAGCTCGAGGATACGGAACTGAAGGCGCTGGCCGAGCCTTACCAGCCGCACCGCGTGCTGGGGATGGGATGAGCGATGTCGAAATGGCGCCCACTTCGTAATGAACGCCTGGGAAGAGTATCATAGTGGTGGTACATCCATGGCCGGCCTGAACCCACGCATTACCGTCGAACCCGGCAAAATGGGCGGCAAGCCCTGCATTCGTAGCCTGCGTTTCACGGTCTACGATCTCGCATCGTACCTCGCATCCGGGATGACAGAGGAAGAGATTCTGAAGGACTTCCCTTACCTGGAGAAGGAAGACTTCCAGGCGGTGTACGAGTTCTTCGCCAGTATTCCGGAAAGGATCTCGGTTCTTGAAGCTTCTCGTTGACGAGAACCTTGCGCCCGGTCTCGCCGCCGACCTTGCGGACCTGTTCCCCAGCTCAATTCACATCAGCTCCGCCGAACTGGGCAGCACTCCCGATGCAGTCATATGGGAATACGCGAAGGCACATGGGTTCACGTTCCTGACGAAAGACAAGGATTTTGCGAGCCTGAGTATCACGTGGGGCGCTCCGCCTAAAGTGATCCTGCTGCAAACGGGCAACTGCTCGACCGCCAAAATCGAGCGCCTTGTCCGGGACAACGCCATTCGCTTCGTGGATTTCGAAAATGATACCAGGCGCAGCCTGCTTATTTTGAAGTAGCGGTCGCCCGGGCGCTGTCGCATACGGGAGCACGGCGCCCGGGCGTCGCCTTCCCGCACGCTTCGGTTTCTGGCGCGCCCGGAGAGACTCGAACTCCCGACCTACTGGTTCGAAGCCAGCCGCTCTATCCACCTGAGCTACGGGCGCGCACTTGCGATCAGAATCAGTTTACCAGAGCACTCGGGAGAGCCGGAAGTTCGCGCCGATCGGAGCGGAGTTCAAAGGCCAACTCTATTGTTTTCAATAAAACACTTCCGTTTTTTGCGCCGATCGGAGCGTAGCGGCCCAATTTTGGCAGCTTCCCGCCGCCGGCCCCTACCCTTCCGCCACCACCGGGTTCACCAGCTCTCCAAGCCCTTCCACCCGCACCACCACTTCGTCGCCGGGCTTCAGCCAGCGCGGCGGCTTGCGCGCAAAGCCAACCCCCGCCGGCGTGCCGGTCGAAATAATGTCGCCCGGTTCCAGCGTGAAGACGCTCGACAAATACGCAATCAGCTTGGGCACCCCGAAAATCAAGTGGCGCGTGTTCGAACTCTGCAACACCTCGCCCGAGATCGTCAGTGAGATCGCCAGGTTGTGCGGATCGGCGATTTCGTCGGCGGTCACGATGGCCGGGCCGATGGGCGCGAACGTGTCGAACGTTTTGCCGATCATCCACTGCGTGGTGGCCATCTGGAAATCGCGCGCGCTCACGTCGTTGGCGATGGTGTAGCCGAACACGTGCTCGCGCCAGCGCTCCTCCGGAATGTGCCGGCCGCCCTGGCCGATCACCACCGCGAATTCGGCTTCGTAGTCCGGCTTGGCGGAGCTTTTCGGAAGCACGATGGGATGCCGGTGCCCGGTCACCGCGGTCTGGAATTTCGCGAAGACCGTGGGCGTGTCCGGAATCGGCAGGTTCGATTCCGCGGCGTGGTCGCGGTAGTTCAGGCCTATGCAGACGATCTTGGGCGGCCTGGGAACCGGCGCCGGCAGCCTGGTCCTGGCGGGGTCGAAGGGTTCGCCGGGAGGCGGGTTCTTCAACCATCGCCCGACGCGGTCCATGGCGTCCGCGCCGCCGGCGATCACCGAGAGCACACTGTCGAACCCGGCGCCGCCAATTCCAATCAACTCGCCGCCCCAGAGCACTCCGGGCTCGGCGTAGCCTTCTCGCTGTAGTGTGACAAACCGCATGTGGGATCTCCTCGGGAGGCACAGGTATTGTATCACTCGAAGTTGGCCTCGATTAGCCAAAGCCGCCGCGTAGCGCCGGCGGTCTTTGCCGCCGGTGGGGTTCGCACTGCAACAAGCCGGCGGCAACGGGGTGCCCCTGGGCCCGGCGCTACACTGGGATCATGCGATGGCTCCTTGCTCTGGCCCTGCTCGCCCGCCTGCCGCTGGTGGCCGGCACCGCCGCCGACGTGGCGCGCGCCATCCGCGAAAACAGCTTCGACCGCGACGAATGCTATCGCGTTCGCGATCTCACCCTGGTTAAAGAAGACATACGGGTCTACCTCACCGACGGGTACCTCATCTTCAGCAAGCCGGTGGCAGGCCGCCCGATCGCCGCCGTTTTCTTGGCGGATATCGACGGCGGCGACGGCGAAGTGATGCTGCTGCCTCCCGATCACGCCGAGCGCCGCTCGCTGGCCAGCTACATCGACTCTCCCAATCTGGATGAGCACTTCCGCGGCGCGGTGTTCCTTTTCACCGGCGATGTCTACGACGCGCTACGAGCGCAGTTGCCGGACAACCCCGCCAACAAGAAGGCCCCCGAACTGGGCGTCTTGCTGGATGAGCAATGGACCTCGGTGCTGCGCAATCTCGGCGCCGGCTACCAGACGCGCCTCACGCTCGATCTGCTGGGCTGGCCGGGAAGCCGGCCCGGCCTCCTCGCCGCCTTCTTTCGGGGAATCAAGCTCGGCAATTTCGATGTGGTTTTCGATCCCAGCAGCTCGGAGCAAATCCTGGTTGGCCAGCTCACCACCCGTGACAACCGCCTCTACTTCGACACCTGGACCAGTTTCGCGGCTAGATCCTCCCGCCTGCACCCGGCTCCACGCAAGCCGGAACTGTTGCTGCGCGACTATCGCATTGAGGCTGTCGTCAACGAAGACCTGTCGCTGAGCGTCGTGACGCGCGTGAAGGTGACGCCGGCGGCCGGCGGCGCGCCCGTGGCGCCGTTCGAAATCGCTCCCGAAATGGCGGTCACCGAAGCCACCGTCGACGGCCGCGCCGCCGAAGTGCTCCAGAGTAGCGGGCCGCGGGTCAATCTGATGCGCGGCGGCAACAATCTTTTCCTGGTGGTCCCTCCCGAGCCGCTGCGCGAAGGAGTCGAGTACGAGTTCGAGTTTCACCATTCCGGCAAGGTCATTCACGACGCGGGCGACCGCATCTTTTATGTCAGCGCGCGGGGCGCCTGGTACCCCATGTTCGGCCAACAGTTCGCCAGTTACGACCTGCTCTTCCGCTATCCGCACGACCTGGATCTAGTCACCCCCGGAGAGGTGGTTGAAGACCGCACCGAAGGCGACTGGCGCACTACCCGCCGCCGCACCTCCTCCGTCATTCGCGTAGCTGCATTCAACCTCGGCAACTACGATCATGCCCGGTTGGAGCGCGCCGGGTACGTGGTGGACGTCTGCGCTAACCGCACGCTGGAGCGCGCGCTCCAGCCGCGGTCGCAGACCATCCTCACCGCGCCGTCCCCGGCGATACAGCGGCGCTCCCCCCGGCCGGATCTCGCCGAGTCGACCGTGCCCTCGGAGCCCAGCCCTGAACAGAGGCTTCAGGTTCTCGCGTCGGAAGTGGCTTCGGCGCTCGAGTATATGGCCTCCAGGTTCGGCCCGCCGGCGCTGCCCCATCTCACGGTTTCGCCCATTCCCGGCACGTTTGGCCAGGGCTTCCCGGGCCTGATTTATCTCTCCACACTGGCCTACCTCAAGAGCCTGCCAGCCTCCTCCCGCGTCGTCGCCACCCCGCAGGTGGAATTGTTCTTCCAGGACGTCTTGCAGGCACACGAGGTGGCGCACCAGTGGTGGGGGAACCGTGTCACCGTGGCTACCTACCGCGACTCCTGGCTCATGGAGGCGCTGGCCAACTACTCGGCGCTGCTCTACCTGGAGAAGCGCAAGGGCGAGCATTCCGTGGAGCTGATGCTCGATGCCTACCGCGCCGAGCTGCTGGCCAAGAGCGATAGCGGCCAGATCGTCGATTCCACCGGCCCCATCGTGCTGGGCCCGCGCCTCGAGAGCTCGCAGGAGCCGCGCGCCTGGCGAAGCATCGTTTACGGAAAGGGCTCCTGGATCATTCAGATGTTGCGGCGGCGCATGGGCGACGAGCGCTTCTTTTCCATGCTGCGCGAGTTGACCGCGCGCTATGGAGGCAAGGAGATCTCCACCGAGGATTTCCGGGAATTGGCGGCCCGGTTTCTGCCGCCCAAGTCGGACGACCCCAAATTGGAAGCTTTTTTTGCGCAGTGGGTTTACGGCACCGGCATTCCCAGCCTGAAACTGGCCTGGTCGATCAAGGGCAAGGCGCCCTCTCTCCGCCTGGTCGGAACGCTGACGCAATCCGACGTGGGTGAAGATTTCAGCGCGTCCGCGCCGGTGGAAATTCAGGTGGCCCGCGGACGCAACATCACGCAGTGGGTGAAGTTCGCGACCGACCCGGTCACCTTCTCCGTGGCGCTCACCCAGCCGCCGCTCAAGGTCGCGCTGGACCCGCACTACGCCGTCCTGCGCCGGTAGGAGCCGTGGGGCAGGCTATCCAACCTGGCGGACCCACTTTCCAGCGGGTCCAGCCGCCTGAAAGGCGGCTGCCGGCAGGAATGCCCGCCCCACAAGGCCACTACTTTTCCGATAAGTCGAAGACCTTGCCATCGACTTCTTCAATCCGCACCACCAGGCGTTTCCGAGCCTCGATCTTCGATTCCGGCACTTCGAACCGCGCCGCCACCATGCGGTCCCAGGAATTGTGCGGCGGGACCGAGTCCCGCATGAGCAAAGTGTCGTTGAACTTCTGGCCCAGCAGCGGAATCACCTGAAAAAGCTGCCTGGCGTCCACTTCGGAAACGGTCTGGCCCTCCGACTCGGCGCCGGCGTTATCTTCCATCGCCACCGTGACCTTCCGAACCACGAACGGGTAGTCCGCCGGATTGGACACCCGGAAATCGATCACCGCCACGGCGCTGGCTTCGTCGAGCGGCGCAGTGCGGACTTTGAGGACCTTCCCCGGCAAGTCGATGTACGCCCCGCGCTGCATGTGGACCACCCACAAGGCTGCAATCGCAACGCAGACGATTCCAATGCCAAACGCCATCAAAAAGTTCTTGCTCATATTCAGATCTCACTCACGATGCGCATGATCTCGTCCATGGACTTGTGCGCGGCGGCGATCAGCGTGCCGTCGAAGATGTGCGTCTCCAGTGCGATTTTGCCCTTGTAGCCGTCCTTGTCCAGCGCTAGCATGATGGCCTTCCAGTCTTCCTTTTCGGGGCTGTCGGGCATCACCCCCTTGGCTTTCACCTGGACGTTGAGGAGGCGCTTCTTGGGCAGCAGCGCATAGCCGTCGGGGTACGACGTTTCGCGGCCGTAGGCGTTGTGCGGGTCCCAGTTCATCCCCACCCACCTGGAAGCGATGAGCTTCATGATGCCGGCGAGCTCCGCGGAAGTAGCCACGTTTTGCGTGCCTTCGTTTTCGATGAGAAGGTAGATCTTCTCCCTTTCGGCAGTCAGCGCCAGCTCGCCCAGCGCCTCCGCGATCCGCGGAAACATGGTCTTTGGGTCCTCGACGCGCGAACCCGTGAAAACCCGCACCTTGTCCGCGCCCATGATCTGGGCGCAGCGGAGCGCCTTGTGCAGGTCCTCCATCCGGCGGTCCCAAAGTGCTTTCTCGGACGCCAGGCGCTTTTCGCGCGCGGCCGGTTCTTCCGGCCTTCGGCGCACCGGCTCGCTCCCCGGCCAGCCGAACTTCAGCAGGCTGGTGTTGACGAACGAGACCTTGAGGCCCTCGTTCCGGAACCTCACGGCATCCACCTTGATTTCCGGCTCGCTCAGCGAGAAATACTCCTTCCGGCTTCCCGGCGGGTTGCGGATCTCCACAAACTGGAGCCCGTATCGATGCGCGAAGGCGATGGCTTCGTCCGTGGACCTGCCGATCTCGTCGGTAATGGCGCTGATGCGCGATTTGTCCATGCGGCTTCGCGCCCGCAGGGTAGACGCGCACGCCGCTCCCGCGGCCAGCAGCTCACGCCTGGTCATAAGACGATTGTAGAGCTTCTTGTGGACTGGGCAAGCTAGTCAAGGGCTTTGCCCTTGGTATCCCTGGCAGGTGCTCGGGAGGCGTTCATCGCATAAACTTCCAGGTAGTGAGCTTGGAGGACAGCGATGAACGCCTTTTACCAACACC
>JBEKSR010000177.1:0-7887 GCA_049516835.1 Bryobacteraceae bacterium | reverse complement strand
CACCCTTATCCTTTGGAGCGGTTTTGCGCCAGTCATCCGCGATAAGAACCGTGTGCGCTAATGAGCGCCCGCACGGGTCCGTGCGGGGGGTGCCGGGCAACCGGCATCCCTACCGCGACCCCTTTATTTTCCTGAGCCATCACCGCTCAGCCTGGTGTACGCCTACACTCAGAGACCCGCCATTTCGTGCGAAAACCCAAGAACACTCCCTTTCTGTGTCGCGCACCACCTATCCCCACTGGTCGGGCCTCAGGCCGAGGCTGGACTGCATGGAGGGCCCCGCGACGGAGAGGCAGACCCGGTCCAGGTAGCTGATGGTTGAAACCAGAAAGAGGAAGACCAGGGCCTTGTAACGAGTCTTCATCGCGTCCTCAAGAAAAATACTCGACACCAGTGAACTCGCAGAAGTGCGCCAGCTCGGCGGTCCAGTCGCCGTAGACCAGCGCAACGTGGTGCTCCACGGATTTCCGCATCATGGTGTCCAGGAAAGCCGCGGCCGTTGGTTCCGGCCTGACGGTGGCGACGCTGCCGCGCACGCCGTCACAGGACTGGATCACCTGGCCGCGGGCGACAAACAGCCGCAACTTGCCGTCCTGGGGGCGCAGCAGTTTGGCCAGCGTTGCCGTGCCCTCCTGGAAAGGGAACTCCACGGTCGCGCCGGTGCCGGTGCGCATGTGCGCGCGAACCAGCGCCCTTTTCGGATCTCCCGCCAGCCAAGGATCGGCGGCGCCGCAGTGGGCGAACTGGATGGCGCCCTCCTCCGCCAGGTAAGCCGTGATGTCGAAGTTGAACGCCGGTGTGCCTGCCAGCCGGTTCAAAATGTAGGTGGTGATCAATGCCGGGAGATCGACTTCGCACGTATTCGGTATCCCGTCTTGCGACATCAAGGCATGCGCCGCGCAGGGCGTGATCTTGTGCAGGTCGCGCAGCTCCGGCCAGCAGCGCACCGAGTAGCCGTCGAGTTTGTTTCGCCGCACCAATTCCCCAATCCCGAGGTACAGGCGAAGATTGTCCGCCAGCGCCTGCTCGCTGATGTCTCTAACGCCGCCGGTTTGAGAGATGAGCCGCCGTGCGGCGGCTGCGGCCTCCCCGGGGGAGGCCGCCTGGGCGGCTTCGAGCAGAGCGTCCAGACCGATGTGGATGGCGGTCACGCCCAACACCTTCTCGAGATCCGCTTCGTCCGCCGTCGCATCCACCATGCCTGGGCACGGGCATCCCACCATACCGAACCGGGCCCGCCGCAGGCTTCCGGCAACCTTCCCGGCTCTGGCCGCGCGCGCCACTTGCCGCACTTGCTCGGGTGTCACGTGCCCGATCAGGTACACGAAAGGCTTCCCCGACCGGCGGATATTCGAACCCGATGCGACCAGCCCGCTGATGGGCGATGGCATGGGGATGTTTTTCTCCAGGTACGGCAGCGCCCAGATCAGCATGGGAACCTCCCGGAGTTCCCCGGCCAGCGTCAACGTGATTTCTTCCGCCACCCAGGTGCAAAAAAAGAGGAGCACCACGTCGATCGCGCTGGCTCGCAGGCGAGCTGCCACCTCAACCGCGTCCGGGACAGTGCGGGGAGTCTCGGCGGCAATGACCTCACATCCGAATCGACGCAGCTCCTCGATAGCGTTCTGCCGCTGCCTGGCAACCGGCGGCAGATCGTAGATCGGGTGAACGCATGTGACAAACCCGATCCTCAACCCATGATTGGGCATTTGCCAGAGTCTATGATACCTTGCAGTTTATGGCAAGGAGTTGATTGTGCCAGATGATCGGTCCAACCGCAGACAGTTCCTGGAACAGGCCGGCAAACTCGGATCCATTCCGCTGATCGGCGCCGCCATGGCGGCTGGGCCTTTTCAAGTCAACACCGTGTCGCAGCTCAAAGGCAAGGCGAAATCCGTTATCATCCCGACCCACGAATTCGCGGGGCCGGGGGGCGCGCCGTGGATCGAAGAGCGGCTGGATTTCCCGGCGACCTGGGACGTCCATGTGATGGAGATGGCCGGGCACAATCTGCCGGCTCTTACGCCGCAGCAGATTGCCGAGCAATCGAGCCAGCCCATCGGCGCAAAATCGCTCGGTGAACTCGCCGGGGGGAAGCAGAGGGTCGCCATCAGCTTTGACGACCTGACCCGCACCACGCCCGCCTACGCCGTAACGCCGTGGCTGGTTGCGGAGCTGGCCAAAGCCGGCGTCGACGACCAGAACATCCTGTTCATCGGTTCCTTCGGCACGCACCGCGCGATGACGCAGGAGGAGGTCGCCCGGAAACTCGGTCCGCAGATCGCAAGAAACTACGCGTGGATGAACCATGACGTGTTCGACAACGTGAAGGAAGTCGGCGCCACCACCCGTGGCAACAAGGTTCTGCTCAACCAGACCTTCCTCGGGGCGGACCTGAAGATCTGCATCAGCGGCATCAAGGTCCATCAGGACGCCGGCTACGGCGGCGGCGCGAAGGCCATCCTCCCCGGCCTGGCCGCGCTTCCGACGGTGGAATACAATCACACGCAAATTCTGACGAAAGTCAGGACCACGGGTCCCGTGAAAATCTTCAAGAACGACATGCGGCTGGACATGATCGAAGCGGCCCGGATGGCGAAGGTCGATTACACCATCCAGATCCTGTACAACGACCGCTTGCGGCCCACCCGCGTCTGGGCGGGCGACATCGTGGACGCTCACCACGCGGGGGTTTGCGTGGCGGCGAAAACTTATTGCACGCCGACGTTCCAGGACGCCGACATCGTGGTGGCCAACGCCTATCCGCAGAACGCCCAGGCTTTCCACGGCGCGCTGTGGATCAATTATTCGGTTCGCGACGGCGGCACGGGAGTGCTGATCGTCCAGCATCCGCTGGGAGTCGATCCGGTTCACTACCTCAACAACAAACTGGCGGGACGGGGTGGCGCGACGCAATTCGACCTGACAGAGCGGCGTGTGAGCGGCGCCTTCGGCGGGGGCGGCGGCCGCGGCAACGTCAAGCAGACCAACCTGATCGTGTACTCGCAGTATCTCACCCGCAACATGAAGAATAACTACCGGACCGGTACGTTTTTCTGCGATCAGTGGGCAGACGTCCTCGCCAAGCTCAAGCAATTACATCCAGGCGATCCCAAGGTAGCCGTATACCCGTACGCGGGTATGCAGCACCAGGAGATCGAACTGGACGGATAAGTTCGCTTAGGAGGTTTTCCCGTATGAGATCGCTGTCCCGCCGGGACTTGATTCGCCTGGCCGTCGCGTTGCCGTCGGCCGGCGTGTTTAGTAGCTACCGGGCCATGGCCGTACCGAGTCTGAACCGCGTCAAGATCACCGCGATCCGGGCCATGGCCATCCAGAACATCGCCGGCAACTGCCTGATCCGCATCGACACCGATAGCGGACTTAAGGGCTACGGCGAGGCCGGCGCCACCGGACCGATGGCGCGCGCCCGCATTGCAACCATGCAAAACCTGCTGATCGGCAAGGATCCGCTGGCCATCGAGGTGCATTTCCAGAACATGACGTCTCTGATGCACACCTACATGGCGCACATTCCCACCATCAGCGGCATCGACATCGCGCTGTGGGACCTGGCCGGGAAGATTGTGGGCGCCCCCATCAACATGCTGCTGGGCGGCCCGTTCCGCGAGTCGATCCCCATGTACTCGCACGGACTCGGTCTCAACATGCTCGACCAGGTTTCCTGCCGGGATTGGGCGCAGCGCATCAGAGAAATGCCGGAGGGCTTTACCGCTTTCAAAAACGGCATCGACCCGCTGCTGGGCGTGCCCGCGGCCCGATTCGCGCCCACGCTCACCACCCAGCAACTGCGCAACGTGGCCCGCGGGTATGGCAACTGCCGCGAAGCTGTGGGTGACGACATCGACATCGCGGTCCATTGCCACAACGAGCTCGACACGCCTAGCGCGATAGCGGTTGCCAAGGCCGTGGAGCCAATGAGTCCGCTGTTCATCGAAGACGCGCTCAACCCGCCTTTTTCCGAAGCCTGGATGGCGTTGCGCCGCTCCACGCGCGTGCCGCTGCTGACCGGGGAGAAGCTCGAAATGGTCCGCGGATTCAAGCCGTTCCTGGACAGCCAGGCGGTGGACATCATCCATCCCGATCTGTCGTTCGCGGGCGGAATCACGGGGACGCGAAAGATCGCGGATTACGCGGCGCAGTTCCGCACTCCGGTGGCGCTGCACAACGTCGGGTCTCTGGTGCTGACGTATGCCAACGCGCATTTCGGCGCGTCCATCCAGAACTTCTACCGCTCGGAAAGCCAGCTCGGGCGACCCGGCCGGTACATCGAGGGAATGGCCGCGGGCAGCCCGCCCGACGTGCGCAAGGGGCTGCTGACGGTGCCGGCGGCTCCCGGGCTCGGGCTGGAGATCAATCCGGACTTCTTGAAGAAGAACCTGGCGCCGGAGGAGGAGTATTGGGGGTGAACGACGAAGCTGTTCGGAGTTGCTCTCCGATTAAGTGTTTTGGCCCCCTTGCGTCGCCAGTTGCCTTGTGATATACACCCGCGCATAATTAAAGGGACATAAGGCAGTCCCGCGTGGTATACTCGTTTTAGGACGGAGTGGCCATGCTTGCGCGACTGCTGCGAGTCCACCCGAGCACCTATAAGTGGTTAGTTCGACTCAGCAAGGAAGCGCAACGGGACGGCGCCTATCGCGTTGCGAAACGACTGCGGGCGGTCGTGCTGAACTCGGAAGGCCAAACCAGCGGCGAGTTGGCGCGGATTCTCAAGGCGCCGCGATCAAAGGTGTCCGAGTGGCTGCGGTGCTACCAGACCGAGGGAGTGGATGGTTTGCTGGAAGGCGATCGGTCGGGCCGGCCATCGGAACTGACGGAAAAGCAACAGCGGCAGTTGGGGGACATTGTGGAAAGTGGTCCGGTGGCTTACGGTCTGGACAACGGCATTTGGACATCGCCCATGATCGCCCGGGTGATCGAGGAGGAGTTCGGCGTCCAGTATCACCCCGGTCATGTGCGCAAGTTGCTCCATGCTTGGGGATTTTCGGTGCAGCGTCCGCGTCGTGTTCTGGCTCGCGCCGATGTCGCGGCGCAGGACCGCCGGCGCCGCCACATCTATCCGAACCTTGAAAAGAAGCCCAAGCGCGGCGCTGGGCACTGATCTTCACCGACGAAGCCAGCTTCCGGCAGGACTCGACTCTGCACGCTACCTGGAGCCGCGTGGGTTGCCCTCCGGAAGTTCCGGTTACCGGACAGCGCAAGAGCGTGAAAACTCTCGGAGCCATCGAGCTCTGGCGCACGCGGTTCGATTATCGACAAGACACGGTCTTCAACGCCTCCACCTACCTCGGCTTCCTCGAACAATCGGCCCGGCGCTATCGCCGCCAGGGGGCCATCATGATTCAGGACAACGCCTCCTACCACAAGGACGCCGGCGTCTGGAACTGGTTCAAAGTCAACCGGCATTGGCTGGAGGTGCATCGGTTGCCGCCCTACTCGCCAGAGTCGAATCCCACCGAACGGCTATGGCAGCACACGCGCAAGAACGGAACGCACAATCGTTTCTTCCCCGGCCTGGACGCCCTGGTCGCTACATTGACGCGCGTCTTCGGAGAGATGCAATCGCACCCGCAATCCATCAGTTCCTACCTGGCTTCTTGTTGTTGATCCTAATGCCCCTTTAATTATGCGCGGCTGTCTAGCGGTTAGCGGGGCCTGCGGACCAGCGCGGAACGCACTCTCAAAGTCGCCAAGAAGACGGGAAGGATGATGATGAGAGGAGAGGTGCGCGTTCCCGGCGGATGGGACTTGCCGTGAAGTCGGGGGCATCGGTATACTGGCATTTTCGCTGATGTTTATGATGGCGAGAGACGATTTCGATCCGTTGGCGCCCCAGCGGGAAGCCGCCTTTTTCTATGGACTCTTCCTGCGCGGACACGATGTCGATACGCTGAGGCAGGATATCGACGTGCCGCGGGCCACGCTGGACAAGTGGTTGCAGGCCCGCGATTTTGAAATCTCCTTCCGCGAGAATCTGCGGCGCGTGTACGCCTATCGCAAGCAGGTGCTGGCCATCTTCGATGGCCTCATTTCCAACGAACAGATGCGGCCGAGGCTCCAGTAGCCCAGAGGGAACAGACTCCATTTTTCGCGCCGTCAGCGAAAAATGGCTGTCTGTTTGAATGTATAAGGACTCAGATGACGAAGGGTTCTCCTGAAGGGTACAATGCCGAGACCGGCTTTTCAGAGCCGGCTCAGAAACCTCAAACAGGAGAACCCAATGAACGTAAACCACTATATCGGATTCGACGTCCACAAGAAAAGCATCAGCTATTGCGTGAAAACGGCCGACGGGACCATCCTCGAGGAGGGCAAACTGCCGGCGAAGCGCGCGATCCTGCGCGCCTGGGCGAGGAAACGCACCGAGCCCTGGCACGGGGCGATGGAAGCGACGCTGTTCAGCGGCTGGATCTACGACACCTTGAAACCGTTTGCCGCCGAGTTGCAGATGGGACATCCGGCGATGATGCAAGCCATCGGCGCGTCGAAAAAGAAGAACGACCAGTTGGATGCGCGGAAAATCGCCGACCTGGTGCGCTGCCATCTGCTGCCGGTATGCTACGTGGCGCCGGCGGAGCTGCGGGAGTTGCGGCGGCGGCTGCGCTACCGCAACCTGGTAGTGGCCCAGGCGGTGCAGATGAAGAACAAGATGAGCGGGCTGTTGATGGAGGTAGGCGCAGAGTACAACAAGCAGCAACTGCACGGGGCGAAGTATTTCACGGAGTTGCTGGAGGGTCTGGAAGAAGTGCCGGAATCGGTGAAGGATCTGCTGCGGCTGAGCCGTGGCGCTCTGGAGACCTTCCAGACCACGCAACAACAGTTGTTGGCCAGGCTGGAGCAGCATCCCCGATTGGCCGAGCGGGTGAAGCGGCTGAAGAGCATTCCGGGAGTGGGCCAGGTCACGGCGTTGACGTGGGCGCTGGAGGTGGCCGAGCCGCAGCGCTTTGGCTCGATCGCGCGGGCGGTCAGTTACTGCGGGTTTACTTCGGCACTGGGCAGTTCGGCGGGCCAAGAGCACCGCGGGCCGATTTCCAAACAGCGCAACGCGCACTTGCAGACGGCACTGGTGGAAGCGGCCAAGTTGGCGCCGCGGTGGAACCCGCAACTGGCGGCGGTTCACGAGCAGGAAGTGCAGCGCGGCGACCGCAATCGGGCAACTCTGGCCGTGGCACGAAAGTTGGTGGCCTATCTGTTGGCGGTGGACAAATCCGGAAAACCGTTCCAGATCCGCACTCCGGCAACCGCAGAACAGGAGGTGGGAACCGCGGCCTAAAACCCTTAAACCCGGGGTTCACGGTCCGCCCCCTTTTCCCTGCACCGGCGATTATAGGGAACTGGAGCCGGTTGTCAAGGGTTCGCTACGCCGCGCCAAACTGCGGCGCGCCCTGGACAGCCGGCTCCAGTTCCCAAGAAAAATCACTGAGAAGAGGGAAAGGGGGGCGCGGGGACTTCTCCTGCACCCGGAGTTGTCCTCCCGCGCACCGATTTGCCAGCGATCCACCGGCCGTTCCTCGCTGTACCGGGGACTGCACGAGGCAGGAGCCTCTCCTCCCGATGTGCCTAATTGTCTGTTTCGAGGCCGGCCGGTTCACTCAAATTCAATCTTCGTGGACGGCGCTATGCTGTTCCCGCAAATGGATGTCTGGTCACGCTGCTTACGCTGCGGCGTTGGCCCAAACAAGAACGGATCCAATACGGCAAATCGAAGCCACCGTCGCCCCATCGACTAGCGCGCTTCGGGCGGATCTTACCCCTGTGCAACTGTCTTGTGAGTTGATCTAACTCATTGACTCCTCGGCCAGAAGGGATTCCACAGACTGTGGTATATGTACCCATGTAAATATGACAATTTCCCTTGTATTT
>JBEKSR010000176.1:0-7946 GCA_049516835.1 Bryobacteraceae bacterium | reverse complement strand
ATGTTGATGGCGCAAGCCATGCCGCCCACCAGGTAGTTGGGGTGCGGGTTCTTGCCGCCGAAAATGGTGTGGATCTTGATGATTTCCTTCTGCCACTGGAGCGCTTCCAGAAAATGCGCCACCGCCATGAGGTTGGCCTCCGGCGGCAGTTTGTAAGCGGGGTGACCCCAGTAGGCGTTGGCGAAGATGCCGAGCTGGCCGGAGTCCACGAGTTTCTTGACGGTGGCCTGGATGTCGCGGAACTACCCGGGCGAGGAAGTGGGCCAACCGGGCGACACTTTTTGCGCCAGAGCCGCCGTGCCGGCCGGATCGGCCTTGAGCGCCGACACCACGTCCACCCAGTCGAGCGCGTGCAGATGGTAGAAGTGAATCACGTGGTCCTGCACCATCTGCGTCAGGAACATGATGTTGCGGATGATATCGGCGTTCTGCGGAACGCGGATGTTGAGCGCATTCTCGACGGCGCGAACCGAGGCCAGCGCGTGCACCGTGGTGCAGACGCCGCAGATGCGCTCGCAAAAGGCCCAGGCGTCGCGCGGGTCGCGGCCCTGCAGAATGACTTCAATGCCGCGCCACATGGTCCCGGACGACATGGCGTCGTGGATGACGCCGCGGTCGTCGAGCATGGCTTCGATGCGAAGATGGCCTTCGATGCGCGTAATTGGGTCCACTACCACTCGTCTCGCCATGGATTATTCTCCTTTCTCCTCGCTGGGCGCGGAGTGCTTGAGTTTTTGGCCGCCCTTGCGCACCAGGTAGGAACCCAGGTGAGCCGCCACGCCCACGCCCGCGATGGCGGTGAGCGTCTTGCCGATCTGATCGGGCGTCGATTCGATGCCGGGCACCGGTATGGATGTCAGCCGCTGGTAGAACGGGCTGTTGTCCCAGAAGTTGGCCTCGCTGCACCCGATGCAGCCATGTCCCGAGCCGATGGGGAATGACACGCCATTATTCCACTTGAAGGTGGGGCAGGAATTGTAGGTCGTCGGGCCGCGGCAGCCCATCTTATAGAGGCACCAGCCCTTGCGCGCCCCATCGTCGTCCCACGCCTCCACGAACTGGCCGGCGTCGAAGAAGGCCCGCCGATAGCACTTGTCGTGGATGCGCTGGCCATAGAACATCTTGGGCCGGCCGTAGCGGTCGAGGTCGGGAAGCGTTCCGAAAGTGAGGATGTAGGTGAGCACGCCGGTCATCACCTCGGCAATCGGCGGGCATCCAGGCACATTGATGACGCTGCCATGCGGAATCAGTTCCGAGATGGGTTTGGCGCCGGTGGGATTGGGGTGGGCGGCTTGCACGCATCCATTGGAGGCGCACGAACCCCAGGCAATCACGGCTTTAGCGTGCGCGGCGGTCTCCATCAGGATGCTGAGAAACGTCTCGCCGCCCACCGTGCAGTAGACGCCTCCATCCTTGGTGGGGGCGTTGCCTTCCACCGCCAGAAGGTACTCCCCGGGGTGGTCCTTGATTAGCTTCTTGCGGATCTCCTCCACCTGGAATCCGGCGGCGGCTTGCAGCGTGTCGTCGTAATCCAGGGAGATCATGTTGAGCACCACATCCTGGGCCACCGGGTGCGACGACCGGATGAAGGATTCGCTGCAACAGGTGCATTCCAGCCCGTGCAGCCAAATCACCGGGATGCGGGGTTTGGTTTCCATGGCGGCCACGACTCGGGGAACCATGGAAGCTTCGAGGCCCATGGCCGCCGCGGCCGCGGTGCAGAATTTGAGGAAGTCCCTTCGATCGATGCCGTGCGCTCGAAGGACCTCGTAAGTAGACGGCTGACGTTCCGTTTTGCCCATAACCACCTCCTGGGGCGGTGATAGCAGGATTGTTGCCCCGTTAGAGCAATCGAAGGACCGAATCGCTCCAACTACCCCGGTATGCAGCGGTTGTTGCAAACAACAGCGAAACGCATCGAGAGACCCAATGGAACAGCGCCATAACCCACAATAGTGAATGAAGGCAACCACCCACCCATACGGCGGCGGGCCGCTGCCGGTGCGCTGCAAGACCGGAGGGTGTCCCGGCTCACTTCCGGCTCGCCTGCATCGCCTGCCTTAAACCTTCCGCCGAAAGCCCACCCGGCCACGCCATGGCGCTCCTTCCGTCCCGCGCCACCACCACCGTTGTGGGCTCGTATCGCATTGCGCGCCAACCCGGCGTCCGCGGGTAAAGCCATTTGACGCTCTGATCCCGATCGATCATCGTCCTAATCGTCAGGCCGTTCTTTTGTAGAAACGCCCTCACCACTTCCGGGGGCTCGTCCGTGTACCCCAGCACAACCACTCCCCGCGCGCCGCGTTCCTTCTGAAACTTCTCCAGTTCCAGTAACTGCACGGCTGCCAGCGGCGACCACGTATGCCAGAACGTGAGCACCAGCGGCGTGCCCTTCAACTCCGCAAATCGCACCGCCTGCCCGGCCTGATCCGGCAGCGTGAAGTCCGCCGGTGTGGTCTCGCTGGGCAACGCGATAAAGGGAAACTCGGCCCCACAATGCGGTTCCGGAAGTCCCAAGGGGTCTGCCGCCTGTATCGTGCCCGGTGGCGGCGCGAAGACGAACGATTCCCGCGCCAATGTCAAATTCAGGCTCTGATCTGTCCATGTCAAGCTGGCTGTGAAATGACCCGCCCAGTCGCTGATGCGCTCGAAGAACACCACGTGGTGTTTCTCCTCCACCCAATACTCGTGCGTCAAGCCCGCTAACGGTCCCCGGCCGCGCAGCACAACGTAAGGCGGAGCGTTGGCAGGCCCTTCCCCGTTCGCGGCCCGGCGTACGACGCGCAGATCCGCCGGATAATTAGCGGGATGGGAGTACCGGTCCAACACCACTCCGAAAACTTTCCGCGCCCGCCCGCTCGCCGGGGACCGCGAATACACCCCGCTCGCCGGCCAGTACATCCATTCGGAGCTGCCATCGGTCACGAAGCGGTACCGGGAAGCAAACGGTTCGGCCGTGGGAGTCGGCAGACGAATCCACGTCGCATCCAGGTCCAGCCGTACCGCGCCTGGACGCTCCATCGTCAGTGAGATGGTGGCCTTGCTCCGCTCCGATAGAAACCGCGCATCCAGGCGATCGAATTCCCGCTCCGCGAACCTTGCCCTCTGCTCGGTCTCCCAGACGCCTCGCATGTCGATGGATTGGGCCTTTCGGTAGGTCTCCGCTACTTCCTCGACAATCCGCGCGGCCTCGGCGTCCTCCGGGCCCGCCGCATCTGTTTCGGCGAATGATACCAGGCTCTCCATGCCGCCCAACAGGCCGACGCGCGGACCAGAGGCGGTAAACAAAGTGCAACCCGGGCGCGGAGGTGTCTGCCCGTTGACCGTCTCCAAAGTTTGGGGAACCTTAGGCGGTGGCGCCTCAGCCGTTCCGGTTGCCGAAAACGCGGCGGTTTTTTCCGCTGCCTTCTCGGGCTTGGCGCCGCTGTCGTAACCCGCCCGTGCCCGCACTTGCAGGCCGGCGGTGTGTACGGCCACTTCGATCCGCCGGTACGCATTGGCGCCCGCCGTCCCCAGTGGCGTGTAACCCAGCAGGTACTGTGCGCGGAGTTCCTGCCGGATCTGCTCCAACAGCGCCTCCAGCGGGTGATCGGCATTCACCTCCAGGTTTCGTCCGCCCGTGTCGTCCGCCAGTTTCCGCAGCATGGCGTTGGTGGCCGCTTCGATCCGCCCCCCTTGCGCTAATGTCATGTGCTCGGAAAGCCGAACCGGATAGAGAATCGTGGAGCTTTTCTCGGCTGCTTCGAGAACGCTCTCGAGCCCCAGGCGCGTCCCCAGGTCGCTCCAGTCGCTCACCACGATCAGGGCCTTGCGCCCCGTTCGTTCTTGCATGTGGTGCGCTGCCAGGTATATCGCCTCGTAGAGTTGTGCGTTGCGCCCGGTTTGAACCACTCGGGAGCCAGCCACCCCCTTGAGGGGCATGCGCTTCTCCAACTTCGCGTCGGCTGCGGCACCGCGCTCCGGCAGCCTCCCGGCCGCCGCGCGCAATCGTTCCGCCGATTCGGTAAAATCCGCCACTATCCAAAAGTCGTGGTCGAACCGCGTCAACGCCGCCGATTCGGAGCTGCCCAGAGGGCGCTTAAAAAATTCAATAACCGCATTCTTTTCCGTGCGGAGATAGTCGAGCATTGGCGGATTCGTGTCCAGCAGCAGGGTTATGCTGAGCCGATCCTCTCCCGGCGCGGCGAAGTAGGAAACCTTCTGCTCCACGCCGTCTTCGCGGATCGTGAAATCCTCTTTCGTCAGGTTTGAGACGTAGTTCCGTTGCGGGTCGCGCACGGTGCACGGGACGTTCACCACCCGCACGGCCGCCCGAAACGTCGCCGGGCCCTCCTGTGCGACCGAAACTGCCGCGCACAGCAATGCTGGGCCGAGCACGAACACCGCCTTCATCGTCCTTAGTTTCACCCGATCGGCTCCGAAAATCCATAGCCCAACCGGACCAGCGTGGTCAAATGCCGAGAGCGGAGGCGACGGTCTTCGACCACTCGAAAAAGGCGGTCTTCCGCCCTTCGCGGTTGCGCCACCAGGAATCGGGGCGGAAGAATTGGTCGGGCGCCGCCACCGTGCGCATGGCGGGACCGCCCGCCATGGCGCGCTCGGCGGCCAGGAAGATGCGCCGCGCGCGGGCGGTGTGGTAGTCGCTGGTGACCAGCAGGAAGCTCCGCACGTTGCGGCGCCGCAGCTCGGCCAGCACGACAGGGGCTTCGTCCCGGGTGCTGAGCGCCGAATGCGGCAACGCAATGAACCATTGGGCCGGGAAGCCCTGGCGGATGGCGTACGCGATCTCGAAATCGCACTCGTGCAAGCCGTAGAAACCGGGGGAACCGCTGATCAGCGCGGCGGGGACATAACCCTCGCGGATCAACTCGGCGGCTTTCTCGATGCGATGTCCCACCTGGTCGCCGGCCAGCACCACGGCGATGTCGGCCTTGGCCGGGCCGTCGTCGTGGACCAGCGCGTAACCCAGCACGGGGAGCCATAGCGACCGGCTGAGGATGGCAGCGGCCGCCAGAACCAGGCACGCGGCCAACAGCTTGAGGCGGAAGAAATGAGGGCGGGCCACGGACTATTTCTCGTCCGTGGAGTTCTTTTTCTGATCGAGATTACCGACCGTTTTCAGCCGCTGGTAAAGGCGCTCGACCTCCGCCTCATCCTCGGGCTTGAGGATGCGATAGCGAGGCGGCGGCGCCGGTTTGCGTTCCGCGCCGGCGGCCAGCACCTCACCCCAATACTGGCGGTATGGGATGCCGTCGATGAGGGCATCGCGCGAGAGGCGGCGCAGATGCCGCAGCAGGCTGGTGCAGGAATCCAGATCGCCGGGATACACCAGCACCAGGCGCGAATCGTCGAACAGGGTAATGCGGACAATCAGCGGCGAGATCCAACCGGTGCGGTCGAGGCGCCGGATATCCATCCAGGGGATCATGCGCCTGCCAATCGAAAGGTAGCCTTCGTGAATCTCGACGGCGGGGCGAAATGCCATGAGGAACAGGAACGCGGCGGTCATCAGGAACAGAGCCATGGGTATGAACGCCAGCGGCGATTGCCATCCTACCCACCCGGAGAAGACGGCCAGCACCACGGCTGTGATTCCCAGCCAGAGGTAGTGTCGTGCCGGCATGTAGCGAGTCATCGGAAACCCCGTCCATTTTTAGACTACTCCCCCGCGGGCAGGCCGTCAATGCGAACAAAACCAATGGGGCGCATCCTGTCGGGCAAACGGGGGACAGACAGCGAATTTCCGGCAAACTGCGCCGGAAATTCATGTCTGGCCCCAGTTTGCGGCGCACTCCTCGCGCTACAGATCGCGCAGGAGTTGAAGGGTGCGCCAGGTGTAGTGGATTCCGCTCCAGATGGTCAAAGCCGCGCAGGGCCAAAGCATGGCTCGAGCTGCGCCTACGTTCCCGGACATCCAGGCCACCGCCGTGACAATCTGGACAAAGGTGGATATCTTCCCCCAGATACTGGGAGGGAATTTCCTGACGGGTGTGAGCGACATTACAGTTGCAGCCCCCGCAAGCATGTAGAAATCGCGGCCGAAGATGATGCCCACCAGCCACCATGGCGCCGTGCCGGCGGCGGCCAGGGCCAAAAAGACCCCGCTCAACAGGCACTTGTCCGCAACGGGGTCCAGCCAAGCGCCCGCCGGCGTGGCCAGGTGAAAGCGGCGGGCCACGGCGCCATCCAGCACGTCAGTGAGGGCTGCGCCGGCAAACAGCGCCAGCGCCAGAATGTGGCGGCCGTCCAGGATGGCAAGGATGACGAAGGGAACCAGGACCAGCCGAAGCAACGTGAGCAGATTAGCGGCGTTGAGCCAGCGCGTCATCTGAAACGAGTGTAGCGCGGGAGCCGCGGGTCCTACAGGGCGGGGCATCGGAGAGGAGCTTGCCCCGCCATGGAGGACATTCTCTTGTCTTTGTCATGTAGTCGGATGGCCGCCGGAATCCTCTCAGAATTCTTCGCCGTCTTTCACTTCGCCGGCGCCGGCCGAGGGGCGGCAGGCATAGATTTGGGGCGTCGCCTGGAACTGCCGCTGGTAGGCGCGCGCCATCCCTTCGCCGAAGCGCGCCACCGCATCGGGGCGAAGCATGGTCACGGTGCAGCCGCCGAAGCCGCCGCCGGTCATGCGCGATCCGTAGACGCCATCGATGGCCAGCGCCGTATCCACCAGGAAATCCAGCTCGGCGCAGCTCACTTCGTAATCGTGTTGCAGGCTGCGGTGCGATTCCACCAGCAGCTTTCCCATGAGCGCCAGATCGCCGCGAGCGCTGGCTTCGACGTATCGGCCCACGCGCGCGTCTTCCGTCACCACGTGGCGGGCGCGGCGCGCCACCACCGCGGGCAGGGAAGGCGCGGCCGATTCGAGCTGTTCGGGCGAGACGTCGCGCAGGCTCTCGACGCCCGGAAACTTCTGCTGGATGCCGGCCACGGCGGCGGCGCACTCCGCCACGCGCTCCTTGTAAGCCGAACCGGCCAGCGCGTGCTTCACCATGGTGTTTACGGCGACGAAGGTAATGCCCGCCGGAAGCTCGACAAAACGGCGACCCAGGCTGCGGCAATCGATCTCGACGGCCGAGTGCTCGCGGCCGAAGACCGAAATGTACTGGTCCATGATGCCGCAGGGCATGCCCACGAAGTTCCGCTCCGCGCGCTGGCAGAGGCGGGCGAGCGACAGCGGGTCGAGCGAGCGGCCAGCCAGCAAGGCGAGCGCGGCGGAGACCTCCAGCGCGGCCGAGGAGCTCAGCCCCGACCCTTCCGGCACGGTGCTGCGGATGAGCAGGTTGGCGGGCTCAATGGCGAAGCCCGCGCAAAGCAGTTCCTGGGCGACACCGATGGGGTAATCGGTCCAATGCCGCGCGGGCTTGAGCGCGGCGAGATCGGCCGCGTTCCACTCGCGCATCTCTTTCCGGAATTCGGAATAAATGCGCAGCTTGCCGGGCCCAGAGGGCACCCCCGATGGCGCCGCGGCGATATAGGTGGCCAGATCCAGCGCCACTGGCAGCACGAACCCGAGGTTGTAGTCGGTGTGCTCGCCGATCAGGTTGACGCGGCCCGGCGCGCGAAAGACGCGCACCCCTTCCGCCGAGCCATACAGCTTGCGGAAGTCCGCTTTCAAGAGGCTCTCCGCGAGGCCCGCCATGCCAGCAACAGCATGATCAGGCCGAACACCAGCATGGAGAGACCGCTGTACAGGTTGACGTTGGCATCGCTCAGTGCGGCGCGCGTGTCCGGCGCGAAGATACCCATCCCCAGCAGGATGAGACCGAGTACAGTGAAAAACCAGCCCGAAGGCACTCTTAAGTCCAGCATGTCAGGCAAACCAAATATTCAATACCAACAGGATCGCTATGACGGTCACGGCCAGGGGAGCGGGGCGCTGATACCAACTGCCGCGGTCCTCGGGGATCTTGGTCAGGCCATAGACCAGCCCCTCGAGATCCTTC
>JBEKSR010000175.1:0-8059 GCA_049516835.1 Bryobacteraceae bacterium | reverse complement strand
CAAGGAGAACACCGTGGAGGCCAACCCGAGCCGGACGCAGAGTCGGGAGATCGGGTCACGGGGCCTCACAGGTGTGCGGGAAGCAGCGAAGAAAGACAAGGGTCTTCGTGCACCCTTATCCTCTGGAGCGGTTTTGCGCCAATCATCCGCGATAAGAACCGTGTGCGCTAATGAGCGCCCGCACGGGTCCGTGCGGGGGGGTGCCGGGCAACCGGCATCCCTACCGCGACCCCAAGGCGGCCGGAAGGCCGGCCGGGGGTAGGATTTCGGACGCACTACACTAGCACCGTGCCGCGGCCGCCGTGACCTCACCCAACACCCGATCCAGATCGGCGATCCGAAAGGGTTTGGCCAAATACGCGTCCATACCCTGGGCCAGACAGCGCTCCCCATCGCCCCGCATGGCATTGGCGGTGAGCGCCACAATCGGCACGCGACCCCCGCTGGTCTTCTCCTTCTCGCGAATCGCGGCGGTGGCCTGGAAGCCATCCATCTCCGGCATTTGAATATCCATGAGGATCGCGTCGACGCGCTCTCGCGCCAGGATTTCGAGCGCCTCGCGGCCATTTTCGGCGACCAATACGGTATGGCCGCGCCGTTCCAGGACGCGAACCGCCAAGGTCCGATTCACCGCGTTGTCCTCCGCCAGCAGAACGCGCAGATTCTCCGGGGCGGGACCCGCACTGGCGGGTTCGACTCGAACCGGGGCCTTCCCGAGCGCGAATTGCGCGGTGAAATGGAATGCGCTGCCCGTTATGGTCAGTCCGGATTCCGCATCCAGCCAGGGGCTCTCCATCCAGATCCGGCCATGCATCATCTCGACGAGTTTGGCGCAGATCGCCAGGCCCAGCCCCGTCCCGCCGTATTTCCGCGTGGTGGAGTCGTCCTCCTGTTCGAATGGAGCGAAAATGGCCTCCTGTTTCTCGGGACGAACCCCGACACCTGTATCGGCCACCACGAATTCCAGCGTCACCGGCTGAACATCGCCGGATTCGAGCCGGACCTCGACCCGAATTTCTCCCGACGCCGTAAACTTGATGGCATTCCCCACTAGGTTCAGAACCACCTGCTGCAGTCTCTGATCGTCCCCAGCCAGGAACTGGGGGACGCCGGGAGCCACGTCGAGACCGAGCTCGAGACCTTTCTCCCTGGCACGAACATCGAGAGTCCGCAGCACATCGCGCAAGGCCTGTTCCACTTCGAAGTCCACCACCGTGAGATCCAGTTTCCCGGCCTCTACCTTCGTGAAATCCAGAATGTCATTCAACAACCCGAGCAGCGAATTGGCGGATTTCTGCACGGTCTCCAGGCATTCTCGCTGGTCGGGGTCCGCGGCTTTCTCCAGCGCCAGTTCCGTCATCCCCATGATCGCGTTCATGGGCGTGCGGATCTCGTGGCTCATGTTGGCCAGGAACCGGCTCTTGTGGTGGCTGGCGGTTTCGGCCGCCAATCGCGCCAGGTCGAGGTCCCGGATGAGCCTGCATCCCCGACGATAATCCGCGAAGGCCACCAGCACCAGGGCCATGATGATCGCGCCGCCGGCGGCGCTGATTAGGATGAATCCGGTCTGCCGGTACCACGGTGGCACCACCGTAAACTCGAAAGAGCCGGCTGCCGGCTGCAGATTGCCGTTGCGGTCCATGCCGCGGAGGCGGAGGTGGTGGCGCCCTGGCGCCAGGCCGTGGTAAGTCGCCGAGGCTTCCGGGGCGAAGGGCGTCCAACCGCCGGAATCCAGCGCATAGGAATACAACAGCCGGTCCGCCGGGGTGAACTTCCACCGGTCGGTTCCGAGCAGTAGAATTCGGATGTCGCCCTGGGGGGTAGCCTGATGCGTGTTCCCGGCCGCGGGGAACCCCACCCGCGGGGCGCCGAAGTCGGCCTCGGGATGCAACAGGCTGAGGCCCCTGGTGCAGCCCGCCCACACGCGCCCGCGGCTATCCTGGAAGACCGTGTAGGTCATGTTGGAAGGCAGTCCTTCTTCCTCTCCGTTGCCGATCCACTCATCATGCTGGCGCCGGTCGAGCCCCGTGCCGGAAGCCACCCACAGGACGCCATCGCGGCCCGTCGCGATGGTCCGGACGCGATCCAGTCCCGACCGCAGCTCCGACCATCGCCGGCCGTCGAACCGCAGCAACTTGTCCCTGCCCCCGACCAGGATCTGACCGGGTGGGAACTCCGCGAACTCAAATGCCCCCGTCTCGGTGAACCCATCGGCCGGTCCGAGCATGTGAAGAACGCCATTCCGCCAAACCGCGGCCCCGCCGGGGCCCCCGATCCAGAGCGTGCCATCCCCAGTTTCGAGCAAACATCGGATGTCGTCGCCCTTCCAGGACGGCGTCAAATCCACCACGGTCCGGAATTCTTTACCGTCATAAATCTCGAGCCGGTAGCCGGGCTTGGTGACCACCCAGAAGGTTCCGTCGTTCCGCTGCGTCATCAAACCGATGGCGCGCCCTTCGGGATGCGCCAGGAGTTGGAAACTGCCGCGGACCGGGTCGAAAAGCAGCGCGTATTCGTCGCTGTCGCCGCGGCGCACTTGCAGCGTGATTCGGCCATCTGGCAGCCGCCCAAGGCAGTGCGTTCGGAGGGTATGGCTGCGCACTCCGTAGGGCAGACGGACCCTTCGCCAGACCGTTCCATCCAGTTCCAAAAGGGATTCGGTGGCCGCGAACCACAACCTGCCCTGCCGGTCCTCCATGATGCTGTGAACCGTCGCGTCCAGGTCCGCCACCTCCAGCGGGGTGCGCCAGATTGGCGGGCTGTAATGCGCCAGCCCGTCCGATGTGGCCAGCCAAAAACTGCCGCTTGGCTCGGTCAGGACATCATAAATCGTGCCCGCGAGCGAGTCGCGTCTGGTAACCGGCTGGCGTTTCCCGCCGATCAGCCGGAATAACGCGGCCCCGTCGAGGATCCAGATTTCGCCGTCCGGGCCTCGCCATCCCGTGACGTTGTCCTGCCGGGAGGTGTGGACGATCTTCAGTTCACGAGCATTCCAGCGCGCCACCGCCCAGCGCGAGCCGCCGGACACTCGGCCCGAGAAGAACACCTCCCGCCGGCCCGACGGGTTAGGGTAGCCGATCTCCCGCATTCCGATCCCCAGTGTGTCCCGCTCGGTCCACCGGCCGGCGCCGGCGCCCTCGGGCAGTTCCAGTCTGGCAAGCCCAGTCGTTCCGGTGATCCAGAAATCCTCCGAAAAACCGGGAACGATTTGCAGGAAATCGCCCAGACGGGTCTCTTCCCGCCGCTTGATCGCCTTCCAGGCGCGCCCCGCGGGATCGTAGAGAGCCAGACGATCCGCGAACAGCACCAGTACCCCGTGAGAACCGGCGGGAACTGCCGCCAGCATTCCCCGAGCGTCCGTCTTGGCCACCTCCACCATCCAACGGCCCGACACGAAACGACGGAGTTCGCCCGCCTCCACGGCCCAGCCCTCGCCATTCCGGGCGCCATAGGCGCGCGCCCTTAGCCCCCAATCGGCGATACTGCCGGTCCGCATTTCGGGCAGGCGGGCGATTCCATAGCCGTCCAGCACGGCCATGGAGTCCACCGCCCCGTGGCGCAGCCAGATTCGACCGTCCGGCGCGGAGCCGACACTGCGGATGGACGATTCCGCCAGCCCGTCGGACTGGGTCCAGAAGCGCCACTCTGGGCCGCGTGGTTGGGAGAATCCGCACGGCGCTCCGAACAGCAGCGCCATCACGATGGCTTGGTGCTTCGGTTTCCACACCTCGCTATCCTTATCGGCAGATTCGAGGGTCTACTGTAAGGCCGAGAGTGGGTTCGTGGGGCGGACGCCCTCGTCCGCAGCCGGCCCCCTGGCCGGCTTTTCGCGCGTGGCAGCCACTTGATTCTTCGACCGAAGAGCGGGTCCAGGGGGACCCGCGCGGACCAGGGGGTCCGCCCACCAGCGGGCCTATGGATGGCCGCCGGCGAAGGCTTTGGTCTGCCGCTCGTGGAGCTCTTCGGGCGTCAAATCCTCCCGGCGCGTGGCGATGGACCAGAGGAAACCGAACGGGTCGCGCACGTGTCCGTAGCGGTCGCCCCAGAATTGATCGCCGATCGGCATGAGCACCTCGCAGCCGGCCGCCACAGCCTGGTTCCAGGTGGCGTCGGCATCGGGCACGTAGAGGTGAAGATGGAACGGCAAGCGGCCTACGGCCAGCGGAGGCAGGCCGAATTCGGCGGCGAAATCGTCGGCGAACATCAGCAGGGAATCGCCGATGCGCACTTCCACGTGCATGAGCTTGCCGCCGGGTCCGGGCGAACGGGCGATCTCGACGGCGTGGAACGCGCGCTGGAGAAAGTCAAGGTAGGCGGCGGCGCCGTTGACGCTGAGCTGCGCGGTTAACGAGTGAAACCCCGGCGGAATCGGATTTGCTGCTGTCGGCATGAAAACAGCATAGCTCATTCATAGAAAACGATGTCGAAACTCTTGGTGACTTCGCCGCGGAACCACTGCAGGACGCTCAGGGTCGCATCGTGAATCTGTTCCTCATGCTCCCCCAGGCAGACGGGGCATTCCTTGAAGCGCCAACGGGCTGTTCGGGTTCTCCGCTCCGCGATCACATCGGCATCGAGGATTTCGGGGCCGGTGGGCCGATCGAGAACCAGCGACTCTGGCTGCATGAAGCACTCTCCGTATCGGGCGGCGGCCCCGGTTTCGCCGAATCTTGTGGAGGGGCCGCGCGCCCTGGTTGGTTATCGATGCGAGAGTAACGCCGAGGCGGCCCGGTGAACAAGACCCGCACTGGTAAGCGCCTGCCCGTACACTTTAGTCGGATACGGCCTATTATCCCGGGTTACTGGCCCAACAGCTCACCAACCAGCGCCGACGCGTGGTAGAGCTTGCGCAGCGCTTCCGTCATGGCCGCGGTGTGAACGGCCACGGTGCGGTTGGCGGCGCCGTCGTAGACGAAGTCCCCGATCAGCGATTCGATGTTGCCATCGAAGACCAGGCCGACGATCTCGGCCTTGCCGTTGATCACCGGCGAGCCGGAGTTGCCGCCGACCACGTCGTTGGTGGTGGCGAAGTCGAGCGGGGTCGCGAGATCGAGCTTGTCGCGGCCCTCGACGTACCGCGGCGGCAGGGCGAACGGCCCTTCGAAATCGAAGCTCCGCGCCCGGTCGTAGAGCCCGTAGAACGTGGTCTTGTAGGGCGCTTTGGTGCCGTTCATGGGATAGCCTTGCACCTGGCCGTAGGACAACCGCAGCGTGAACGTCGCATCGGGATACGTGGTTTTGCCGTAGACCGCGAAGCGCGCCTTGCCAAGCTGCTCGCCGGCCCGCTGCAACACGCTCGAGACGTTGTCCTCGGACCACTTGATCATCTCGCGCCGCATGGGATCGAGCTGGCGCGCCAGCACGATCATGGGGTCGTCCGAGGCCGCCACCGCCGCCTCGCCGCCATCCACCAGCTTTCTGCGCAGGGCCGGATCCGCCAGTTTGGTGCCGTTCACCAGCGCCGTGGCGGCTTCCTTGGGGGTGCGCCCGCCGAGCACGATTTTCAGGTATGGATCGTTGGGGCCAAGCTCGGCCAGCGAGTTCTCCAGCGAGCCGGCGAGGCGCGCAATCTCAAACGCGGGATAGATGGGCGCCGGCGAAAACATGCGGTACTTCAGCGAATCCAGTTGCGACTCGTGATAGCCCGCCAGCCGCTCGCCATCCGGCTTTTTGACCTCGGCCACATACTGCACCAGGTTCATCGCAAGAGTGGCGAATTGCGAGTTTACCGTGCGGAAGAGCTGTTCCCTAAAGTGCGTAGCCGCCTTCTTCTCGGCTTCCGCGATGGCGTCCCAGGCGCCGCCATAAGCCGCCTTCCACTGGGCGTTGCCCATCACCTTGGCTTTGAACTCTTCCTCTTCCTTGCGCTGCTTGGCCATGATGCCGGCGTCCAGCAATCCCTTGTAGCGGCCCTCCGCGAGCTTCAAGCTGTTCTCCAGGCCAAAGATCATGGTGGCCGCCTGGCGGGCCTGCTCGGGGCCCAGCGCCGAGTACTGTTTCAGCACCGCAATGCGGCTCTTGAGAACCTTGATGGTGGCCGGCTCGCTCGCATCGCGCAGAAGCTCGAGTTGCGCCATGGTATCCAGCCGGGCCGTCGAGCCGGGATGGCCGGACACGAACACCAGCTCGTTATCGGCGGCGCCCTGGGGATTCCATTTCAGATAGTCCCTGGTGTCGAGCGGCTGGCCGTTCTCGTAAACGCGGAACAACGCCATGTCGAGGTCGTAGCGCGGGTAGGTGAAGTTGTCGGGATCGCCGCCGAAGAAAGCGATCTGCTCCTCCGGCGCAAACACCAGCCGCACGTCGTTGTACTTCTTGTATCGGTAGAGCCAGTATTCGCCGCCATTATAGAGCGTCACGACATCGGAGCGGAGACCGGTCTTCTGCTGGCTCTCGCGCTCGATTTCGGCGATGGCCGCCTTGCGCGCGGCGAACTCTTCCTCGGGCGTTTTCGCGGTTTTGAGCGCCGACACCACGCGCGCGGTGACGTCTTCCATGGAAACCAGCACGTTGACTTCGAGGTCCGGCGACTTCATCTCCTCGCCGGGCGTGGCCGCGTAGAACCCGTCTTGGATGTAGTCGTGCTCTTTGGTCGAGTTCTTCTGCAACTGGCCGCGCGCCACGTGGTGGTTGGTCAGCAGCAGGCCGTGCGCGCTGACGAACGATCCCGATCCGCCATCGTTCAAGCGAACGCAAGACAGGCGGACATGATCGAGCCACTCCCGCGACAGCGCGAAGTGATACTTCTCCTGCAACTGTTTGAGCGGCGGATTGTCGAAGGTCCACATGCCCTCGTCGGCGCGAGAGGGAACGCCAGCCAGGAACGCGCCACACGCCAACAAGGCGGCAAGGGACCGGAGAGAGTTGGATGGATTCATTAGAAAAGGCTCCAAATCCTTTATACCGGATTTTCGCACGGCGTGGCTGGTCGGAGAATCGGCGATTGGGGCGCCGCGGCCGCGGCATATCGGCTTGTGTATACTTGCAGCCATCCAGTAGTGGCCAAAAGGAGTCGTTATGAGAATGTTGGTTGCCGGCAGCAGCGTGATTCTTGGTGTGTTGGCTGCGTCCGGGTGGGCACAGCAAACGGCGCCGAATCCTCCAGGCCGGGGGCCGGGGTCACGCGGCGGGGTCGCCAACCTGCCGGTGGTTACACGGTCGCCGGAAGTCGGTCCCGGCCGCCGCGTGACCTTCCGTCTGCTCGCCCCGAAGGCCAGCGAAGTGACCTTGACGGGTGAGTTCATGGAAGGCAGCAGGAGCTTCCAGAAGGACGACCAGGGCGTCTGGAGTGTCACCGTCGGGCCGCTTGAGCCGGAGATCTACAACTACAACTTCATCATCGACGGCGTCCGCACCATCGACCCCAACAACCCCGACGTAAAGACCGGGTCGACCGCCTTCGCCATCCAGAGTATTTTGGAGGTGCGCGGCGACGGCCCGGCATTCTACGACGGCCAAGCCGTGCCCCACGTGGAGGTCCGCGCGCACTGGTACGAATCCAAGTCGCTGAACGCCCCGCGGCGTCTGACCGTCTACACTCCGCCCGGCTACGATCGGAACGTCCAGGGTCGCTACCCGGTACTCTACCTGTTTCATGGCGCCAACTCCGACGAAGCCGTATGGACCCGCCACGGCCATGCCAACCTGATCCTCGACAACCTGCTGGCGAGGGGCAAAGCCAAGCCCTTCCTGGTGGTAATGCCTTTCGGCTACGGGGTGCCGCCTGGCACGCCGCCCCGGGCTTCCGGCGGCGGGCCTTCGGATAACACTGCGCTTTTCAGCCGCGACTTGATCGAAGACGTGATTCCACTCATTCAGTCGCAGTACCGCGTCTACACCGATCGCGATCACCGCGCCATAGCCGGCTTGTCCATGGGCGGCGGCGAGTCGCTCGATATCGGCCTGAATCACCTCGAGTCACTGCTGTCCGGCTATAGCTCGAACAGATTCAACTGGTTAGCGAAAGCGGGTAAATCGTCTTGGGAATCGGGTGGCTGAAGTGCCTGTAAAATGGGCGTTTTCTCGAAAAGCGTCACGCTCAAGATCTGTAGAATTTGGT
>JBEKSR010000174.1:0-8069 GCA_049516835.1 Bryobacteraceae bacterium | reverse complement strand
TACCACTTGTGGG
Source organism: Bryobacteraceae bacterium (assembly GCA_049516835.1). Classification (GTDB taxonomy): domain Bacteria; phylum Acidobacteriota; class Terriglobia; order Bryobacterales; family Bryobacteraceae; genus Fen-178. The sequence goes on along the minus strand of JBEKSR010000174.1, from coordinate 8,056 downwards.
GCAGGCTTTTCAGCCTGCGGACCCGCTTTCCAGCGGGTCCAGCCGGCCGGAAGGCCGGCTTGCGGGCAGGATTGCCCGCCCCACAATCCATGCAGAATATCGATTTCACAAAAACTAAGTGGCATTGGGCTACCAGCCTGCCCCACATGCTACGAGCGTGCCCGTGCCGCCCCGCCGGATACAATGAGTTATGCCTTTCGTTGGGATTCCGGAAGCCATCGAGGAGATCCGCGCCGGCCGCATCCTGGTGGTGGTGGACGATGAAGACCGGGAAAACGAGGGCGACCTCACCATCGCCGCCGAAAAGGTCACTCCCGAGATCGTCAATTTCATGGCCACGCACGGCCGCGGGCTCATCTGCCTGCCCCTGACGGCGGAGCGCTGCGACTACCTCCGGCTGCCGCTCATGAGCCCCCAAAACACCTCCAGTTTCGGCACCGCCTTTTGCGAATCGATCGACGCCCGCGCAGGCGTCACCACCGGCATCTCCGCCGCCGACCGCACCCGCGCCATCCTCACCGCCATCGATCCGGAATGCCGGCCCGAGGACCTGGCGCGACCGGGCCATGTCTTTCCCTTGCGCGCGAGGGAAGGGGGCGTGCTGGTGCGCGCCGGCCAGACGGAGGCGTCCGTGGACCTCGCGCGTCTCGCCGGGCTGACGCCCGCCGGGGTCATCTGCGAGGTCATGAACGACGACGGCACCATGGCGCGGGTGGCGCAACTCCGCGAATTCTGCGCCCGCCACGGCCTGAAGATGATCTCGGTCGCCGACCTGATCCGCCATCGCATGAAGACCGAGCGGTTCATCCGCCGGCTGGCGGAAGGCTCCCTTCAAACGGAGTTCGGCGAATTCCGCACGGTGGCGTACGGCAGCGATTTGAACCCCGAGTGCCATCTGGCCCTGGTGCGCGGCGACGTGGCCGGCCAGGAGCGCGTCTTGGTGCGCATGCATTCCCGGTGCCCGTACGGCGACGTTTTCGCCTCCACGACCTGCGATTGCGGCCGCCTGGTGCGCCATTCGCTGCGCGCCATCGCCGCGGAGGGCCAGGGCGTGCTGGTTTACCTGCATGAAAGCGGGCCTGGCTTCCGCATGGAGCGCGACGCTTATGGCCGGCAGCGCATGGTATCGCATGGCCGCGATTTCATGCAATACGAGGACCAGGCCGGGCAGCGGCAACTGCAACACGAACATGGCATCGGCGCCCAGATCCTCTCGGACCTGGGATTGCACACCATCCGGCTGCTCACCAACCATCCGCGGAAGATCGTCGCATTGGAAGGGTTTGGCATCGAAATCGTGGATCAGGTTCCGGTGGAGCGCTGAAGCGCAAGGAACTTTCGAGGCCGTGAGCGCGTTAATAATAAGGCAGGCACAACGTCCTGAATGCTATGAAGGCACAAATTCTCGCCACCGCGACGCTCTTGGCTGTTTTTTCCGGGGCGCTTCCCGCCGCCGACCCGCGACTGCTCAACCTGGTAATGCCCAATGCCACCGTTCTGGCGGGCGTGAACGTGGATCAGGCCAAAGCCACGCCATTCGGCCAATACGTGCTGACAACCCTGCTCCAGTCCCAGGACCAGCAGTTGCAGAAGTTGGCGACGCTGACCGGATTCGACCCCCGGCGGGATGTGCATGAGCTGCTGCTCGCCTCCACCAGCGCGCCCGGTAACAAGACCGGCCTGGCCCTGGCGCGCGGCGTCTTCGATCCCGCCAAAATCGCGGCCGCGGCCCAGCCGGCCGGGGCAGGCGTCGAAACGTACGGCGGCGTGTTCATCATCGAAGACCCGCAGCACCGGAACGGTTTCGCATTCCTGGATTCCACGCTGGTGGTGGCGGGCGACCTGGCGAACGTCAAAGCCGCCATCGACCGCCGCGCCGGAGGGCCCACCATCCCCACCGCGCTAGCCGCGCAGGTGAACCAGTTGAGTTCCGCCCAGGACGCGTGGGCCATCTCGACCGTGCCGCCCTCCACGCTGAAACCACCGGCGGCGGCCCCGCCGGATGCGGGAGCCAAATTGCAGAACGCGCTGCAGAAGATCGAATCGGCCAGCGGCGGCGTGAAGTTCGGCGCCGTGGTGGTGTTGACCGGCCAGGCGCGGACCGCTACGCCGCAGGACGCATCCTCGTTGGGCGACGTTCTGCAGTTCCTGGTGAACATGGCGCAACTTCAGGACTCGCAGCACCCCGAAGCCGCGGCGCTGGCGCAGTCGCTGGTGGTTAGCACGCAGGGCAGCACCGTGAAGATCACGTTGAGCGTGCCCGAGGACCAGATTCAGCAACTGGTGAAGCCCCAGGCGGCCGCTCGCAAAGTCGTTCAGATGTAAAGACGCACACGGCTAAGTGCAGATACTGCCTTCGATAGTGCAGTTTTCGCTGTTTCAGCACGTCGTCGCCCGGTGGCCCTGCTTGTCCGCCTCTCGATCGTAATGGAGGCAAACGTGCCCTGCCTTTCCTGTTGGAGCATGCAAAGGCCAACCATCCCAGACTTTGGAGGAACATCTTGACTACATTAGAGACATTAACGGAAACGGCGTCGGAGCTTGGCAAAGAGGCCAGAGAGTCGGTGGAGGAGTTGGGCCGGTCCGCCGGCAGGAGACTGGATCAGGCGCGAGACGATACAGGGGACGCGCTCCATGCGGCTGCCTCCTCCGTTCGCACAACGGGACGCAAGGGTTCCGAGGCAATCGACAACTGCTCGACGCGCACAGCGGATCGACTGGACGCTACGGCATCATACATCGAAGATCACGATCTGAGAGATGTGTTCACCGGCTTGCGGAAGTTTGCCCGACGGCACCTGACAGGCTCTCTGGTGGCCGCAGCCGCGGCCGGCTTTCTTGCCGGAGCCGCCATTAGCCGAGTGACGCACTCGTGCGGAAAAGCGCGTGAAAGCACGTAATCTCGGCCCATCATTCTATTTCAAATCGCCGAAATGCACCGCCTCGGGAACGGCCGGCTCATCGAGTAATTGAATCGTGGTGGAGGGTCCGAGATCCACGGGGTTCCCCCACGCGCGCAACGCCCAGACGATTTTCTTGTCCGGCGTGACTTCCAGCGCCTGAACCGGAGCCGTGGCGGGATCGACCGGCCCATTCCACTGATTGAACCAGGTATTGACGATCGTGTTCCCATTGGGCAGCCGTTTGGCGATCTGCATCGAGTTGAACAGGTAGTCCGGCACGTCCGCGGGCGAAAACTCCCAGACCGCGGTCCCGGCGGGGTTCACCTCGCGAACCAGCTTCGCGCCGGCGATGAGGGTGTTGCCGTTCTTCAAACGCTCCGCCGACCAGGTGGCGGCTCCCGGCGTGTGCGACCACAGTTCCTTGCCGGTGGAGTCGTATTCGACGATCTTGCCCATGTCCATGTGCGCCACCAGCAGCGTGCCGGCGTCGGTGAGCCGCGCGTGACGGAAATGGCCGTGCACGCTTTTCGGATTCTTGACCGGAACGATAAACTCACGCTCGGTCTTGCCGGTGACGATATTCACCACCACGACCTTGGCGGGATCGCCGTTTTGCACGTAGAGCACGCGGTCCTTGCCGATGGGCTGCGCGGTGTGCACCTCGGCGCCCGGCGGCGCGTCATAGCGCCAGAGCGCCTTTTTCTCCGGGTCGATCAGGGTTACGCCGAATTGGTGCGCGAAGAGCACGTTGCCATTGGAAAGCAGCACGGCATCGCTGATTTCGCCCTTGGCCGTGCGATCGTGAAACTCCCAGACCACCTTTCCCTTCCGCACGATGTACATGTCCTGCGACTGGGCCTCTCCGGCGTAGAAGAAATCGTGCTGCGCCAAACCTCTGCCGGGCAGGACGGCGGGGAAGTTGGGTTTCTCCGCGGGCTGTGCCGCCGCGCACATGGCGCCAGCGGCCATGATCGGGGCAATGAATCGTAGCGTCTTGCGATTCCTCATAAGAGGGACTCTTTATACGTTACCGCGTTGCCGGCGCAGGGAGGGTTCGATGGCGGCGGCGGCCGCCGGGGCGTCGAAAGGCTCGCCCAGGAAGCGCGCCAGTTTCGCCGCCGCCGCCGCCGGGTCCGCCAGCGCCTCCGCGTAGCTCAGCGCCAGCACCGGGATTTCGGCGCGCCGCCGCAGCCATGTCTGCACGCGCACAAGCTGCTGCGTATACGCGCGCATCAACCGCGCATCCGCCAATCCGCCGCCCTTCCGGCCCAGCCGCTCGAGCATGGCTTTCTGCGAGGCCACCACCTCCCGCATGTCGCGGTGCATGAAGATCAGCCGGTACTGCTCGCCCTTCGGGAGGAAGGGAAGCAAATGCGAGACAATTTTGACCGCCTTGCCGCGCGCCTGGGGAACCCAGGAAGCGTCCTGGTGCAGCTTGGTGGCCTGTTCGTGCTCGAAGTAGCCGCGCGGGTTGTCTTCGTCCGGCGGGCGGTGCTCATCGGTGTATGCCGGCAAGCCCGCGGCGGCCAGCATCTGCATCGCCATGGATGTTCCGGCGCGCGGCAGTCCCGCCACCACCGTCACTACCTGTGAGCGGTCGGCGGGCGGGGCCACGTCGCTGCGGTCGAAGGGGGGTGGCGCTCCCGGCCTGCGGGAGTCGGCGGGCGGGGCGGCCGGCTCCACTTGCCGCCGCCCCTTCGCCCGGCGGCGGAACTCGGCGGCGCGAGCCATATACAGGCTGCCTTCGCCGATGCGCGCCCGGTCCCGCGAGATCAGCCGGCCCAGCGCCTCCAGCGCCGCCGGGAATTCCGGCGCCTGCGCCAGCGCCGCGCGGTAGGCCTGCTCGGCCTTCTCTTTCTCGCCCAGACGTTGCAGCGCCATCCCCAGAAGCTGGTGCAGCGCCGGTTGGTAATAGATGAGCGAGAGAGATTCCACCGCCCGGTCCACGGCCTGCTCGTAGCGGCGCGCCTGGAAGTGAATGCGCGCTTCGAGTCCCAGCGCCTCCCAGTTGTCGGGGTCGGCCCGCCGCACGCGCTCGAGCTGCTCCATAGCGCGGTCGAATTCCTTGAGGGTGGCGAAGCCCTGGGCCAGGAACAGGCGCAAGCCGGGCGGCTGGCGGCGAGCCTTGGCGAGCGATTCCAGCAGCGCGCGGGCCTGCCCCTTCTGGCGCGCGGAGCGGGGCTGGCTCAATACCAGGCGGCAGCGCAGGAACAGGCGCTCCATGACCCACCCGCTGGCTTTTTCGGCAAGCTGCCGCCGCTCGAACATCTCGCGCCGGCCGCCGGGTTCCTCGCGCCCCCCCAATTCCCGGTCGGGTTTCTGCTCGCGGCGGCGCTTCAGCTCTTCGGCGGCGCGGGGCCGGAGCTCCACGCAGGCCTTGTTGAAGCCGTCCAGCAGTTGCCGGCAGCCCTCGCGATCCCCGGCCTGCATCAGGCAGGCTGCCAGCGTGAAGTAGTACCGGCCCTGTTCCGAATCGCCGGCAATCAGTTCGCGCAGCAGCCGCGCCGCCAGGTCGGGACGGCCGCCATCGGCGTGGGCCCGCGCCAGATTGTAGCGCTGCTCGGTCAGGCAATCCGCCACCGCGTCGCGCCCGTCTTTCCCCGGCGGCGCGACGTAGCCCAGGTCCACAAGCTGCTTGAGCGACTCGGCCGCCGCCGCGCTGTCGTACTGTTCGTCCGCCGAGTGACGCCCGTCTTCACCTTCCAGCGCGTCCCAGCTCTCGATCTTCTCCACCGCGCGGCCATCCTCGAAGGCGTTGACCAGCACCTTGCCGTCCATGTCCAATCCGGCCGGAAGCCCGAGTACATGCAGGGCGGTGGGGGTCGCGTCCAGCACGCTGGCGCCGTATACCTGGCTGCCCGCCCGCACGCCCGCGGCGCGCAGGCAGAAGATGCCGAACGAGCGGTGCTCGACGGCCGGCCCGGCGGCTTCGGCGGGGATGTAGTCCGGCAGCAGGCGGTCGGAGTGAAAACCGTGGTCGCTGAGCAACATCACGGCGCACTCCGGGCCGGCCAACTGGAGCAGGCGTCCCAGCATCACGTCGTGGTAGCGGTATCCGTTCTCCACGATGCCGGTGAACAGCGCGGGGTCGGTTCCGGGCCCAGAGGGCGCCCCCCGCATGCGCTTGCCGGCGTGGTAGCGCATGAAGCGGTGGCAGAAGTGGTCGATGCCGGCGTAGTAGATGGCGGCCAGGTCCCACGGCTCGGTTTCCATCAGGTCGGTGGCGGCCGCGTGAACGCTCATGGTCTCGGCGATGATGCCGGCCAGGTCGTGCAGGCTCCTGTCCTTCTGCTGGTCGATCTTTTGCCAGCCGGGCACGAACAGGCTGAGGATTTCGCCGCTGATCTCGGTGGGATGCACACGCAGTTCGGCCATGCGGCCGGCCAGGGATGCCGGAGCTACGGTTCCCAGCGGCATGGGCGCGCCGGGGTTGCGTTCGCTCTTCAGCGGGAACAGGTCCGACACCATGGCGCCGCGGATCGGCTCGGCGGGGTGCGAGGGCCACCATCCCACTACGATGCTGCTCTTCCCGCTCTGGTGGACGATATTCCACAGCGCCTTGGTCTGGCGGCCGAGGTTACTGATGGGGCGCACGCTCAGGCCGTCGGGAGTGGGCTCAGTGAAACCGAAGATGCCGTGTTTGGGAGGCCGCTTGCCGGTGGCGATGGAGGTCCACACCATGGGGCTGAGCGGAGGATGGATGGTGGCGAGATTGCCGCGGACGCCCAGTTGGAGGAGGCGGGCGAGATGGGGCATCTCGCCCTTGGCCAGTAGCGGATCAATCACCTTCCAGTCGGCCGCGTCCCAACCGACTAGAAGGAGGCGGCTCATGCCGCGGGTTTACGCGCGGCGCGCCAGCGGCGCAGGCCGGTAGCGCCAAGGGCCAGGGCGGCGAGGCCGGTCAGGGCCATCGTCGAGGGCTCGGGGACGCCGCTGTTTCCGGTGTCTCCGGCCGCGATGAAGGCGCCACTGTCATCGTAGGCCACCCCGAGAATGTCCACATCGGGCCCGGTTCTGTCGTCCACGGTCTGGTAAAAATACGCCCAGCCATATAGATTGCCGCTGCCGCCATTGAACAGGAAGAGCTTGTAGAAGTTTCCGTCGGTTCCGGAATGGCTGTGATGCGAATGGGTCGTCGGAATAGAGGTTGAGGCATAGTACTGACGTTGATAGTACTTGTACCCATTGTCGGGGTTGGTGGTGGTGTGGGTGATCTTGCCAGGGCCCTGTACGTGCCCATGATAAAGGTTCGTCCGGCGCAGCCCCAAGCTCATGGATGGGTATCCGTGGCCGTGAAGGTTTTTCCACGTCTGTCCGCTGACCGCCTGGCCCAGTTTGAACAGGAGATTGAAGCCCCAAAGATTGTTGAAGTGTCGCCAGTCCGTGCCGGTTCCGGACCCGATCGAATGCGTGTTGTGACGCGTCAACAAGCCAAAATACGTCCCGCTCAGGATGTTCACCTTAGCAGAAAAGGTGGATCCACTGCTGAAGCCGACTTTCGGGTTAGAAGGCAACGAGACGTTCACAATTCCGGCTTGAGCCGTGCCGGCGGCTACACCGAGCGCCCCCGCGCCGAGGGCCGAGAGCGATGCCAACCGCGCGACGTTCTTCTTCTTGATCCGCATAGTCTTCCTCAAGAGGGCTACGCGGGAGTTAATCTTTCATCCAGGGTTACCGTTTTCAGTCTTCCGCGTTTCCCGGCAGGGCGATCGTTCGCAACCCCAAAGAAAGATTCTGCATCAGGTCAATGCTCAAATCAAGCCATTTTGAGAGTTAAATACCTGAGTAGTACCGTGCTGTAGTATATTTCCACACCGACGGCTTCAGGCCCACCTGCGCCACCGTATTTGGCTGCGGGGCCAGGTCAGACTAGCTCAATGTCTTTCATCGGGTAGTGCTTACGGTTGCGTGTCCACAACGCGCAACCATGCACTGCCGCTGCCGCCGCGATCAGCGCATCGCCCAGGGTCAGGCCGTGGCTGCGACGGAACCGGCGAAGATAAGCTCCGGCGCGGCGGCCGATATCATCGTTCAAAGGCACACAGATCAATGTGTCCAACACCTCAAGGGCCGCAGCTTCCTCCCCTGGCCGCAACCCATGCCACAGTTCAGCCGCGGTGACCGGCGTATAGAGCACCGGCTCCGTGCCGCCG
>JBEKSR010000173.1:0-8287 GCA_049516835.1 Bryobacteraceae bacterium | reverse complement strand
TCACCCTAACCGAAGAAAACGCAGATCGTTCCCGCGAGCCGCCTGGCATCGTCGTCATACGTTTCCAGCTCGCAAGGAGTCCCAATGAGTTATTTAAGTGGCATTGGGCGGTGCCGCCTGCCCTCGCCGCGTCCCGCGCAGCGGGACGCGGCGAGCTTCGCTCGGCCGCGGGCAGGCGGCACCGCCTGCCCCACCCCCGGATCGTGTACTCAGAAGGTAAAGCGGAAGCCGAACTCGCCCCACAGCGAGCGCGGAATCGTCGTGGCGCTGGGGTTAATGAATCCGGCGGGGTGGTCGAACGTGGACGCGCTGGCAATGTTGCCGTTGTAGTCGTTGCCGTAGTTGGCGCGATTGGTCAGGTTGAATGCCTGCGCCACCAATTGCAGCTTCATGCGCTCGCCGAAATTGATATTCTTCGACAGCCGCAGATCGAGCTGGAAGAAAGGATCGCCGCGAAGCGGGTCGTACGGGGCGATGGTGCACGCCTGGGTAACGCCGTTCAAACCATAGAAGCAGTTCTGCGCGCCCGCGTTATTGCCGGCAAAGGCAAACCAGTTGGTGGGATTGTTGGAGGGGACCACCACGGAGGTGCCCGTGCCGCCGCCGGTATTCAGGGTATTGGCGGAGTTGGTCAGAGGGAATGGGCGCGCCGAGCCGAACTGCATGATGGGAGTGAGCTGGAATCCCTTCCCCAGGTCGACGATCCCGCTCACGGTGATGTGGTGGCGCTCATCGTTGGGGGATGGACCCCACGCCCAACTGGCAAACGGGTTAGTCGAGAGCATCGGATAGTTGCGGAAAGAGGTCCCGCCGCCGTTGTAGGAATACGCCCAAGCCAGGGTGTAATTCGCGTTCACCGTAAAATGATGGGTCATGCGCCGGCGGAAGCTGAAATTGACGCCGTCATAGTGCGAACGGCCAATCGACTGCTCGTCGCGAACGCTGGCCAGCTCCGGCTGCGTGGAGGCGGCAAACGCGGGGTCCAACGGACGAGAGCAGCAGGCCCCGCCCACCGGCACTTTCTGGTCGATGTTCATGGTTTTGTTCTCGTGCAGACCGAGAACGTGCGTGTATTCGGCCTCAAACACCGAGTTTGGATTGATCGACCAGGCATAGCCAAGGTTGAACTCTTCCGTGACCGGGTTGCGATAGTTGGGGTCCATCAAACGTCCCACGCTGCCAGACGCAAGCTGCGTGGAGGGAGGAGGAACCACGGGCATGGGATCGACACCGTAGCGCCAGTTCCCCAAGGCAATACCGGTTCCCGTGACTATATCGGTGGGGGACGACAAGCTGATCACGCTCTGAAAAACGGTTGCGTTGCTCATCTGTTCCATGAACAGCGGAATGTTCTGGAACACGTTTCCGTAATAAAGCCCAAACCCGCCGCGCAATACGTGGCGGCCTTTGCCGGTAAGGTCGTAGGCAAAGCCCACGCGCGGGCTGAAGTCCTTGTTGTCGTCGTGCGGCAGCTTGCTGACATACGGATTCGAAAACGGGTTGTTGAGCGCAACCAGTTCCTGATAGGTGCGGCTGTTCTTGACGTCGGATGCGCCGATCATGTTGAAGTCCTTGTCCCAGCGCAGGCCGATGTTTACTGTCAGACGGGGGGTTGCTTTCCAGTCGTCCTGAAAATATAGGCCAAGCTGCTTGGTGGCCACGAGAAAATACGGATTGCCAACGGCCTGCGTCATGCCAGTGACGGCGCCGGGAGAGGCAAGTCCCTTCGGGTAGGTTTTGGTATTGGCCAGGATGGCGCTGGGGTCGGCGGCGAAATCAATCTCGAGAGTCGAGCTGAATTCGAAGAAGCCGCCTTCCACCGGATTATCGATGAAATCCACCCCGCCTTTCAGCGTGTGCTTGCCGATGGTCTTGGAAATGTCGTCCTTGAACTGCCACTTTTTCTGGAACGACTGTTGCGGAACGTTGGTGTTGGTGCCAAACGACGCATCCGGGAAGGTCACCAGAGGAGCGCTGATATTGCTGGCGATCAGATTATTCCAATACTGATAGCCGGCCGTGAACTGGTTGACCGTGGTATTGGAAAGCACCGAGTTCAGGGTGAAGTTGGCCAATAGCATGTGGTTCTTGGTGAAATTGCCATTGGTCAGATCGCCGGTGCCGTTGGACTGATCGTTCAGGCTGTCGTTTGCCTGCGAATTGAAACTGACGTAGGCGGTGTTCTTGCTGTTGATGGTCCAGTCCAGCCGGCCGTTGTAGCGGGTCTCGTAGAAGGGACGCGGGATCGTGGAGGCGGGCTGGGCCGCGAGCCCGGCCGTCTTGGCAAGCGTCAGCTCCGTAAACGAAGTTCCGGTTTCTTCCAGACTAGAGCTTTCACGTTCCCGCTCAATGGCAAAGAAACCGAAGAGCTTGTCTTTCTGGAACGGACCGCCAATCGAGCCGCCAAACTGCTGGCGGCTATAGTCGGGGTGGGCGGGGTCATACCCGCCGGTGCCGTTGGGCACTTTCTCATCGGTGTCGAACGCCTGGTCGCGGAAGTAGCCGAAGCCGGAACCGTGAAACTGGTTGCCGCCCTGCTTGGTAATCATGTTGATGGCAGCGCCTTCCGAGCGGCCGTTCTGGGCCGAGAACCGCTGGGTGCTGATCTGGAATTCCTGCACGGCTTCCAGGGGAAGTTGCATCACCGGTCCGCCGACGGTGTTGTCCTTGTCGTCGATGCCGTTGACCGTGACGTTCACGTTGCGGCCACCCGCTCCGTTGACGGAGATGATGGCATAGCGGTTCTTGGTGGGATCATAGGAGTCCGCCGCTTTTACGCCGGGGGCCAGATAAGCCAGATTGGCCACGTCGCGTTGGATCATGGGCATCTCGATCACCTCGGTGGGCGTAATGTTTTGGCTGACACCGCTCTTGTCGAGGTCCACGATCGGAGCGGCGGAGGTGATTTCCACAATTTCGGACACAGCTCCGGGATTCAGAGTCGCATTGGCCGTGGCCGTCTGTCCCACCAGCAAATCGACGTTCTCGACCAGCGAGGCGAATCCCACCTTGGACACCTTCACCGTGTACGCACCGGCGGAAAGGAGATCGAACCGGTAGTTGCCCTCGCCGTTGGTGGCCGCCGTGCGCTTTTCTCCGGTCGCTTTACTGGTGATGACCACGTCGGCTCCCGGCACCACTGCTTGTGATTGATCAATCACCGTGCCCTGGATTGTGCCGCTGGCCGTGGCTTGGCCGAATGCATTCCCCAGGCTGAACAGGGCCAGCGCGAGGGTCGCCAGATACAGATTCAAACTCGTCTTCATGCATTTCTCCGTTCTCAATTTGATTTGGCGCCGCACCCCGTTCATCGGCATGCTTGGACCTCACCCCCGCGTTCCAAGCTCAGATATACATTAAGGCATACACCTTTTTTGGCTTTGAATGCAAGGGGGTGGCGCGCAACGGCCCTCGAATCCCTGTGGATTTTCACGACATCAGGGCCTTATAATAGGCTTTAAAGAAGTGAATCCCATACTGGTAAGGAGGGGAGAGTTGACAAGCTCATCCACCGCCATTCGTCCGAAAGTGACCATCGACGGCAACGAGGCAGCCGCATACGTAGCGCATCAGATTAACGAAGTCATTGCCATTTATCCCATTACGCCATCGTCTAACATGGGGGAGTGGGCGGACCAGTGGTCCGCCGAGCAGAAGACCAACATCTGGGGCACCGTGCCTACGGTGATCGAGATGCAGAGCGAAGGAGGCGCGGCCGGCGCGCTCCACGGGGCGTTGCAAGCGGGCGCGCTTGCGACCACGTTCACGGCGGCGCAGGGGCTGCTGCTGATGATCCCGAACATGTATAAGATTGCCGGCGAGCTGACGCCCACGGTGTTTCACATCGCCGCGCGCTCGCTGGCCGTCCAGGCGCTTTCGATTTTCGGCGACCACAGCGACGTCATGGCCACCCGCGCCACGGGGTTCGGCATGATGGCCTCCAACTCGGTGCAGGAAGTGATGGACCTGGCGCTCATCGCGCAGGCCGCCAGCATGGAATCGCGCATCCCCTTCCTGCACTTCTTCGACGGCTTCCGCACGTCCCACGAAGTCGCCAAGGTGGAACAACTCACGGTGGACGACCTCCGCGCCATGATCGGCGACGAGCTGGTGCACGCGCACCGCGCGCGGGCGATGTCGCCCGATCACCCCGTCCTGCGCGGCTCCGCGCAGAATCCCGACGTCTACTTCCAGGCTCGCGAAGCCGTCAACTCGTTTTACCTGGCCACGCCCACCATCGTGCAGAACGTCATGGACAAGTTCGCCAGGGTGGTGGGGCGGCAGTATCATCTGTTCGACTACGTGGGCGCGCCGGATGCGGAACGCGTCATCGTCATGATGGGTTCGGGCGCCGACGTGACCCACGAGACGGTGGAGGCCCTGGTGGCGGCCGGCGAGAAGGTCGGGGTCCTCAAGGTCCGTTTGTACCGGCCGTTCTCGAAGGAGGCGCTGGTGGCCGCGCTGCCCGCCACCGCCCGGGCGATCGCGGTTCTGGACCGCACCAAGGAGCCGGGCGCTTTGGGCGAGCCGCTGTACTGCGACGTGGTCACCGCCCTGGCCGAAATGGGCGTGAGCCGGAAGGTGATCGGCGGCCGTTACGGCCTCTCTTCCAAGGAATTCACCCCCGCCATGGTGAAGGGCGTCTTTGACGAGCTCAAGAAGACCTCGCCCAAGAACCACTTCACCATCGGGATCAACGACGACGTCACCCATACCAGCCTGGAGTACAACCCCGGGTTCTCCGCCGAAATCCCCGGCACGGTGCGCGCGCTGTTCTTCGGCCTGGGCGCCGATGGCACCGTGGGCGCCAACAAGAACTCGATCAAGATCATCGGGGAAGAGACCGACAACTTCGCGCAGGGCTACTTCGTCTACGATTCCAAGAAGTCCGGCGCCATCACCACCTCCCACCTGCGCTTCGGGCCCAGGCCGCTGCGCTCCAGCTACCTGATCACCCAGGCCAGTTTCGTGGCCTGCCACCAGTTCTCCTTCCTCGAGCGCATCGACATGCTGAGAGCCGCGGAGAACGGCGCCACCTTCCTGCTCAACAGCATCTACGGCCCCGACGAGGTTTGGGACCACCTGCCCCGCCTGGTGCAGAAGCAGATCATCGACAAGAAGCTGAAGTTTTACGTCATCGACGGTTACGCGGTGGCCGCGCAGACCGGCATGGGCGGGCGCATCAACACCATCATGCAGACCTGCTTCTTCGCCATCAGCGGAGTGCTGCCCCGCGAGGAAGCCATTGCCGCCATCAAGCACACCATCGAGAAGACCTACGGCAAGCGCGGCGAAAGCGTGGTGCAGAAGAACTTCGCCGCCGTGGACGCGGCCCTGAGCCACCTCCACCAAGTCAAGGTTCCCGACAAGGTCACCTCCTTGTTCGACATCCGCCCCGCGGTCCCCGCCGCGGCGCCCGAATTTGTGCAAAAGTTCACCGCCCGGATCTGCGAAGGCAACGGCGACGACCTGCCGGTGAGCGCCATGCCCATCGACGGCACTTTCCCCACCGCCACCGCGCAATGGGAGAAGCGCAACATCGCGCTGGAAATCCCCGAGTGGGACCAGGAGCTTTGCATCCAGTGCGGCAAGTGCGTGCTGGTGTGCCCGCACAGCGTGATCCGCGCCAAGGTGTACGACGAAAAGCACCTGGCCGGCGCGCCGCCCACCTTCAAGGCCGTGCCCGCGCGCTGGAAGGACATGAAGGACAGGAAGTACACCCTGCAGGTGGCGCCCGAGGATTGCACCGGCTGCACCCTGTGCGTGGAGTTCTGCCCGGTGAAAGACAAGCGCGAAGTGAAGCGCCGGGCCATCAACATGGTGGCCCAGCCGCCCATACGCGAGTCCGAAGCGGCCAACTGGGAGTTCTTCCTGAAGATCCCCGACACCGACCGCAAGACCCTCTCCATGAGCCAGGTGAAGGACGTGCAGTTGCTGCGGCCGCTGTTCGAGTTCTCCGGCGCTTGCTCCGGCTGCGGCGAAACCCCCTACGTGAAGTTGATGACGCAGCTCTTCGGCGACCGCATGCTGATCGGCAATGCCACCGGCTGCTCCTCCATTTACGGCGGCAACCTGCCCACGACGCCTTACTGCGTGAACGCGGAGGGCCTGGGGCCAACGTGGTCCAACTCGCTGTTCGAAGACAACGCGGAGTTCGGGCTGGGCATGCGCCTGGCCCTCGATAAGCAGAACGAGTACGCCCGCGAGCTGGTGTTGCGGCTGAACGCGGTGATTGGCGAGAACCTGGCCCAGGCGATCCTCCATGCGGACCAGAAGACCGAGGCAGGCATCTTCGAGCAGCGCGAGCGCGTCAAGCTCCTCAAGGAGAAGCTGGCCGGCGCCGGCGGGGTGCCGGGCCCAGAGGGCGCCCCGCCCGAAGCGCGCGACCTGCTGGCGGTGGCCGACACCCTGGTGAAGAAGAGCGTCTGGATTGTGGGTGGCGACGGTTGGGCCTACGACATCGGTTACGGCGGCCTGGACCATGTGCTCTCCACCGGCCGCAACGTCAACATCCTGGTGCTCGATACCGAAGTCTACTCGAACACCGGCGGCCAGGCGTCCAAAGCCACGCCGCGCGGCGCGGTGGCGAAGTTTGCCGCTGGCGGCAAGCTCATGGGCAAGAAAGACCTCGGCCTGATGGCCATGAGCTATGGCAACGTTTACGTGGCCAAGGTGGCCATGGGCGCGGGCGACATGCACACCGTCAAGGCATTCCTGGAGGCCGAAGCGTATGACGGGCCATCGCTGATCATCGCTTACAGCCATTGCATCGCACACGGCTACGACCTCTCCTTCGGTATGGAACAGCAGAAGGTCGCGGTGAGTTCCGGCTACTGGCCGCTGATGCGCTACAACCCCGAACTGGTGGCGCAGGGCAAGAACCCCTTCCAGCTCGATTCGCGCCCGCCCAGCACGGCGTTCAAAGATTACGCCTACAAAGAAACGCGGTACACCATGCTGGTCAAGAGCAATCCCGAGGAAGCCAAAAGGCTGTTGGGGCTGGCGGAGGAAGATGTGGCCGACCGCTGGCGGCTCTACGATTACATGGCCCACGAGCCCGCGGACGGGGGTGACAAGAAATGATCGACCTTACCAAGACCATTGATCTTTCCACGACGTATCACGGACTGAAGCTGAAGAATCCGCTGGTGGCCTCGGCCTCGCCGATGTGCGAGGACATAGGCAACATCCGCCGCATGGAGGACGCCGGCGCCGCCGCCGTGGTGCTGCATTCGCTGTTCGAGGAGCAGATCGAGCTCGAAAGTGCCAACCTGGATCGCTTCCTCACCGCGGACACGGAGATCTCGGCCGAGTCCGTCACGCACTTCCCCGAATTGACCTACCGGGTGATGGGGCCGGAGACCTATCTCAAGCACATCCAAAAGTGTAAGGAGGCAGTCAAGATCCCCATCGTCGCCAGTCTCAACGGCAGCACCAACGGCGGCTGGCTGCGCTACGCCAGGCAGATGCAGGAAGCCGGCGCGGACTCGCTCGAGCTGAACATCTACTACATCCCCGTGGATCCCAAGGTCACTGGCGAGCAGGTGGAGGAGCAGTACGTCGAGCTGGTGAAGGCCGTCAAGGCCGAAGTCAAGATCCCCGTGGCCGTGAAGCTGGGGCCGTACTTCAGCTCGATGGCCAACGTCGCCCAGAAACTCGACGCCGCGGGCGCCGACGCCCTGGTGCTCTTCAACCGCTTCTACCAGCCGGATTACGACCTGGAAGCGCTCGAGGTGGTGCCCAACCTGATTCTGAGCAACTCGCACGAGCTGCTGCTGCGCCTGCACTGGATCGCGGTGCTGTACGGCAGCGTGAAAGCGGACCTGGCTCTCACTGGCGGCGTGCACAGCGCCACCGACGTGGTGAAAGCCATGATGGCCGGCGCCAAGGTGGCCATGATGACCTCGGCGCTGCTCAAACGCGGCATCACCTTCCTGGACACCATCTCGACCGAGCTGCTGATCTGGATGGGCGAGCACGAGTACGACTCCGTCAAACAGATGCAGGGCAGCATGAGCCGCAACGCGGTGCCGCAGCCCGGCGCCTTCGAGCGTGCCAACTACATGAAGGTGCTGAACTCCTACGCCATGCGGTAGGGGTGCGCGATCTGAAAGTGGCAGGCACACAGTTCCTTGGAGACCGGGCAAGCTAAAGCATGCCCCACCTGGTGGGGCATGCTTTAGCTTGGAGCGCCGGGATAAACCGGCATTGAGTAGCGGATGAGAGAGCCGTACAAGAAAGGCGTAGCGAGCCGTCTTGGCCCCGAGTCATGCGTGGTCAGCCGTAA
>JBEKSR010000172.1:0-8372 GCA_049516835.1 Bryobacteraceae bacterium | reverse complement strand
GATCGCGCACACGGCGCCGGTAAAGCCTCCTCCGATTGAAGACCTGGCGGCCGAGGTCGCCAAACTGAAAGGCGAAGGCGCGCGCCGCGAACAGCTCTTCCAGAAGCAGTTTGAAGCCGAGAGGACGCACGGCAAGGTGCTGGAGAAGAAATTCGACGAACTCTTCAAGCGAGCCAAAGAGGACCCGGACCAGACGCCGCGCAAGCGCGACATCGATCTGGATTAGATGCAAAGAAGGGTTCACCGTATGCCAAACCACCCGGTCGACAAAGCGGGCGACGCCGCGCCGGCTGGCGCCGGGCGCGAAGCTCTCCGGCGGGACATCATCGCTCAGGCCCGCGAGATCGGCTCACGCGGCCCAGACGTCTCCGAGGACGAGGCCGATGCTCTTGTGGACGAGGCACTGGCCGAAATCCGCGGCCGGCGCGAGTGAGATTCACCTTGGATTCCAACATTCTGGTTCGGGCGGCGACCAGTCCTCGCGGACCGGCGTTACGGCTATTGGACGTCGTTCTCGGCGCTCATACTTTGGTTTTATCGTGGTTCATTCTCGAGGAGGTCGAGCGCGTCCGCCAGGCAATTTGAGAGAATTGGCGGTGGAGACCCGAATGAATTCAGCGTCGATCTTTGATCTAAGCCCCTCCGAGAAGCTCCAACTTGTCGAAGATCTGTGGGACGACCTTGCGGCCGCGCCGGAGACCGTGCCAGTCCACGATTGGCAAAAGCAGGAACTGGCACGCAGGAAAGCGAATCTCCTGAAAAACCCGGCTTCGGGGCTGCCCTGGGAAGAGGTGAAGCGCAAGGTGCGAGCCCGCTATGCCCGTTGAGCTGGTGATCGCTCCGGAAGCCGAGTTGGACATTGCAGGAGCCTACGTCTGGTATGAAGGCCGCAGAGCGGGGCTGGGGGAGGAGTTCCTGAGTTCGGTCGATGCGAGCCTGGAAAGCATTCGGCGCCGGCCCGAGATGTACCCTGTCGTTCACGAAGGCTACCGCCGCTCCCTGATACGTCGCTTTCCATACGCCGTATTCTACGAGCAGTCGGAGGCAACGGTCACGATCTACGCCGCATTTCATACCTCTCGCGACCCGGACAAATGGCGTCAGCGCCTTCGCTGATGAGTTGCGTTGGAACTTAGGACCAGGGAGCGCCCTCGCGGTGCACGCGGCCTACTATCGGCGCCCATGATCGACACAGGTATAAGGAAGCAATGGGCGTTTCTCGCCCAGTTGAGGCGAACGGGACTTCACGAGACGTAACGTCGTTTGGGGGCAAGTTTCCAGAAAGCCCACTTCACGACCGGAATGTTCAAGTCCGCCAGAATCGACTCAGTACACGTCTAGAGAGAGCAGCGTTAGGTGCGCAGGCACGAACCGGGGGGCGGCCTCACCGGCGCGCGTCCTTCCTCGGGCATTCTGAGCGGTGGTAGAATCTGCTTGCCGATGATGCCACCGCAAGAAAATCCAAGCCTATTCCCGGTTGCAGACCATGTATTCCCAATTGTTGCGGAGGATGTTGAGGCGCAGCGCGAGTTTCCTACGAAGGAACTGGGTTAGTCGCAGTTCCGGGCGTTCTTGTGACGTGCTGGCACTGCATAGCGAAGTCGCTTCCCGCCAACCACGGTTACGTCGCCGTGAAGATGGACGACTACGGAAATAACACGGGAGGTTTCCAGAACCTCCCCCTCGCCGAGATCAGTCAGGACAGGAGCGGCACTGACTTGGCAACCGCCTCGGTTGAACACTCCCCCAAGACACCATTGGCTTTCCCTGGTGAGGAAATTTTCATCGGGCACGACGTATGGGCGTTCGGGTTCCCGTTCTCAAACGTTGCAGAACGTAGTGGATTGGCGCTTAGCTTCCGGGCTTTGAAGGGATATATAAGCCGCGTTTTCGATCACGAGACCGCAAACTTCGGACCCATCCCCTCGTACGAGATAGACATGCCCGCTCCTGCTGGCATGAGCAGAGCGCCCCTATTCACGTTCAAATCCCTTGTCGGCATGGTTTACGGTGAACTGGAGAGCTACACAATCAACGACTGGTTTTTCGTTGATGAACGTGGGATTGTACAGCCGGAATCGCGAAAGGTTATTACGTTCGCCTTGGCCCATCGCGTAGAAGCGCTGAGAGCTGTGCGTGGAGCCGCCACACGTGATCGCGCCCTAGCTGAGTTGATGTAATGCGGTTGGCTCTTCGCTTGCCGGAGCCGGTCCGGTTTGACGGGTCACTTTCCGTAAGGCCCACTTTCCGCTAATGCCACAGCCATTTCGCCCGCGCGGTGGGCTATTAGCAGTCAGTTCAAATCAGCAGCCGTGCTCGGTCACGTGCTTTTCAACCGCGAGATGTGCTGCCTTGCATTTGATAGATGCGTTATTCGCCGTCTCTCGCAAGAGTTCATGCTCTGAGGCTGTGGATGTCGTAGGTTTGCTGTGAAGCTCTCGGACTACGCGCAAATATTCGAGAGCGGCTCGATGGTACTCTTCGACAAGTCTGGCTTTTTCTAAGCAAGGCACTGCAATTCCTTTATCGCTGCTCAACCTCTGTGGCCTTTCGGCAAGGTTGCGTAACGCACCGCCGACACCGACGGCGGCGAAAGTGGCCCGCCGGAAATATCTACCGATTACTCTTATCTGGCCAATCTCTAGACGGCTTCACAGATCGTTCCTAAGCCCAGCCACACGAATTGTGAGTGAGTCACCGCGCGTTTTGAATTCGTGCCGCTGAATTTTCAGTGCCGTCGTGGTTCCGCTGGTTCGGACGACCACGCCCGACATAACCAGTTGCAGTTGGACACCGCCGTCGAGCAACACGGCCCAGTCGATGGCCACCTTAAGCTTCTGTCCGGTCAGCAGCGGCCTGTCGGCAGTGAAGCTAAGCCCGGAGCTGCTCAGGTCGATTGTCTGCCCTGAGCCCGTCTTTCGCTGCCCGCGGCAGCCCATGAGGGCGTAGCGGACCTCAATGGCTAGGGGAAAGCGGGTGCTGGCACGGCGCTCCGGGCTTGCAACCTTCGGCAGCCTCACTGGCCGTTCGCTCCAACACTGCATAACATCGGATATGGGGGCACGACGGCCACAGAAGAGGAAAGGTATGCTGATTCCGCTTCAGTATTCACAGAGATAATTATGCTGATTCCGCTTCAGCATTGTCAATAAACAGTTGAAATTTAACTGAAACGGCTTTAGCATCAATACCGTGGCTCGCAAGACGGCGGTATCGAAATACTTGGCCGAGATCGGCCGCAAGGGCGGGAAAGCCAGCGGCAAGGCCCGTATGGAAAAGCTAACGCCAGAGCAACGCGTGGCAGTCGCCAAGACGGCCGCCGCCGCCAGATGGGCGAAACCGGTTACCCAAGAAGATCTTAAGCGGCAATCAGTGCTTCAGGTCGCTGAATGGACCGCGGACCGCGCTGCACAGATGGGCGCGGAGGATATCAACGCGAGGATAGGGGGCGGGTCTCCGGTGAAGCCCGGGAAGCTGACGTTTGACAAGAAGCTAAAGATGGCGACGGCGGCGAAGAAAGCCACCGCGCGCCGCTCCGTACCTGTGGTACCCGTAAAGAAAGATACCGGCTAGCGACTTCACGGGCTGCGGCCAATGAGAAGTACGCCACCGACTGCCCGGCCCGCGGTGGGTAATGCGAGTGGTGCCGGGTCAGATCTCCATTATGTGCCTGTTGTGCGAAGGCTTTATGTGCACCTCGCCAAGGCAGACGGGGGTTCCGGTCGGTAAACGGGCTTTCTGGAAAGTAGTCAATCTACGGGACCACAGTCCGGATCTGGCGAGTTGGAGGATCACTCCTGTGAAAGGCCGGTCACGGAAGGTACCAGGAATAGGCTCTTGGCCCACTTGGCTGGTTTGTCCCTACTCGTAGAAGCGCCCCCGTGAACCGGCCACCGCCGAACTCCCCGTGTGAAGTCGCGAAAAATTGACCGATCCCCGGCAATCGGCAGCGAAGTCCCGCCGGGCGCTGGTTTTGACGCCTATGAGGGCTACTCCACCGGACCCACAACCGGCTTATACCCGTTGCGGAGCATGACCTCGTGCGCGGCGGCCACCGCGTTCGGAAGCACATAGAAAAAGGCGCCGGCGCGCACGGAGCGAAAGAGCACGCCGCCGCGATACTCGTCGGCCTCGACGCCGTAATCCACGCCGGCGGCCGTGAAAATGGATTCCAGGCGGAGGGCATCCCTCAGCCTCTTCGCAATGTAGATCAGGACCGGTTCTTTTCCTTCAAAAAACGATGGTTCTTGCTTCATGCGCGCGACACCCCCAGTGTAACCGGGTTGCGCCGGGCGCGCGCGGCTGTTAGAGTCGAAAGCGTCAAGCATCCCAACCTCATGCCTTCACTTGTCCCCAGCCGCGAAGAGGAACTTCACTGGCTGGCGCTGAGACTGATCCCGGGTCTGGGCGCCAGAACGTCGGGAAAACTGCTGGACCGCTTTCGGACTCCGCAGGCCATCTTCCGCGCCTCGCGCACGGAACTGGAGGCGGCGGGGGTGAGCGGGGCGGTGGCGCAGTCGATCTCGAGCGGATGCACGTTCGAAGACGCCGTGGCCCAGCAGGAGAAGATGGCGGAGACCGGAACCGTGGTGGTGACCATGGGCGACGCGCGCTATCCGCAGCCGTTGCGCGAGATCTTCGATCCGCCCATTCTGTTGTACGCGCGCGGGCGGGTGGAGCTGTTGCAGTCCATCGCCCTGGGAGTGGTGGGGACGCGCCGGCCCACGCCCTACGGGCTGGCCGTCACCGAGCGGCTCTCGGCCGATCTGGCACACGCGGGCCTGACCATCGCCAGCGGCATGGCGCGCGGCATCGATTCGGCGGCGCACAAAGGCGCGCTGGCGGTGGGCGGCGACACCATCGCCGTGCTGGGCTGCGGCGCGGATGTGGTTTATCCTTCGGAAAACCGCAAGCTCGCGGCAGAGCTGGCGGTGAAAGGCCTGATGGTTTCCGAATTCCCCATGGGGACGGTGGCCTTTCCGCAGAATTTCCCCATCCGCAACCGCATCATCAGCGGCATCAGCGTGGGGGTGCTGGTGGTGGAAGGCGCGCAGTATAGCGGCTCGGCCATCACCGCCAAGCTGGCGATGGACCAGGGCCGCGAGGTTTTCGCCGTCCCCGGCAACATCACTTCGAAGCTGAGCTGGGGGCCTAACCTATTGATCAAGCAGGGCGCCAGGCTGGTGCAGGACTGGAACGACATAATCGCCGAGCTTCCCCCCGAATCCCGCCGGCATCTAATCGATAGAGGGCGGGAACGGATTCTGGCGGAAGGCGGCGCCACTCCCCAGGGGGCGCAGGCGTCCTTATTGCCTGGCGCTCCCCCGGAGCTGGGCGAGGCTGCCCGGCGCGCTCTCGAAATCCTTCAGGTAGACGCTCCCGTTCACCTCGACGATCTGCTTGAAAAGGTGGGAGATACGTCGCCTTCGGAGCTGATCGCCGCGCTGTTTGAGCTGGAAATGCTGGGCCTGGTGAAGCAACTGCCGGGCAAGAACTTTGTTAAAGTGTGGTAACGTCATCGAGGTAATCCGCAATCAGATATGCCAAAGGCTCTAGTAATCGTGGAGTCGCCTGCGAAGGCGAAGACCATCAACAAGTACCTGGGTAGGGAGTATGTAGTCAAAGCTTCGCTCGGCCACATCAAGGATCTTCCCAAGAGAGACTTGGCGGTGGACGTCGATCACGGTTTCGAGCCGCGGTATGAAGTCATCGAAGGGAAGAAGAAGCTCATCAGCGATTTGAAACAGGCCGCCCGGAAGGTGCAAGAGGTGTACCTGGCGGCCGACCCGGACCGCGAGGGAGAGGCCATCTGCTATCACCTTCAGGAGGAGCTGGGAGATCGCAAGAGCGGCCCGCGCTTTTACCGGGTGATGTTCAACGAGATCACCAAGAAGGCCGTGCAGAAAGCCTTCGAAAAACCGGGGCAGGTGGATATCAACCTGGTGGATGCGCAGCAGGCGCGGCGCGTGCTGGACCGGCTGGTGGGCTACAAGATTTCGCCGCTGCTGTGGGACAAGGTGCGGCGCGGCCTTTCGGCCGGCCGTGTGCAGACGGTGGCGCTGCGGCTGGTGGTGGAGCGCGAGCGCGAAATCCGCGCATTCCTGAAGAAGGAATACTGGACCATCGACGTGGACCTGGCGGGGAAGAAGCCGCCGCTGCTGACCGCGCGCCTCATCCGGCAGAACGACGAGGCGGCGGAGATCGGGGCGAAAGAGGCCGCCGGCGGCATCGTGGCGCAGCTCGAGGGCGCCGATTACCTCGTCCAGTCCGTGGGCACGCGCGAGAAAAAGCGCAATCCGGTGGCCCCGTTCATCACCTCCACCTTGCAGCAGGAATCCTCGCGCAAGCTGCGCTTCAGCGTGAAGCGCACCATGGGGCTGGCGCAGCGGCTTTACGAAGGCGTGGAGATCGGCAAGGAAGGCGCGGTGGGCCTCATCACGTACATGCGCACGGATTCCACGCGCGTCTCCGACGACGCCGTGAGCGACGCGCGGCACTACATCGCGGAACGCTACGGCCAGGAGTTCCTGCCGGATTCACCCAACATCTACAAATCGAAGAAGGGCGCGCAGGACGCGCACGAGGCCATCCGCCCCACTTCGATGACGTTCGCGCCGGAAGTCGTGGAGAAGTATTTGGCGGAGGACGCAATGAAGCTCTACCGGCTGGTCTGGAACCGCTTCGTGGCGTGCCAGATGATGCCGGCGCTGTACGACCAGACCACCATCGACGTTGCGGCCAAGGGAAAGAGCGGCGCGGACTACCTGTTCCGCGCCACGGGATCGGTGCTCAAGTTCGAGGGTTTTCTGAAGGCCTACCAGGAAGGCAAGGACCAGGCCGATGAAGAAGACGAGGAGCTGCGGCACCGGCTGCCGGCGGTAGCCGAGGGAGAGCGCCTGCGCTTCCGCGCCATCAAGCCCGAGCAGCACTTCACCGAGCCGCCGCCGCGGTACAACGAAGCCACGCTGGTGAAACGGCTGGAGGCCGACGGCGTGGGCCGGCCGTCGACCTACGCTTCGATCCTCTCGACCATCCAGGAGCGCGAGTACGTGGGGAAGGAGGGCGGCCGCTTCGTGCCCAGCGAGCTGGGCATGGTGGTGACGGACCTGCTGCTGGAGAGCTTCGACGACATCTTCGACGTGACTTACACCGCGCGCATGGAAGAGGAGCTGGACGAAATCGAAGAGGGCAAGCTCGACTGGCGCGCCGCCATGGCGGAGTTTTACGAGCGCTTCGACCGCGACCTGAAGCACGCCGAAGAGCACATGACCGACATCAAGCGGATGGAGAAGCCCACCGACTTGACGTGCGAGAAGTGCGGCAAGCCCCTGGTGATCAAGTGGGGCAAGCACGGCAGCTTCATCGCCTGCACCGGCTACCCCGAGTGCACCTACACGCGCGAGCTCACGGTGGACCTGCCGGATGTCGACGGGGCCGATTTGTCGGAGCAGGCCGACGAGGAGTACTGCGAAAACTGCGGCCGCCCGATGGTGCTGAAGAAGGGCCGGTTCGGCACGTTCTACGCGTGCACGGGATACCCCGACTGCAAGACCACCAAGCCGATCGGCGGCCAGCAGAGAAAGCCCGACCAGCCGCTCGACGAGAAATGCCCGCAGTGCGGGAACCACCTGGCGCTGAAGACCGGCCGCTTTGGCGAGTTCACGGCGTGCAGCAACTACCCCACTTGCAAGTACGTGAAGCAGAAAACCATCGGGGTGAAGTGCCCGGAGTGTTCGGAGGGCGAGATCACCGAGCGCCGTTCGCGGAAGGGCAAGACTTTCTACGGCTGCAACCGGTATCCGGACTGCAAGTTCGTGGCGTGGGCCAAGCCGGTGGGGGAGAAGTGCCCCCGTTGCGGCAGCCCCTACATGGTGGAGAAGTGGCTCAAGGCCGGCCCCATGTGGCAGTGTCCCAACCCCGAGTGCAAGCACAAGCGGCACGCGCCGCAACCGACGGGCGCGCTGGTCCCGTAGGGGCCGGGCATGCCCGGCGCGGCCTGGGGTCGCGGTAGGGATGCCGGTTGCCCGGCACCCCCCGCACGGACCCGTGCGGGCGCTTATTAGCGCACACGGTTCTTATCGCGGATGACTGGTGCAAAACCGCTCCAGAGGATAAGGGTGCACGAAGCCCCTTATCTTTCTTCGCTGCTTCCCGCACACCTGTGAGGCCCCGTGACCCGATCTCCCGACTCTGCGTCCGGCTCGGGTTGGCCTCCACGGTGTTCTCTTTGATCGACCGCCTTCCCTCCGGTCCCTCCGCCGATCCCTGTGGATCTTGGTTCGGGGCCTTCGCCGGTACTACGCAGTCGTGCGACTCCCCAGCCGCGTGCATGAAGGACTCATCGCTCATCGCGTTCTCCTTCCGGCCCGCTG
>JBEKSR010000171.1:0-8705 GCA_049516835.1 Bryobacteraceae bacterium | reverse complement strand
AAGCCGAGATGCTCTACATCGACCCGGTCGAGTGCATCGACTGTGGCGCCTGCGTCCCGGTGTGCCCCGTATCGGCGATTTTTGCGCTCGACGACCTGCCGGAAAAGTGGGCGGAGTTCACCGCCAGGAACGCCGCCTATTACGGAAAATAGGCCGCGCTGGCGGAGTCGGTCTCCCAAAGCCTGACGCCTGCCACGCGCACCCCCTCTTTGGTCTTCAGAGCCGCGCTCACTTGATCGTAGATGTACTTGGCCATGTTCTCGGCCGACGGATTCAGCGCGTCGAAGGGCGGGAGGTCGTTGAGCCACTGGTGATCCATGCGGTCCAGCACCGCGTGGACCACCTTTTTCAGCTCCACGAAGTCCACCAGCAGCCCGATGGCGTCGAGTTCCGCGCCGCGGAGCGTCACCTCCGCGCGGTAATTGTGGCCGTGCACATTTTCGCACTTCCCGCGATAGTTCCGCAAGGCGTGGCCGGCGGCGAATGTCTCTTCAATGGTGACTTCAAACATCGAAAAACTTCTCCACGTCCTCCAGGCTGGTGCTGAACCGGTAATCCGGCAGGCTGTCGAAGAACACCTGGCCGTACCGCTGCTTGGTGATGCGGTGGTCCAGCAGGACCAGGACGCCGCGGTCCGACTTGCTGCGAATCAGCCGGCCGAACCCCTGCTTCAAGGCGATGGCGGCCTGGGGGATCTGGTAATCGTAGAACGGATTTCCCCTCGCTTTGCGGATACTTTCGATGCGCGCGTTGACCACCGGATCGTTGGGCACCGCGAAAGGCAGCTTATCTATGATAACGCAGCTCAACTGCTGGCCCGGCACGTCCACGCCCTGCCAGAAGGAGGAAGTCGCGAAGAGCACCGCGTGGGGCGTGGAGCGGAACTCCTCGAGCAGCGCGGTCCTCGGCCCGGTGCCTTGCAGCAGGGTGGGATATTCGATTTCGAATGAGACCTGTTCGTACACCAGGCGCATCTGCTGGTAGCTGGTGAAGAGCACGAAGGCCCGGCCGCGGCTGTATTCGAGAATCCGCGCCACTTCCCCGGCGGCGGCTTTAGAGAACGCCGGGCTGCGCGGCTCCGGCAGGTGCTGCGGCACGTAGAGCAGCGCCTGCTTGCGGTAGTCGAAATGGCCGGGGACCACCAGGCCGCGCGCGCCCGCCAGGCCCAGCCTTTTCTCGGTGTAGGCGAAGCCGCCGGCCACCGCCAGGGTGGCCGAAGTGAGGATCACCGAGTCCACCTTCTGGAAGAGCCGCTCGGACAGGATGGGAGAGACATCGATGGGTGTGGCCTGGAGAAAACAGCCGCGCCCGCGCTTTTCCACCCAGTAGACGTACCGTTCGTCGTCTTCCTCCATCACGAAGCGCAGCGCCAGGCCGAGCTCCAGCGTGCGCCGGACGAGCGGCACGATCTCTTCGGGCGGGTTCTGCAGCAGCTTGAGATGCGAGCCGATGAGATCCAGCGCGGCCAGCAGGTCGGAGTAGATCTCTTCATTCTCCTCGCGGAAGGAGTCGCGGCCCTGGAAGGCCACGCGCCGCTCGGCGTCGCCGAAAAGGCCGAAAAACTGGATGGTCAGCTCATCCAGCCGCTGAAGAATGCGGTCCAGCTCCGGGGTGCCGAGCTTCTTCATGCGGCCCACGGCCGCGATATCGCGCCGCAGCTCCTGAAGACGGTAGTTGCTGATGGAAACGCCGAAGTATTGAGCGGCGACGTCTTCGACGTCGTGGGCTTCGTCGAACACCACGGCCTCGTATTCCGGCAGGATTCCACCCTCGTAGTTTTCGTCCTTGAGGGACAGGTCCGCGAAAAACAGGTGGTGATTGACGATGATGATGTCGCTCTCGAGCGCCCGCTGGTGCATCCGGGTGATGAAGCAGCGCTCGAAGTTGGGGCACTTCTGCCCTGTGCACATATCGGTGCGCGCGTCGATCTTCGCCCAGGCGGTGGAGCCTTCGGGCAGGGTCTTGATTTCGGCCCGGTCGCCCAACTCCGTGCTCTTCTCCCATTGCTGGATGATTTCGAAATCCGCCACCTCTTCCAGGCCCGAGAGCACCGGCTCTTTTTCGGCGTCGTAGATCTTCTGGCGGCAGGCGTAATTGTTGCGGCCCTTCATGTAGCAGACTTTCAGGGGGCGCGCGAAGTGCCGCTGGAGAAAGGGAACGTCCTTGAAGAAGAGCTGCTCCTGGAGGTTCTTGGTGCCGGTCGAGACCACGATGCGCTTACCGGAGAGCAGCGCCGGGACCAGATACGCCAGCGTTTTTCCGGTGCCCGTGCCGGCTTCGACGATCAGGTGGCGCTTATCGGCGAGCGCCGCTTCCACGGCTTCGGCCATCTCCACCTGTCCGGGCCGGAACTCGTAGTTGGGATGCCACTTGGAGAGCGTGCCGTGGCGGGAGAAGAACTGGCGCGCGCCGGCTGTTCGGGCCTGGGTGGGCATCGGGATGCTTCAATTCTACAGAATCTGTGACCGTGTGCGGCGGCCAAACGTGCGCTAGACTTCCACTTCCATGTGGGTCACTCTGGCATCAATCGTCACTTGCGCGTTGGGCCTCGCTTCGTCACAACCCGTCTTCCACCAGGAACTGCTCGTACGTGCCATCGGGCAGCAGGTAGATGTTCAGCCACAGTTTTTTCTTCTCGAATTCGGCGGTGTAGGTACGGTGCGTCATGCCGCCGCGAAGGTTCTCGGAGACCAGCGTTACCGTCTTGAGCTTGCCCAGCGGCCGAAGCGACGTCTTGCAGTCGCCGAGCGCCAGTTCGCTGAAGTACCCGTTGGCGTTGCCGGTGAAGAGCGCGCGATTGATCTGGCCGGCCTGCAGGCCGGCCAGAATCCGTTGCACCTGGGCGGTGTCCTGGCCGGATGGCGGTTTCTGCTCAGGCAGGAAGACCAGCGTGGCGATCTCCCTGGCCAGGGGCGCAACCAAGCGGACTACGTCCTGGTTCGACAGCACCACCACGGCGCCGTTGCGGGTCGGATAGACGGTGTTGGAGGAGATGAAGCCGGACACTTCGCCGCCGTGTTGGAACGAGGGCATATTGCCGGCCTCGGGAAGACTCAGACCCAGTGCGTAGTGCGTGGAGTCCCCGTTTTTCAGTTTGACCTCGCGCGTAAACTCTTCGTACGACCTGGCCGAGAGAATGCGCCTTTCCAGAAACGCGATGTCCCATTTCGCCAGGTCCGACGGCGTCATCGCCAGTTCGCCGGCGGCGAAGTACCAGCCCGGAGCCTCCCGTTTGGCCGGCCGCGGGGGTCCAATGGCATAGCGGGTGTAGGCGGCCGCGTCCGACGGCTGGCCGGGCGGCCAGTCCGCGGCCGATTGCATGCCGAGCGGTTGGAAGATCTTCTCGCGCAGGAATGGCACGAGTGGCCGGCCGGCGACTTTCTCGAAGATCGCTCCAGCCAGAACATAATTGGTGTTGCTGTATTGCCACTTGGTGCCCGGCTCGAAGTTCAGGGGCTTTTTGGCCCAGCGGTCGAGAATTCCTTCGGGCGTGGTCGGCTGAGTCCACTCCGGAATGATGTAGTCCTGCGGTGCGTAGTCTTCGTAGCCGGAGGTGTGCGAGAGCAATTGGCGTATAGTGATGTCACCAGCGCGGGTGAGGTTGGGAAAAAACTTCGCAACAGGATCGCCGAGCGAGAGCCGGCCCTGCTCCTGAAGCAGCAGGATGGCTGCCACGGTGAACTGTTTGGAGATCGAACCAACGGCGTAGCGGGTATTGACATCGGCAGCTCGCTTGGCGGCCAGGTCGGCGGCGCCGAATGCTTTGGCATAGAAAAGTCCGCCCTCGCGAACGATGGCGACCGAAACGCTTGGAGCGCCGGCCTTCTTGAGCGCCGACGAGATCTTCTCGTCGAGCTTCTTTTCGAGATCCGTGGGTGTCTGCGCGAACAGGCGTAGCGCGCATGCGGCGAGCAGGAGGAAGTGGAGGCGTCTCATAGGAACCTATTCAGTGTAGCCCGCGGCAACACGAGCGGGTGATCTCGCCTGCTATCATGAAATCTCATGTCCAATGCCGTTCCCACGGTGGTCATTGTGGGCAGGCCCAACGTAGGAAAGTCTACCCTTTTTAATCGCATCACGGGACAGCGGCGCGCCATTGTCGGCGACGAGCCGGGGATTACGCGCGACCGCATGCATGGGTTTGCCGAGCACCACGGTCTCCGCTTCGAGGTGATCGATACCGGCGGCATCGTGGTCCATGACCAGGAGTACATACCGGCGCAGATCCTCCGCCAGGCCGAAGTGGCGCTCCACCAGGCATGTCACATCATCTTCCTGGTGGACGGCCGCGGCGAAATCACCGGCGCCGACCGCGACCTGGCCCAGATGCTCCAGCGTCTCGGCAAGCCGGTCACCCTGGCGGTCAACAAGATCGACACCGCCGGGCGCGACAACCTGGCTCACGAGTTCCACCGCCTGGGAATCGCGGATGTATTCCCGGTTTCCTCCGAGCACGGCATCGGCATCGACGCGCTGCTCGACCGTGTCACCGCCGGCTTCCCCGCGGCCAGCCAGGAGGCCGAGCCGGCCGAAGAAAGCATCAAGGTCGCCATCATCGGGCGTCCCAACGTGGGCAAATCGACGCTGCTGAACGCCCTCACCGGCCAGGAGCGCGCCATCGTTTCGCCCATCCCCGGCACCACCCGCGACGCGGTGGATGAGAAGGTGACGCACAACGGCACGGAGTACGTTTTCATCGATACCGCCGGCATCCGCCGCAAGGGCAAGACCAAGCTTATGGCCGAGAAGATGAGCGTGGTGATGGCCCGGCGGCACATCCGCATGGCGCACGTGGTGCTGCTGGTGCTGGATTCGACCGAGGGCGTCTTGGGGCTCGACTCCACCATCGCCGGGTACGCACACGAGGGCGGCCGCGCGCTGATCATCTGCGTCAACAAGTGGGACCGGATGAAGGGGCAGGCGGGCCAGAAGAAGCGCGAGTTCGAGCGCGCGGTCCGGGACCAGTTCAAGTTTCTGGATTACGCGCCGGTGGTGTTCCTCTCGGCCCAGACCGGCGCGGGGGTGGCGCCGCTATTCGGGCTGATCCGCGAGGTATACGAGTCGGCGTCGCGGCGCATCTCCACCGGCGAATTGAACCGCTTCCTCGAGAATCTCCGTTTCGAGGAACGCAAGATCTTTTACATCACGCAGCACTCCATCCGGCCGCCCGCGTTCGTCGTGTTCACCGATCGCGGCGGGCCGCTGCATTTCTCGCACCAGCGCTACCTGGTCAACCAGCTCCGGCGGCGGTTCGGTTTTCGCGGCACTCCCATCTGCCTCGAGACGCGAGCCAAAGGCGCGACGCGGAAGCGGTAGCGGGTGCTGGTTGACCGGGCGGGGTCGGTGCCAAGCAGGAGGATCTTTTTCGACGCGGAGGCGCGGAGACGGCGAGAAAAACGCAGAGAAAAACCAAGCAAGTCAAAACCTGAGAGCGCAGAGGAAGCGGAGGCAATGAAGGCTGGCGCAACGGGGCTGCCGTGCGCCAAATGAAATTGCCTCCAACCGCCCTCCGCCCTCGTTTCTTCATGATTCTCCGCTTCCTCAGGTTCTGACCTTCTCCTTCTTTCCCCTCTGCGTTTTTCTCCGCGTCTCCGCGCCTCCGCGTCAAATACATGGTTTCCGGTTTGGTTCCGGCTCCGCCGGGTTAGGAAGCGGAGGTAACGGCGCGTTTGCCTTTTGCCCGCCCTCGCCTTTAGACTGGAGTAGCAGTATCATGAACTTTTCTATATCTGATTCAGGAGGGCGGCCATATGTGGAATAAACGCCGGGAAGAGGAACCGCCACGGCCTTATATCCCGCTGAGTCCAGCTCCAGTGGCGCCAAAAACCATAGAAGCGAAGAAGGAGGTTACACCTGTGTCCAGCACGCCCATCGGAAGATTCGAGCCGGAGAATCGCGTGAGTGCGGCCACCATCGGGAAGGCCGTCAAGATTGTTGGCCAGATCTACAGCAAGGAAGACCTTTACGTCGATGGTGAAATCGAAGGCACGGTGGAAGCGCTGGAGCACAAGCTCACCATCGGGCCCCACGGCACCATGCACGCCGGCATCAAAGCGCGCGAGGTTGTAGCCCTGGGGAACATCACGGGCAACGTGGAAGCCTCCGACAAAATCGAGATTCACAAGGAGGCCAAGCTGGTCGGCGATATCCGCACCTCCCGCATCATCATCGAGGACGGGGCCTATTTCAAGGGCAGCATCGATATCGTGAAGCCCGAACCGGCCAAGGCGTCGGCCAAGCCGGCGGCGCCCGCGCACGCCCCCACGCCGGCCGCTGCCCCCAGCCCGGCGGCGCTGCCGTTCGGCGCTCCGGAAGTCAAGCGGTAAGCCGCCGAGGGCCTCGATGGAGCTTCCAGGGCTGTTGAAGGGAATGGTGGGTGGTCCCCGCGGTGCGCCGCCGGCGAACGGGCCGGCCAAGCCCGCCAAGCCGGGCCGTCCGCTCGATTCTTTGTGGCACCCGGGCGGCCACGCGGCCAACGCCGTGCGGCCCAGCCGGGGTCTCGAGGAGTTCTTCGGCTACATCCGCGACCAATCGGGCCTCACCATTCTCGACCTCGGAGGCGCCAGCCAGCAGAACGTCAGTTTCATCACCGGCCTGGGCCACCGCCTCTACTCCGAGGACTTCCTCCGGATTCTCAGCGAGACCTTCGGAGAAAACGGCGCCGCCGATCAATCCAACCCCGGCCGCATCGACTACTTCCTCCGCCAGGCGCTGGATCATCCGCGCGCCCACTTCGATGGCGTCCTGATCTGGGACGTCCTGGAGTATCTTGCGCCCGCCTTGCTGAACGCCGTGATCGAGCGGCTCCACAAAACCGTGCGCCCCAAAAGCTACATGCTGGCCTTCTTCCACTCCGACGACAAGCTCGAAGCCGTGCCATCGTACACCTTTCGCATTCAGCAAGTGAACGCGCTCGAAGTGGTGCAGCACGGTATGCGCCGTCCCGCGCAGTTGTTCAACAACCGGAGTCTCGAAAAACTCTTCGGGCGTTTTGAATCCGCAAAGTTCTTCCTGACCCGCGAGCGCCTGCGCGAAGTCATCATCAAGGCGTAATCACCGGTACTTCCCCGTCACCCCGTTCCAGCGCACCTTCAGCGGGTCCAGGAACGCCGTCATGCCCCGCCACAGGCTCACCTTGGTGCCCGCCACGTCGTTCCATCGCACCGGCACTTCCACGGCGCGGTAACCCAGCCACCGCGCGATGTACAGCACTTCGACGTCGAACCCGAACCCATCCAGCCGCGGCCGTCCGAAAATCTCCCGTGCCGCGCGCGCTTCAAACAGCTTGAATCCGCACTGCGTGTCGTGGAACGGCAGCCCCGTAATCAGGCGCACCACCAGGTTGAAGAAGCGCCCCATGGCCTCGCGAAAAAACGGCTGGTGCACGCCGACCAGCGAGCGGTCCACCGCGCGCGACCCGATGGCCACCTGCGCCTGCTCGCGCTCCACCGCGCTCCACAGCTTGTCCAGCTCCTCGATGGGCGCGGAAAGGTCGGCGTCGGTGAACAGCGCCCACTCGCCCCTGGCTTCCAACATGCCGTGGCGCACGGTATATCCCTTGCCGCGATTGCCGGGGTTCTCGAGCACGCGCGCGCCCGCCGCGCGAGCCGCCTCCGCGGTGCCGTCGCGCGAGCCGTCGTCCACCACCACGATTTCCGCAAAGTCCCACGCGGAACGGCCCAGGTACTCGAGCACCTTCTGCATCGTGCCCGGCAGCCGCTGCGCTTCGTTGTAGGCGGGAATGATAATGGAGATGGATCGTAGCAAAGGAAATCCTATATTATCGTAGTTCCCGCAAAGGAGACGTAATTGTCGCTGGAAGATGAGCTTCTCAAGCAGCGCCTGTCCCGCATCCGCGAGATCGAGGCGCTGGGATACCACCCCTACGGCCGCCGTTTCGAATTCACTGATACCATCCCCGAGATCGTCTCCGGCTACGGCGGCAAGACCGCGGAAGAGCTTTCGCCCGAGGTGCGCGTCCGCATCGCCGGCCGCCTCATGACGCTCCGCCACATGGGCAAGGCCGGCTTCGCCCACTTGCAGCAGAACGGAGAGCGCCTCCAGATCTACGTGAAGAAGGACGCCGTGGGCGAGCGCGATTTCCAGCTTTTCAAGCTGGTCGATATCGGCGACATCATCGGCGTGGAGGGCTATCTCTTCCGCACCCGCACCGGCGAGCTGAGCGTGCACGCGGAGAAACTCGAGTTTCTCTCCAAGACCCTGCTCTCCATGCCCGAGAAATGGCACGGCCTGGAGGACGTCGAAATCCGCTACCGCCAGCGCTATCTCGACCTCATCGCCAACCCCGAGGTCCGCAAGGTGTTCGTGGCGCGCGCGCGGATTGTCAGCTCCCTCCGCCGCCAGCTCGAGGGCCGCGGCTTCATCGAAGTCGAAACCCCCATGATGCAGCCGCTCTACGGCGGCGCTACCGCACGCCCCTTCGTGACCCACCACAACACGCTCGATATCGACCTCTACCTGCGCATCGCACCCGAGCTTTACCTGAAGCGCCTGGTGGTGGGCGGCCTCGAGCGGGTCTACGAAATCAACCGCAATTTTCGCAACGAGGGCCTTTCCACCCAGCACAACCCCGAGTTCACCATGCTCGAGTTTTACCAGGCCTACACCGATTACCGCGGCCTGATGGACTTTTCCGAGGAGCTGCTGGCGCAGGCGGCCCGCGACGCCATCGGCACGTGCGCGGT
>JBEKSR010000170.1:0-8811 GCA_049516835.1 Bryobacteraceae bacterium | reverse complement strand
CCCGCCACCCAACAGCTTGTCGCCGATGGCTGGGGTTACGCCTACATCGTCCCCGCCAGCATTCAAGCCGACAACGGCGCGGGCTTGACCGGGGGCATCATCGGCTTGGTCAACAAGGGCCAGCCCCGCAAGCCGGATGACTGGGGTTCTTTGCGGGCCTGGGCCTGGGGCGCATCCCGGGCTTTGGACTATCTGGAAACCAATCCGGCGATGGACGCCAAACACGTTGGCATCGAAGGTGTTTCGCGCTACGGCAAGGCTGCCCTTGTGACCATGGCGTTCGACACCCGCTTCGCTCTTGTTCTGGTCGGTTCTTCCGGCGAAGGCGGCGCCAAGCTGCATCGCCGCAATTGGGGAGAAGCCGTGGAGAACCTCACGGGGTCTGGCGAATACCACTGGATGGCCGGCAACTTCCTGAAGTACGGCGCCGCTGAAGCCGCTTTTGGCAGCAAGAATGCCGGCGACCTGCCTGTGGACGCTCACGAGCTGATCGCGTTGTGCGCGCCGCGCCCGACCTTTATCAGTTACGGGGTGCCGGAGAAGGGCGACTCGAAGTGGCTCGACCACCAGGGCAGCTACATGGCCGCCGTCGCCGCCGGGCCGGTATTCAAGCTCTTGGGCGCCAAAGACTTGGGGACTGCGGACGACTATCGCACCGAAAAAATGCCGGCGGTCAATGTGAGCCTGCTCGACAGCCGACTCGCCTAGCGCCAGCATGACGGCGGACACACCGACGGTCCCAATTGGAAGTACTTCATCCCGTGGGCCGATAGGTTCATCCAGCACACGGCGCCGCCCGCCTCGGTGCCGGCCGATGAACCCGTTGCCCGAACCGACCAGAACTCTCTGACCGCCCATGCCCAATTGTTGGAAAAAGCCAAGAAGGGCCGCATCGACATCTATTTTGAAGGCGACTCCATTACCCACCGCTGGGGAGCCACCGATTACCCGGATTTGCTGGCCAATTGGAACCAGAACTATTTCGGCTGGAATGCGGCCGATTTCGGATGGGGCACCGATACCATTCAAAACATCCTCTGGCGCCTCAACCATGGGGAGCTGGATGGAGTCAATCCGAAAATCATCGTGCTGCTCGCCGGAACCAATAACGTTGGCAATACCGTCTCCCCGGGCGGCGATGAGGCCAAAGCAGCGGATATCACCAGGGGTATTCAGGCCATATTGAAAATCATGGAAGCCAAGGCCCCCCGCGCCACCATCGTCCTGACGGGCATTTTCCCTCGCAACGACAATCTGGCGATGATGCTCGTGATCGATAAGATTAACGAAAATCTCTCCAAACTCGCCGATGGCAAACAAGTCCGCTATCTTAACGTCAATGACAGGCTGGCCGATCAGGACGGCAGGCTGTTCGACGGCATAATGAACGCCGGCGACAAGCTCCATCCCACGATCAAGGGCTACCAGGTTTGGGCGGATGCGTTGAAGCCCATTTTCAGCGAATTGCTCGGCCCTCCCGGAACGGAGGACCACGCACCGCCTCCCACCGGCGATCCCAGGGCCCGGCGCTAAACTACGAACCGGTCTCCGCCCGGAATACCGAGAATCGGACAGCCTTGACTTTTTCAGGCATTGGTGTATATATAGTTTGAAATCCAAACGAAGTCCATCCGCGTGACGGAAAGAGGTTAGCAAATGAAGAACGGAGTTTTGTTTGCCATCCGCTACGCCGTGGCGCTGCTGGTAGTGGTATCCGCTTGCGGCATTGCCAACGCGCAGGTTCCTTATGGATCGCTCACCGGGAATGTGACCGATCCCGGTTCCCCCGCCGTCGTGGGGGCCAAGGTGGAAGCGCTGAATGCGGACACCGGTATCGCCCGGCAGGCCAACACCGATGAACGTGGTGTTTACCTTTTCACGGATCTTCCGCCGGGGAACTGCAAAGTCACGTTCACAGCCAGGTCGTTCAAGACCCTTGGCGTTCAATATCGCGGATTGCGAAAGGAGTTAGCCTCATGCACCGTGTCGTTGTAGCGATTGCCGCAGCCCTGGTCCTTGTGGGACCAGTCAGTTTCGTGCGTGCCCAGGAATCCCGTGGCACCATTCAGGGGAATATCAAAGACCCTCAGGGCGGCTTGGTGGCGGGCGCAACTGTCGTGGTCACCAACACCAGCACCCAGACCGCGGTGACCCTGAAATCGAACTCCACCGGGCGCTATATCGCCCCGCTGCTGTTGCCCGGCGATTACACAGTCACCGCCGAATCTCCGGGATTCAAGAAGGAAGTCCGGCCAGGCATCGTGCTGTTGGTAGCCGATGTTCGGGACGTGGATTTCACCCTTCAGATCGGCCAGGCGACGGAAACCGTCACCGTGACCGGAGAAGCGCCCCTGATCGATGTCACCCATACCGACAATGGAATGGCGCTGGATGACCGCACGGTGCGCGACCTGCCGGTAATGACCAACGTGGCCACCAGCATCATCCAGTTCGCTCCCGGCGTGAACGCCGGATTCAGCGCATCGCAGATTCTTGGTCCGCACTCCACCCAGGGCGGTTCCGATTACAACAATGGCAGCGGCGTTGGCGGGAACGTCTGGACGGTCGACGGCGCCTTCAGCAACGGCAATGGCCGCAACACTTCGAACCTGCCGTCAGTCGACATGGTTTCGGAAGTCAAGGTTCTCGACAATACATTTGACGGCAGTTTCGGCCACACGCTCGGCCTTGGCATTAGCTTCACGACCAAGTCCGGCACCAATGATTTCCACGGCGTCGCCAGCGAAAACTACTGGAGCCAGCGATGGCAGGGCAGCAACCTGTTCACCAAACAGGTCTACTACTCGAACATCAATTCTCTGCTGGCGAAGGGCAACACGGCGGGAGCGGCGGCGGCGGGCGCCCAACCCATTCAACCCTCCGGCCACTCCAACCTTTATAGCCTCACGGCTACCGGGCCAATCTGGATTCCACACGTGATCGACAAGCGGAACAAGGTCTTCTGGAGTTTCTCATATGTTGGCGAGCACGACGCTAAGCCCGAGACCGCCAACTCCTATGGCCATGTGGTTCCCACGGCGGCTGACAAAACCGGCAATTTCTCGGACATGTTGAAGATCACCTCCGACGGCCTGAACTATCAACTGTTCGATCCTTTCTCAGTCAAGGTAGACGCCAGCCGCAGCGGCACCCACTATATTCGCACCCCGCTGCCGGGGAACATTGTGCCGGCGTCGTACATTACGATGGGCAACCCGGTCTACAAGAACTACCTCAAGTATTGGCCCGACCCGAACGCCTGGTTTGATCCGACGCTGGCCTTGAATTCTGGCTGTCCCTCGAGTTCCAGTTGCAACAACGCCGACTTTATGGGAGTCTCGACTCCCTACAACTGGCTGTACGGTGAATGGTCTGGCCGAATGGACATCAGCCTTACTGACAAGCTGCGCGTGTTCGGCCGCTTCACCCGCAACCACTTTGTGGAGTACCGCAGCGACTGGACGTATTTCATCGTGCAAGGCTACAACAACAGCGGCGCGAACGGCAGCGGAGTCACACGCGACGACCAGAACGGCGTGCTGGACTTCGTCTATACGCTCAACTCGAGCACTATGCTGCACGGCTCCGGCGCGGTAAGCAACTGGATGTCGTACACCACAACCTATCCATACGCATTTCAGTTCAAGCCGTCCGACGCCGGCCTTCCTTCCTACCTCAACAGCTATTGTGGAAGCTGGTGCTATCTGCCGCAGATGAACGTCAGCGGCTATTCCACCAACGGCATTTCCGGAACGCCCAACCCCATCTACAACCGGTTCTACGACTATAACCTGGACGCCTATCATGTCCGCGGCAACCATCAGTTCCGGGCAGGCGTCGACTTTCGCCAGGAGACCCGCTCCAGCCACGCCGGCAACAGCGACGGAAATTACACCTTCGGCAACACCTACTTCCGCCAGTACGACGACGGCGGCCCGAACGGCAACTACAACCCCGCCACTCTCGGATTGAGCTGGGCATCGTTCATGATGGGATTGCCAACGGCGGCGTCTCTCTCGAACAATGCCAGTTTTCTGGCATCCAACCAGTTCTGGGCCTTCTTTGCGCAGGACACGTGGCGCGTCACCCCGCGGTTCACGTTGACGCTCTCGCTGCGCGGCGAATGGGAAAACGGCGCCAAAGAACACCACGATGATTGGATTTCGGGCTGGAACCTGACCGCGCAACTGCCCATCACCTCACTCGCCCAATCCGCCTTCGCGGCCAATACCGCCAGCCAGGTGCCGGAAATCTCGCCCTCCAGTTTCATTGTGCAGGGCGGGCCGCTCTACGCCGGCACGTCGGGCGCACCGGACAGGGCTTGGCCCAGCGAGCTGGTATGGCTGCCGCGCATCGGCGTCGGCTACCAGTTGGATTCCAAGACGGTGATCCGCGGCGGCTATGGCCTTTACTATGACACGCTGGACGTCAACGCCTTGGTTTATGGCCCGAATCAGACCGGTTATTCCGTCAGCACCAGCACCACCTTCACCACCAACCAGGGAGTCACCTGGGGATCCAGCGGCGCCTGCGGCAACTGGTGCAACGCGGGAACGACTCTGACTTCGCCTCTGAGCGACCCGTTTCCGGTCCGCCCCACCAGCAACAACAGCCAGTTCAATGTGCCGGTCGGCAATATCTATGGGCTGATGGGGCTGCTGGCACTTGGCAACGGCCCGACCACCTGGGCCGTGCCGCCCAGCGTGCACCCGCGGATGCAACGCTGGCGCCTGAGCGTCGAGCGGCAGATCAGCACCCACGACGTGGTTTCGTTCGGCTATACCGGCGCCTGGACGGATAATTTGAACGTTCAGGTCAGCCAGTCGGCGCCGGGGGTTTCGGGGACCACCGCGTCTGGGCTGCCTGCATCGTATTACTTTGTGGGTTCCGCGCGGCCTGTGAACTCGTCCGGCGCCACGATTTCATGCCCGACCAGCGGCCTCACCCCCAACGCCACTGCCGCGTATTGCCTGCAGGACACGAATTTCGGCAACAACGTGCCGAATCCGTTCTACATCGGCAACATGAGTTCGCTCCAGAGCAGCAATCCGACGCTCTACTCAGCGCTCAGCACGGTCGGCAGCTTCTTCACCAGCAGCACCATCGGCAAAGCGACGTTGCTGCGGCCCTATCCGTCGAGCAACGTCTCGTTGCCGGAGCCGATCGGCCAGGAGCGCGAAAACAATCTCGACCTGAGCATCAACCACCGGTTCACACGCGGGCTGGTGGCCAGTTTCTCATACGATTACTTCCACAGCCGCATTGCCAACAGCTACGAGCAGCCGTGGAACCCGAACGATCCCAATAGCCCGCAATCACTCTGGTGGTTGCCCAACAACATCAACCCGAACCGCCTTACCGCGACCTGGGTCTACGACCTGCCGTTCGGCAAGGGCCGTCATTGGGTCCCGGGCAACAAGGCCCTGGACGTCGTTGTGGGCGGTTGGATCATCGCGGGGAACTACGTATGGTCGGAGGGCACGTTGATCGGGATGCCGAACACTTTCTACTACGGCAATCCGAACAACATTAAGCTTTCCAACCCGACAATCGGCGAATGGTTCAATACCGCCGGCTGCGTCCTGCCGAGTCAGACGCTTGGGCCCAGCGACGTGGCGGTCCCGCTCGGCCAGCCCTGCACTTCAGGTTGGGAGAAGCGAACGGCCGTGCAGCCCGGCACCTACCAGGCGCGCGTCATGCCGATGTACATCCCCGGCGTCCGGAATCCCAATGCCGGCCAGCTCAACGGTAGCCTGATGCGCGATTTCAAGTTCAACATCAAGGAACATCCGCTCACGTTCCAGTTCCGCGGCGATGTCCTGAACGTCGAAAACCACTCCTTTATGGGCGGCGTCAACACGGGCCCGACGAGCGGCGTGGGTACATTCGGCGCCATCACCTCCGGATCCACGGTCCTGAACCGGTTCATCCAGATTCAGGGCCACATCCGCTGGTAATTTGCACCGCTACCCGTTAACCTAAACGGCGTCCCCCGGGCGAGAGGCCGGGGGACGCCGCTTCTGTCTTACACGATGTCCGGCCGCGCACATTCGGCACACCCCCGCCGTTGGGATTTTGGCGCGTTCGCACTCCTCGTCTGCGCCGCCTTCGTGGCCTACCTGCCGGCTCTTAGCGGCGGAATGCTCTGGGATGACGCCGCCCATGTGACCCGGCCGGACCTTCGCTCGCTCCACGGCCTGTGGCGCATCTGGAGCGTCCCTGGCGCAACCCAACAATACTACCCGCTGCTCCACAGCGCATTCTGGCTCGAGCATGCCATCTGGGGCGATTCCCTTCTCTGCTACCACCTCCTCAATGTCGCGCTGCACGCCCTGTGCGCTTGCCTGGTGGTGAAAATCGCCCGGCGTCTGGCTCTACCCGGTGCGTGGCTGGCCGGGCTGCTTTTTGCGTTGCATCCGCTATGCGTGGAGGCCGTGGCGTGGATCTCGGAGCAGAAGAGCACGCTTTCCTCCGCCTTCTATCTAGCCTCCGCGCTGGCCTACCTGAAATTCGACGAATCACGCAGGCGCACGGCCTGGTTGGCCGCGCTCGTATGCTTCGCCGCGGCGCTCCTCGCCAAGACGGTCACGGCGGTCCTGCCGGGCGTTCTGCTGGTAGTTCTGTGGTGGCGGCGCGGGCGGATCGAGTGGAAACGCGACGTGCAACCGCTAGTCTCCTGGTTCGTGATGGGTGCATCGGCTGGAATCTTCACGGTGTGGGCCGAAGCTACGTTGATCGGCGCAAGGGGAGTCGAATTCGCGTTGACGCCGGTTCAGCGGATGCTGCTGGCCGGCCGCGCGATCTGGTTCTATGCCGCAAAGGTGCTCTGGCCCGCCAACCTGACGTTCTTTTATCCGCGCTGGAACATCGATCCTTCCGCGGCGTGGCAGTACCTGTTCCCTGCCGGAGTGGTGGCCGTTGGTTTCGCTCTGTGGCGCGTGGCGCGCCGCTGCCCGGGACCGCTGGCGGGCTTTCTGATCTTCGCCGGCACGCTGTTTCCGGCGCTTGGGTTCTTCAATGTTTATCCGTTCCGGTACTCATACGTGGCCGATCACTTCGCATATCTCGCCAGCTTGGGAATCCTCGTTCCGATGGCGGTGGCCCTGTCCCTCGCGGCGGAAAAGGTGCTGCCCCATGGCGGCCGGGCGCTGCTTGGGTTGCTGTTAGCCGCCGCGCTGGGCGCCGGGACGTGGCGGCAGGCAGCCATCTACCGAGATGAGGAAACCCTGTACCGCGCGACGCTCGAGCGCAATCCCGGCGCGTGGCTGGCGCACAATAATCTGGGAAATCTGTTGCTCGCGATTCCCAGCCGGCGTTCCGAGGCCATGGCCCATCTCGAGGCGGCCCTGCGGCTCAAGCCGGATTTCCCGGAAGCACACCTGAGTATGGGGAACGCGCTGCTCGATATGCCCGGCCGATTGGACGATGCCATGGCTGAGTACCAAACCGCCGTGCGCCTCGCGCCCAATTCCGAAAGGGCGCACACCAACCTGGGCAACGCCTTGCTGGAGGCCGGGCGGACTGCGGAGGCCATCGCGCATCTCGAAGAGGCGTTGCGCATCGATCCGAATAACGCCGAAGCGCACAATGATCTCGGAAACGCCTTAAGCCAGGTTCCGAACCGCTTGCCCGATGCTATTGCCCAGTACCGCCTTGCGCTGAACGCCGACCCCGGCTTCGCGGAGGCGCATAACAATCTAGGCCGCGCCCTGGTCCTGGCGCCCGGTGGGTTGCCCGAGGCCATTGCCGAGTTCGAGGCTGCCATCCGCCTGAAGCCGGATTATTGGAGCGCGCACAGCAACCTGGGAAACGCGCTATCGATGGTCCCGGGCCGCCTCGATGACGCGGTCGCGGAGTACCGGGCGGCGTTGCGGATTCGGCCGGATTCCGCGGCCGCGCACAACAATCTGGGCTATGCGCTCTCCAAAATGCCGGGATCCCTGCCCGCTGCGGTGGCCGAGTACCGGGAAGCCCTTCGATTGGACCCCGGGTCCGCCGATGCGCATTACAACCTGGGTGCGGCCTTGTTGCAGTTGCCCGGACGTCAGCAGGAGGCGTTGGCTGAGTTTGAGACGGTTCTCCGGCTGAAACCGAGTCCGCAGATCCGGCAAATGGTGGAAGGTCTGCGTGCCCGGAAGTGACTGTAGACGTTGCGGGCGGCTATGGCGGTGTTCCCAAGATGATGCCGAGCGTCTTCTTGGAACGCGAATCATAGGCCCCTTGCCTTTGGGGCGTCATGTTGTTGTGATCGGATTCAGTCATGGTGATGACCTCCTTGAGGCCGGGGGCTTGGTTAACGGCCATCCAGATGCCGGCAGGCGGCGCGATCGTATCAAACGGAGCGGGATGCCGAGAGATGAAATGTTCATGATGCGGTCAAGCCGGGTTCTTGTCAAGGCAACAGAATACCGTTACCCTCAATACGAGTATGAAATTCACAAAGCGTTTGCTGGTTGCTTCATCTGGTCTTTTAGTGGTTGGGCTTGTGGCGGTTTTGTCGGCTGCCGGCCTGCTTGGCCAGCAGTCGCCGGCGCCGGCTGCGGCGACAGGCGGCCTGCCCCAACCCATGAATTGGACCGCCGCCGAAGATCATCGGAACATGATGGATCAGCTTGGCATTCAGGCGCTCCGTCCAGGCCCTAGTGGTAACGAGACAGCGCCCAATCATGCCAACTACGATGAGTCCACGGCCAATCCTTTCCCGAACCTGCCCGATCCCCTGACGTTGAAGAACGGCAGGAAAGTCACCACGGCGCAAATGTGGTGGGTCGAGCGCCGCCCTGAGATCGTGGAGGATTTCGAGCGGGAGGT
>JBEKSR010000169.1:0-8978 GCA_049516835.1 Bryobacteraceae bacterium | reverse complement strand
ACCGGGCTCACGCAGGGCTGGTGGCAGGACGGCGGCCTGCGCGTGCGGCATCGCATCGACCCCGCCATCGACGATCTCTTCCCCTGTTTCTACGGCGGCGGCGGGTCCTGCGCCTTCGACCGCCGGAAGTTTCTCGAGCTGGGCGGCTTCGATCCGCTGCTCCATCCGTTCTATTTGGAAGACACGGACCTCGGCTATCTTGCCTGGAAGCGCGGCTGGAAGGTGTTGTACCAGCCTCGCAGCGCGGTCTACCACCAGCACCGGGGCACTATCGGCAAGGTCTTCGGCGAGGAACGGATACAGGCCGTGCTCAAGAAGAACTACGTACTGTTCTGCTGGAAGAACATTCACGAGTGGCCGCGGCTGGCATCACATTTTTTCTACGCCTGGGCGGGTGCGCTTCTTAGCGTCATCTTTGGCGACGCCGCTGGCCGGCCAAACTTTTACGCCCTGTGGCGCTCGTTCCTCCAATTGCCGCAAGCGGCGCGCTCGCGATGGCGCGCCCGCGCCCTCGCCAGGGTGAGCGACAGCGAAGCCTTCCTGCGCCCACTCGGCGGCTATTTCCGCGACCGTTTCGAGCCCATGGACGCCGCTCCTGAGAGATTGCGCGTGCTCTTCGTTTCTCCGTACCCCATCTGCCCCCCGGTTCACGGCGGCGGTGTGTTCATGTACCAGACGCTGCGAGAGCTGGCCAAACTCGCGGAAGTGCACGTGGTCGAGCTGCTGGACTGGCCCTGGCAGGAGCAAGCCAACCAGGAGCTGCGCCGGTTCTGCGCCTCCGCCGAGTGGATTGTTCACCGTGGCGGAAGGCCCAAGGGCGTAGGGTCCCTCGAGCCGCACGCCGTCCGGGAATTTGCCAACGGCGATCTGGACTGGCTCATCCACCGCCAACTCTATCGCCAGCGGATCGATGTCCTCCAGCTCGAATATACGCCCATGGCGCAGTATCGCGGCGCGTATCGCCGCATCGCCAGCGCGCTGTTCGAGCACGATGTGCACTTTCAATCGATTGCCCGCGGCCTGGGCCACATGGCCAGCCTGCTGGGAGAG
Organism: Bryobacteraceae bacterium; assembly: GCA_049516835.1. Taxonomy (GTDB): domain Bacteria; phylum Acidobacteriota; class Terriglobia; order Bryobacterales; family Bryobacteraceae; genus Fen-178. The sequence goes on along the minus strand of JBEKSR010000169.1, from coordinate 7,928 downwards.
GTGAGGGCGCGCATCGAGTATCTCCGCGCGCTGCGCTTTGAGCTGCGCACGCTTCCCTCATGCGACCAGGTGCAAGTCTGCACGCCGGCCAACCGCGACTACCTGCTTTCCTTTCTTCCCAAGCTGGCGCCCAAGCTGCGGTGCGGTCTGCGCGCCGGCATCGACGCTTCGCGTTACCAGTTCGGCTCCGGCGGCCGCGAACCCTTGACCATGCTGTTTCTGGGAGGCTTCCGGCACGAACCCAACCGGGTCGCGCTGGACTGGTTCGTCCAGCGCGTCCTGCCGCTCATTCTAGCGGGCCAGCCGAAAGCCAGGCTGGTGGTGGCCGGATCCGATCCCCCGCCGGCCCACACCTACGCCGATTACTCGGCGTCTCTTGAAATGCTGGGATACGTGGAGGACGTGCGCGAGCCGCTGGCGCGGTATGCCGTATTCGTCTGCCCCATCCTGAGCGGCTCCGGCGTGCGGGTGAAGCTGCTCGAGGCGTTCGCGGCGGGCATCCCGGTGGTCTCCACCACGTTGGGAGCCGAAGGACTGGCGCGCGCGGACGGCCAGGTCTGCGCGCTGGCGGACCAACCGGCGGCTTTCGCGGAGCGGGTGCTGGCGCTGTTCGATAATCCCGAGACGGCCGCCGGCATGGCGGCCCGCGCACGGGCCGAAGTGGAGGCCAACTGGGACATGGCGGCCATTTCCCGCAAGCTGGTGGATGGCTACCGGAAAATGGTGAAGGAAAAACGGTCTACTTCCCTTTCAGATCCCGCTTGAGGCGGCTTACAATGTCGGAGGCGGTGCGATCCAATTCTTTGGCGCTGGAACCCTTGGGGAGCTGGTATACGGACCAGACCACCTGGCGCGACTTGGCGTCCACCAGGAAGACCGTGCCTTTGCCACGGCTGAACGAGGAGCTCGACCCGGGGGTGGCCAGCTTGTTCACCGTATCGGTAAGCAGGGGATTGGTGCGAGAGTCCTTGTCTTTATCCTTTTTCGCCGCTTTCTCTTCCTTCTCGCCCGGAGCCGGTTTCTCGGGTACGGGAGGGGGGAAAATCTCTTCCAGCTTCGCTTGCAGACTTTCTCCCACGCGGTCCGTGAGAAATGCGTCGGCCAGCTTGGGGTCCGTCACCACCTGGAAAATGTGGTCATTGGTCAGCCGGTTCGCCAGGTACTGGTCGAGACCTTTGGACATCGACAGCACGTACACCGTATGTACGCCCGAGAGTTCCGCGCCGCTGAGCAACGCGCCGGAACAAGATAGGAGGAGCAGAAGCCGCTTCATTACTTCCATGATATCCAGACGCTGGGGAAATCCAAAAAGACGGAAACAGCGGGGGAAAGGGGTCGCATTCTATGTATAAAGGCCAATCCATCACCGTCATCATCCCCTGCCTCAACGAGGAGCAGGGGGTCGAGAAAATCCTCCACGCCATGCCGGACTTCGTCGACGAAATCATCGTCGTCGATAACAACTCCACCGACCGCACCTCCGAAGTTGCCGCCTCTCTCGGCGCCAAGGTGATTCGCGAGGACGTTCGCGGCTACGGCCGCAGCTACAAGCGCGGGTTCGCCGGCGCCACCAGCGACCTCATTGTGACGCTCGACGGCGACCACAGCTATCCCGTGGACGCGCTCTCCTATCTGCTGGAGGCCTTTCTGCACTTGGATGTCGATTTCCTGAACGCCTCGCGTTTCCCCGTGCGCGACCGGCGCGCCATGAGTTTCAAACACAAATTCGGGAACCTGGTGCAATCGCTCGCCATGTCGATCCTGTTCTTCCGCTGGGTGCGCGATTCGCAATCCGGAATGTGGGTGTTTCGCCGCGCCATCCTGACGGACATGAAGCTGGAATCCGACGGCATGGCCTTCTCCGAGGAGATCAAGATCGAAGCCCTGCGCCACCCGCGCATCCGTTTTGGCGAGATCTCGATCCAGTATTCGTCCCGCCTGGGTGAGACCAAACTGAACCCCTGGCGCGATGGGTTTCACAACCTCGCTTTTCTGCTGAAGAAACGCCTCTTCCGATGAGCATTACCGCTATCGTGCCGGTGTGGAACGGCCGCGAGCTGCTCGCACGGTTGCTCGCCAGCCTGGAGGCCCAGACCGAGGCCGCCGCGGAGTTGCTGGTGGTGGACAACGGCTCGACGGACGGCGCGCCCGAGTTGGCCCGCACGCGTGGAGCGCGCGTGATTCCGATGGGCCGCAACGCCGGTTTCGCCGCGGCCGTGAACCGCGGCATTCGCGAGAGCCGCGGCGAATGGATTGCGGTGCTGAACAGCGATGTCGAGCTGGCGCCGGACTATTTCGCCAGACTTCTCGCCGTGGACGCCTGGTTCGCCACCGGCAAGATCCTGGCCGCGGGATCGGGCAATCGCATCGACGCCACTTTCGACGCCCTCTGCCGCGGCGGCGCCGCGTGGCGCGTGGGCAACGGCCGCGCCGACGCCTCCGAATTTTCCCTCGCCCGTCCCGTCTGGTCGGCGCCGTGGACCGCGGCCCTGTTTCGCGCGGAACTGTTCCAACGGGTGGGGCTGCTGGAAGAGAGCTTCGAATCGTACCTGGAAGATGTGGACTTCGGCCTGCGTTGCGCCGCGCGGGGACTGGCCGGCCAGTACGTTCCCGAGGCTCTCGCATGGCATCGCGGGAGCGCCACGCTCGGCCGGTGGCATCCCGAAACCGTGCGGCACATCGCCCGCAATCAGCTCTTCCTGCTGGCCCGCCACTATCCCCAGCGGCTCCTGGTTCGCTGGTGCTGGCCGATCTTTGTGGCGCAATTCTTGTGGGGCGCGGTGGCCTTTCGGCACGGTGCCGGTTTTGCGTGGCTGCGCGGCGAATGGCAGGGGCTTCGTCGTTTCTTCGCCGCGCGCGGCCAGACCCTCGACGCAAAAGTACTGGATAGCGTGCTAAGTGCGAATGAACGGCTGATTCGCAGCGTACAAGTGTCCACTGGCTTCGACCTTTACTGGAGGTTGTACTTTCTCCTGACCCGTGGCGGGGCAAAGTGACACATGGCTGAAATCGGCATCATCATCGTCACTTGCAACTCGGAGGCCGAAATCGGCGCCTCGCTGGACGCTGCCCTGCTCACCGGCGCCGACGTGGTGGTGGTCGACAACGGTTCCCATGACCGGACCATCGCGGAGGTTGCCCGCCGCGGCGTCCGGCTGATCGCCAACCCGTCCAACCAGGGCTTTGCAGCGGCGGTAAATCAAGGGTTTGCGGTGTTGGATTCCCCTTATGTCCTGCTGTTGAACCCGGATGCCGTCCTCCAGAGCGGCCTGGAACCGCTGCGGGAGGCTTGCGATCTTCCCGGCTCCGCGGGCGCCGGCGGCCGGCTTTTGGACGCCGGCGGACGCCCGCAGATCGGCTTCATGGTACGCCAACTGCCCACACCGGCCACCCTGATTTTGGAAGCCGTATTGCTCAACCGAATCTGGCCGAATAATCCGGTGAACCGGCGGTATCGCGGTTTGGCGCTGGACTACTCCACGCGTTTGGCGGTGGAGCAACCGGCGGGGGCGTTCTTCATGGTCCGCCGGGCGGTGTGGCGGGAACTGGGCGGCTTCGACGAAGGCTTTTTCCCGCTCTGGTTCGAGGACGTGGATTTTTGCCGCCGGGTGGCGGATCGGGGGTACTATCTGTATTACGTGCCGGAGGCTGTGGCGAAACACATGGGGGCGCATTCCATCCGGCGCCTGACAGTGGAGATGCGCCGCGTTTACTGGTATCGTAGTTTACTGAGGTATTCAGCCAAGCATTTCCGTCCGAGAGCCTTCCGGGCGGTTTGTCTGGCCGTTGTGACGGGCTCCTTCCCGCGGAGCATTGCGGAATCGATCCTCGATCGGAGCCTGAGGCCTTTGGCAGCGTACGGGAAAGTCGTGGGGTTCGCGAGCCGCTGCTTGTTGTTCGGTCCGGCCCCAAGATTTAGGGTACAAGGGTGAAAAAGAAGATCGGCCTCTCTGGTTCTGGTTCATGGCGCAAAACGAGTTCGTCTCGGTCACGATAGTTACGTACAACAGCGGCCGATTTATCAAGCGCTGCCTCGAGTCGGTGCTATCCCAAAGGTATCCGCTTAAAGAGGTCATCGTTGTCGATAACGCCTCCACCGACGGCACCATCGACATCCTCGAACAGTTTGAGGGCCGGTGCCACGTGTACTACAACGAGGAAAACATGGGTTTTGCGGCGGCGCAAAACCAGGCCATCAAGCTTTCCAACGGCGACTGGGTGCTCACGCTGAATCCCGACGTCTTGCTGCTGCCGAACTTCATTCAGGCGTTGGTGGATGCCGGACAGTTCGATTCCAGGATCGGGTCGGTCTGCGGGAAGCTGCTGACCATGTCGGCGCATTTCGAGATTCCCCAGAGGCCCGTAGTGGATTCCACGGGTGTTTATTTCAATCCCATGCTGCGGCACCTGGACCGCGGCAGCCAGGAAGTCGATAACGGCCACTACCTGCAATACGAGTACGTCTTCGGCGCCACCGCCGCGGCCGCCCTGTACCGCCGCGCCATGATCGAGGAGATTTCGCTCGACGGAGAATTCTTCGATTCCGATTTCTTCGTCTACCGCGAAGACGCCGATGTCGCCTGGCGCGCGCAGTTGATGGGCTGGAAATGCCTGTACGCTCCCTATGCCCGCGGCTACCATGTGCGCAAAGTCCTGCCGGGCAACCGGCGCGCACTGCCTCCCGAGATCAACATGCACTCGGTGAAGAACCGCTTCCTGATGCGCATCAAGAACATCTCCGGGAACCTGTACGGGCGCAACTGGTTCTCCATAACCGCGCGCGACCTGATGGTGGTGATGTGTTGCATGCTTTGGGAACACACTTCGCTCAAAGCTTTCTGGTATTTGGCGATGAACCTGAAACGGGTGCTGGCGAAGCGCCGCCAGATCCAGGTCCGTCGGCGGGTGGACGACGAGTACATGGCGAGCTGGTTCCAGTACGCGCCGGTGAGCAAGAAGGCGTCCAAGAAGATGGTTCGCGTGCTTTCGCGCTCCGCCACCGCGAAGACGTAGAGGCAGGTGTGGGGCGGGCAATCTTGTCCGCAGCCGCCTTTTAGGCGGCGTTTTCGCGCTGCGCGCGAGTCTTCGGAGCAACAGGCGCCGGCTGAAAGCCGGCGGCAGCCAGGATTGACTGCCCCACGAAGTCCTATGCGGATCGCCCTCCTCGGTACGCGTGGCATACCGGCCCGTTACGGCGGATTCGAGACTTTTGCCGAAGAACTGTCGGCCCGCCTGGCGGCGCGCGGCCACCAAGTGACCGTCTATTGCCGCAAGCGGTTCCCCCAACCGCATTATCGCGGCGTCCGGCTTCAGTATCTCCCCACCATTCGCCATAAGTACCTCGATACGCTTGCCCATGCCCTCCTTTCGACGCTCCACCTGCTGGGGCATCGCTCGGACGTGGCGCTCTACTGCAACGGCGCCAACGCCATCTTCACCGCGTTGCCGCGAATCTTCAGCATGCCGGTGGCGCTGAACGTGGACGGCATCGAGCGCAAACGCAAGAAGTGGAACCGGCTCGCCCAGGCCTGGTACCTGGTTTCCGAATGGCTGGCCACGTTCTGCCCCACGGTGGTGGTCACCGATGCGCGGGCCATCGAGGACTACTACCGCCGGCGCTACGGCAAAGAGACCGTCTTCATTCCATACGGCGCGGAGGTGGGCCGGGTGGAAGGTTCCGAGGCGCTGGCGAAACTGGGACTCGAGCCCGGCCAGTATTTCCTTTACGTGAGCCGCATGGAGCCTGAGAACCATCCGCTCGAAGTGCGCGAGGCGTTCGAGCGGGTGACGACATCGCTGAAGCTGGCGCTGGTCGGTGATGCTCCCTACGCCCGCGACTACATCCGCCGCGTGCGCGATACCCGGGACCCGCGCATCGTGACGCCCGGCGCCATCTACGGCGCGGGCTATCGCGAACTGGGATCGCACTCGTTCGCGTACATTCACGCCACCGAGGTGGGCGGCACGCACCCCGCGCTGATCGAAGCCATGGGACGCGGCGCGTTGGTGCTATACCGCGACACGCCGGAAAACGCCGAAGTCGCGGGCGGCGCCGGGATTCCGTTCGAGCTGGACGACCTGGCGGCGAAACTGCGCATGGTGCTGGAGATGAGCGAAACGGAGCGGGCCGCGCTCGGGCAGCGCGCCATGGATCGCGTGCGCCAGCGGTATTCCTGGGAAGCGGTGACGGACGCTTACGAGAAGTTACTGCGCGAGCTGAGTTTAAAATAGAAACAGTGTCCGCTCCTTACCGCTGCTACGTCGTCGTCTCGCGCGAGCAGATCGCGCTCAACTACCGCAACGTCCGCTCCGTGGTGGGCCCCGCTGTCGAGGTCGCCGGGGTGGTCAAGGCGGATGCCTACGGCCACGGCGCAGTCGAGGTCTCGCGCGTGCTGGCTGCCGAAGGCGCAAAATGGCTGGCGGTCAGCTCCGTCGAGGAAGGCGTCGGTCTGCGCCGCGGAGGCATCCGGGAAGCCCGCATCCTGGTGATGGGCGGCTTCCTGCCCTATGAGGGCGATGCGCTGGTGGAACACCATCTCACACCGGCGGTTCATTCGCTCCACCAACTGCGCCTCCTGGACCAATGCGGGCGCGCCTCAGGGAAGCCCATTCCCTTTCATCTGAAGATCGATTCCGGCATGAACCGGCTGGGCACGCGCGCCGGGGCGGCTGAGATCCTCGCCGCTCTCGAAGCAAACCGCTACGCACGGCTGGAGGGTCTGATGACCCACTTCGCGTCAGCCGCCGATTACACCACCAGCCAGACCGGCGACCAGCTTCGATACTTTCACGCCATCTGCGCCCGGTTGCGCGACGCTGGCGTGAGCGCGGCGTACCTGCATACGTCGAGCACCAGTGCCATCGGGTATGGGCGCGTGGAAGGCTGGCACAACATGGTGCGCGCCGGCCACGCGCTGTACGGTTACGTGTCTCCGGCGCGCGGCGACGCGCCCCGTCAACTCCTCGAGGTGAAGCCCGCGCTCACCTGGAGGGCCAAGTTGCTCGCCGTCAAGGACGTGCCCGAAGGGGCGCTGATCGGCTACGGCGGAACGTTCCGCGCACCCCGCCCCATGCGCATCGGTATTCTGGGCGCCGGCTATGCCGACGGCGTGTTTCACCGGCTTTCCAATCGCGGCAAGGTCATCGCGGACGGCAGGCTGACCTCCATTCTCGGCACCATTTCGATGGACCTGACCACTATCGACCTCAGCCACACCACGGCCCTTGCTCCGGGTGATGAAGTGACTCTGCTCGGAGCTGAAAGCGACACCCGCCTGGATGCGCAGCAGATCGCCAAAGTGGCGGGCACCATCTCCTACAACATTCTTTGCAGCATCAGCGCGCGCGTCCGGCGCGTGTATGTGTAGGGGTGGGGCAGGCGGTGCTCGCCTGCCCATCAAGCAGTGGGGAAGGCAGGCGGCACCGCCCGCCCCACCAGCCGGGGATGCATTATTGGAGTGATATCATAGGGTACAGATGAGCTTACTGTCGCCAAGATTGCAACTCAAGGTCGCACAGAAGCAGATTCTGACCCCCGGCCTGGTGCAAATGGTCACCGTTCTTCAGCTCAACCGGCTGGAGCTGAAGGAGATGATCACCCAGGAGATCGTCAAGAATCCGGTTTTGGAGGAAGCCACCGAAGAGGCCGGCGAAGAGGTCACCCCAGAGGAGCTGCTGCCGCTGCTCGAGGCCGAGGCGGAGACCGTGACCGACCCCGCCGACAAGCAGATCCTGGAAGCAGCCGTATTGAACGATGCCAATTCGCTCGGCGGCTCGGTGGGCGACGTCGCCATCAACGGCAACCTCTTTCCCGATGCCGAAGAGACCGCGGGGGCGGTGGCGGAACCGGAACCGGGAGCCGCGGCCGCGGAACCGGAAACGCCTGCCGCCACGGACCCGTTCGACGAAATCGATTTCGGCACGTTTTT
>JBEKSR010000168.1:0-12588 GCA_049516835.1 Bryobacteraceae bacterium | reverse complement strand
TTTTCAGCCTGCGGACCCGCTTTCCAGCGGGTCCAGCCGGCCGGAAGGCCGGCTTGCGGGCAGGATTGCCCGCCCCACAATCCATGCAGAATATCGATTTCACGAAAACTAAGTGGCATTGACCATACTGCCCGCGGCACAGCGCGACGCATACTTGTCCGGCCGAGAGTGACTGAAGTCGTACTCCGGAAGTATCTCGTCGGCATCGACCCGGCCGGCTTCGCTAGATCCGGGGAGGCCTGGGTGGTCTTGACGTCGGCCGTGCCTTCGGCGGCAAGGTGAAATCCCCTCAGTGTGAGGCGCGCAGCAGCACCAGCCAGGGATCTGCCGTGGGCTTCCGTATGACGGCCCCCGCCTGGCCTGAGAAGGGCGCTTCCAGAGGCCGGGTGGCTCCCGTGCGCGGGTCGAACCACAGCCCGGTGTAGGTATTCCTCGGGAGCGCGTGCCGCAGCGTGATGGAGGGACTGGCCAGCGAGTAGAACAGCACCGACTCGCTGCGATCGTCGGCTAGGCACCAGGTTTGTTCCGGATCGGCCGCCGCGCCGTCCCGCGGCTGCATCTTCATGAGGGTGGTTGCAAGCTGCTCCCGAACGAAACCATCGAGCGTAGTCCGGTCCACCGACCTCCCCTGCCCCTGCCCGGCGGAGGGATTGCGCATCAGCACCTGCGCCCCGCCGGCCATGAGGACGGGGATGGGACCCGCGCCGCCATGCCATGCCACCATGGCCTTGTCCGGATAACGGTCGTGATACTCGCGAACCTGGCGGTAGACCTGGAGCGGCGTGGTATTCGGAGGGGTATCGTCCGACCTTCCGAAATCCTGGGCGATCATTTCCCGGAACGCCAGGTTCTTCCCGCCGCCCGGCGCCCACAGCGATCCGTCCGGCCGGTATTGCCAGTAGCGCATGTCAATCACCGCCACCTGGCGCCCGCGTACCGGGTCGGCCAGCGTGGCATCCGTGATGTCTTTGCTGGTGGCCATCAGGATGCGTACAGTGCGGCAGGTTTTCTTCTCCCATTCCGCCACCGTGTCCTGGAAGAATTCCTGGAACGAAAGCGGCCCGGCGAACTGAAATCCCAGGCAGAAGAACAGGTTCCCCGCCCCGGACAGTTCGTCCAGCTCGTGCAGGATGAATGCGCGGTGTAGCGCGCGGCGGACCGGGTGGCTTACGTCATAGACCTGGTTGGCCACGTGAAGGTGATTGCCCGGCTCGATAGGGGGCGGTTCCGGCAACCCGGTATCGTTGATATTGTTGGCCGGCCGCCAGGGATAATCGACCCAGTGCGGAGGGATTTCCAGCACGTTGTGGGTGTTGTACATGTTGTGATACAGCACCAGCCGGTTCTCATCGCAGAGCAGCCCAAACTCACGGATGCGCTCAAAATACCAGGGGTTGAAGCGCGTCAGGTCAAACCGGCTGAGCCCGTCCGCCGCGGTTCCTTTCCCACTGCGGTCCCAGGGCATTTCATAGAACGGAGCCCATACATTCCCGTCGGCCCGCGAAACTGTGGAATGTTCGTCGCGCCGGCGGTCGTACCACAGCCCGGGAATGGATGCGAAAAACGGTGTGCCCCGATCCGCCATGAGCGCGGCCAGCGCGGGCAGGTCCTCGGTAAGCCCCGGGCCGGTTCTGCCGGGCACAAAGCGCGTCAGGGACACACCCGCATCGAGCGCCACGGCCGGCGCTACCTGGCCTCTCCACCAGCCGGCGTTCACCGTTCCGCCCCAAAGCACTTTTCCATTGGCCACAAACCGGCCGTTTACGATTTGAACGGGAGACCGGGGTGTGGCGGGCGGGGCAGCGGCGCGCGGCGTCGGCCGGAACTCCGGAACGCGCGCCACCGTTTCGCTGGCCAAGGATGCCACCGGCGGCGCCAGCTTCCGCCCGGTCCGCTTCGCCAACTGCGTCTCGTAGAGCGGCTCGGGGGAGCGGTTCACAAGATTCTCCGCGCCCTCCGGCCCGCGCGCCTCAATATCCCCGGCGTCGCAATTCCAGACCACCTAGTTGGCGGCCGTCCACCCGCCCCCCTGCGACCGCGAACTGTCCAAGGTGAGCCGGATGCCCGAGCCTTCAATCCGCACGCGTTCGTACAGAACGCCCGACGCCCAGCTTTCAAACGACCCGCTGGGGCCGAGCGCTCCGGTAGCCGTCGAATCCAGAAACACGTTGGGACCGCCCGCCAGCAACCCGATGGCAAAATCGTTCATGCCCTGTTCGCTCGAGCACTGGCGAACCAGCACCTGCTGGCCCTCCACCAGAAAGCTCTGGCGCCGGTATCCGCCCCGTTCCGAGACCGGCGCCTAGCTGCGGCAGGCTTCGATAGTGATCCGCCGCGCCCGCTGTCCCACCCGAATGGCGGAGCCGGCGAAGTGCCGCGCCACGATGCCGCGCACCCACGCATCTTCCACGCGATCGAGCGCCACCGCATTCCACGAATGCTGTTCATCGAAGGGATTGGCGGCGCTATACTCGCTCTCCAAGGCGAGGTTTTCGACGCCTACGCGAGCCACCGGCAAGCCCGATGCGACCCGCGCCACGGTGCCGCCGCCGTAGCGGCGTTCCATCGCCGTGGTGATGGGAGCGTCCAGCGTAACCTGCCGGCGTGCGGGATCGACCGCGGCGACGGTGCGGTCCCAGACCAGATTGCGCGACCCCGGAACCCAGTCCAGCCTTTGGTTCGCGTAGTTGCCTGGAAGCCCACTCATCCCGAGAGCCGCGATCCATGCCACGGTGCTGGGACGGGTGATCACGATACGGTCGCCGGGCCGCAGCCCGGCCCCGCTCTCGAGGGTTAATGCCATGCTGCCGGCGGGCGCGCTCTCATCCGTCACGCCCACAGAGGGGCCGGTTGCCGCGTCCGCCACGTTGCCGATCTCGATCAGGGTGCGGCGTCCCTTGCCCGTCGCCACGATGGTCGCGTTCCCGCTGCCGCCGCGCAGCACCACTCCGCTGGTTCGCATTTCCAGCCGTCCCGCCACGCGATAACGCCCGGGCCGCAACAGCACCGCGCCCCGAAAACCGTTCTCCCGCACGGGGAGCGCCGATACATGATCGATCGCCTGCTGCAAGAGTTCGGTGTCATCCCCTCCGGTGGGCCGGACCGAGATCGCCGCCGGCACATTCGGAACGGAAACGCCTCCGCCTCCATAGCCCGCATACGAAAAATCGATCGCTGGCTGCGCACCAGCGGCGGCAACCAGGCAAGACAAGAGCGCCAACGCAAAGGCACGGGTCCGCTTTTTGCTTCTCATGCAATCCTCGGCTCAGCTCCTATAGTGCCGCATTACCAGACGAGACGGGCGCCCGCCCGGGCCGCCATGGCCGCTCGGAATGGAAAAAAGAGATTTGGTGCTTAACCGTTCTGGGGAAGCCGGTTCCCGCCTCGAGTCGCAAGGCGGGGGAACCCCAACGGCGTTAAAATAGCCCCCTCGACAAGTATTTTCGCAGGCTCTCCGATTGGAGCGTGGTTTCCTAGATCGGGACTTCTGGCCCGCCGGACGGCGTACGCGCACGGTCTAGCCGTGAACCCTGAAGGTATAGCGCGATGGCGCGCTTCTTCCGAGTGGTCCGTAATTCGGTCGGAGTCGACTTCTAGGCCGACTGGGTTGCGCCCACAGAGGTGATCGCGGTATCCTGCTGCAACATAGTGCAAGCGATTCAAGTATTCACAATTCCATACTCACCCCTGTCGATTGGGCGAGCGCCGTCCTCGGAATCGGTCATTTGGCGCTTTATGAGCTTTGCGAAATTCTATTCGCTGCTCAATCACGGGGCGGTCTACTTCCCGGTCCTCTCGTCCCTAGGCGACGTCCTTGAGGCGGCCCCTCCGCGCCTACCGGAGGACGCGGACGTCCACGACCGCATGAGGGTATGGCACAGATGGCAGAGTCAGCGGCACATGGTTTTCGTGAACTGCTGGCATCTTTCACCAGATGAATCTGCCGCCATGTGGGCTCTTTACGCGACGGAGAGCGACGGTGTCGCAATCCAATCGACGTTTGGTGAAACGTCGCAGGCGTTTGGCTCGTTTGAAGGGGTCGGCAGGTTAGGGTCGACTGTTTGTGCCGGCGAGGTGGAGTACATCGATCCTGACGTGGAACTTAGGCCGGAGCCAATCTCGAATATCGTCCTGGGTGCGTTAAAGAAACGTCACTGGTACGCGTACGAGCGCGAATTGAGGTTCATGTACGTTGACGTGGCCAACTATGTTCGGCCGCTGTCCGGGTCCGATTGCGCACCGGGAACAGCGGCAAGGCTGGGACTGTGGATACGCTGCGACCTGCAGAAGTTAATCAAGGCCATAGTCTTGGCACCCTCAACTCCTGCGTTTATCGTAGATGCCGTCGCATCAGCTTGTCGGCAGTTTGGTATCGACCCGACACTCTTGCGACGATCAAGACTGTGCGAGGGCGCGCCAGAACCGCCGGATGAGGGCGAATGGCAGAGATACCTGCAGGCGCTCAGGGAGAAGTACGGAAGGCCTTTCGGGATCACCTTCTAATCCTTTCGCAGAATCGATTTGGGGGTCTGAGCGATGTGCAGATGCGGCGACCTCGGCGGTGAAAGCGCTAAATCTGATCGGGAGCGGTTGGTCCCCCCCAACTCGGAAGTTGGTCGAAAACGGCGTTCGAGGAAGCCTGCCCGGATCACGACCCACAGGTCGGCATCCCGCCCGGAACCTCAGTTCCGCGCCCTGCCACTGGGCCGGTTCGCTGTTCAACTGTTTCAACTCCAACCAGACCTCACCTTCCAGTCCCCCCTTGGAAAGCACCTTCGACACCTTTGTTCCCGGGCCGTCGAACCCGCACCCGCCGCCGGCGCGGTCCGGATGCGGCTTCAGGTCCACGAAGCCCGCCCTCCCTCACAAGAATATCGCGCTGGAAGCCACGCCGCATCAATAAGTTCCATGCCGAAAACCCCTTCCAACTTCAAGCCTTAAATCGCTTCAAGCGCGCAGCGCTTCTTCATCCGTCCTCCTGTTGGCCCAAAAGCTCGGAATCGCGATCACAACACATTGTCTCTGCGGAATCAATCACTTACGCTTGTTACTCCACCCCACCCTTGTACACTGTGGACAGGGGGGAATCCGCTTTGATCGTTATCCGAATTTGGCTTTGTTCCGCATCTCGCGTGGAGCAGCCGCATCGGCCGGTTTCTGGGGTCCCGGCGTCCCCGGCCGCCAATCGGCGCATTTTGGCTTCGTTCCGGCCGCCTGCCTCCGGCGCCCTCTACGCCATCCTCGGTAATCGCCTGGAAGTCGAGGCCAAACACAACCGCCCAGGCTGGCGCTTCGCCCCTTGTGGTGTCGGATGCCGTGGTGGTGGCCCGGGAGCCCGCACAGTCCCACGCCGACCCCGCCGGCAGCCGTATCCAGTTGAAATTCAGGCACTTACACACAGGCGTCCGAACCATCGGCCCCCGTGACCCTCCGTGTGACGCATCTTGCCAAAAAGGCCCTCCAGATGCGTCACAAAATCCCGACCCACGACCGCAACCCATTGAAAAAGAGGAGCTTAAAAGGTCATGAATAACAACTTCACACACCGGACAAGATGCGTCACAAGGGTGGGATGCTGGACCGGTCTGGGGAAGCCGGTCCCGGGTTTCTACAGGTGGTCAAAGCGCCATGACCACCGGTCCGGCTGACCGGCGGATTTCGCGTCTGGGCCCCGAAATCCCCAAAACGGTTAAGCACCCAAAGAGATTAAAAGGGCCAAACAGCGGGTGATTGGATGTATAATCGATGGCTACCAGGGAAGCAAAACGAGGAACAGAAAGGAGTCGGCAATGCGGTCCCTTATGCGTACGCTATCAGCCATTCTCGTGGTGTCCACTCTGTCAGGAATCATGTGGGCGCAGACAGCCAGCACTGGCACAGTGCTCGGGCTCGTTACCGATCCCACGGGCGCCGTCGTGCCCGGGGCAACCGTCGAACTGGAGGACGCCGCCACCAAGGCCGTGCGCTCGGTGACGACGAATGTGGCGGGGCGCTACGTGTTTGTCGCCCTGCCGCCGGGGACTTACTCGATCCGTACCACGGCGCGCGGATTTCAACAGGCGGAAGTATCGTCGGTAGTGGTTGAAGTCACCAAGTCAATTACCATCGACCTGCAATTGTCGATCGGTGAGGCGCGACAGACCATCGAAGTTACAACCACGCCTGGGGCGGAATTGCAAACCCTCGATTCGACGGTCGGTTCCACCATGGGCGGCGACAACCTGTTGTTGCTTCCCTCAATACTACGCAACGTGACGGGCCTGCTCACGCTGCAGGCGGCGTCGATGCCGCAACAAGGCGCCAGCCAGAGCAGCTATTACGGCGGCCAGGTGGCGGGCGCGAAGAGCGACCAGAACTCGATTATGCTCGACGGCGGCAACGTCACCAGCGCTGTTTCCGGGAACTCGGATTACTACACCAATTACTACGGCGCGCCGGAAGCTCCGGTCCCCACCCCGGTCGAGAGCATCCAGGAATTCCGCGTGTCGACAACCAATCAAACCGCCAGCTTCACCGGATCTTCCGGAAGCGAGACGGTGCTGGTCACCAGACGCGGCGGCAACCAGTTTCACGGGTCGGCGTACGAGTTCCTTCAGAACTCCGACATGAATGCCAACAGTTGGACTCTGAATCGCATCCCGCAGGCGCGGCCGATAAGCCGGGATAACCGTTTCGGAGGCACGCTGGGCGGCTACATTCCGGGCCTGCCGGAGAAGGCCAAGACGTTTTTCTTCATCAATTACGAGGGCCGGCGCGAGTTGAATTCGGCGACTGTCAACCGGATTGTGCCAACCGACACCATGAAACAGGGGATACTGCGGTTCCGCGATGCCGCGGGCAACATTATCTCGTACAACCTGGCAACCTCCATGCAGTGCGGCACCAGTGGCAATACCGTTTGCGATCCGCGCCAAAAGGGGCTGAACCCGCTGATCAACCAAATGTGGAGCAAGTACGAGCCGGAAGGCAACAACTCGAGCCTCGGGGATGGGCTCAACACAACCGGCTTCACGGGATCGGTGGGATTGCCCGTGTCGAGCAACTTCGGCGTGATTCGGCTGGACCACGCCTTCGGAGCCAATTGGCAGTTCACCAGCAGCTATCGTCACTACGTCGAGATGGCGGCGGTGGGCAACCGCCAGGTGGACATTGGCGGTGAGTTGCCGGGAGACACCAAGGGTCAGATCGCGTCGACTTCCAGCATCCCGCGCCAGCCGCGGTATTTCGTGGCGGGACTCACGGGGATGGTCACGCCGAGCCTCACCAGCGAAACCAGCGTCAGTTACCTGCGCGATTGGTGGTACTGGAAGACGGCCGGTTCCTTCCCGCAGGTTTCCGGGACCACGGGCTCCATGATGGTCGGCGGTGACAACGATAATGAGCTTCAACCCCTCACGTATCGCACCGGCACCGTGCGCCAGCGGGCCTGGGACAGCCACAGCCCGGGTGTCCGGGAGAATCTGTCCTGGCAGAAAGGCACCCATCTGCTCCGCTTCGGCGCCACTTACGATCACACCAGAGTCGTTTTCTGGCGGGACGACGGGCAGGGTTCGTTGACCGTGCCGGAATACAACATCAGCGTCACATCGGGGCTCAATATTCCGAGCACCTACCGCCCGCCTACGTGCGCCGGAACGCTCACCACCAATTGCCTGCCTTCCAACCAGGCCAGCACCTGGAACACTGAATACGCTGAAATGCTCGGCATGGTGGATCAGGCGGTCCTGCTGGGGACGCGTGGGAGCGATCTGTCCGCCAACCCCCCGGGCACCGTCCTCTCGACCGACGTGAATTGGGGTATTTACAGTTTCTACGCGACCGATTCCTGGCACATCCTGCCCACACTGACCGTCAACTACGGCTTGAACTGGGGCATCGACGTGCCCGCCCAGGAAGCCACGGGTAAGCAGATCATCGCTGTGCTGGCGTCGAGCGGCCAGGTTCTGGATCCAGTCGCTTACCTGCAACAGCGGCAACAGGCGGCGCTCAATGGCCAAGTCTATAATCCCCTGATCGGGATGGACCCCATCAATTCCGTCCATCGCCAGTATCCTTACAACATCGTCTATAAGGACTTTGCCCCCCGCATCGCCGTCGCATGGAACCCGAAAATCAACGGTGGTTTATGGGGATGGCTCTTCGGCAACGGCAAGACCGTTTTGCGCGGCGGTTATGCGCGTCTGTACGATCGTTTGAATGGCGTGCAGAAAGTGATTAATCCGCTGCAAGCCCTGGGCTTCGGTCAGACGCTGACGTGCCTGGGTCCCTCCACTACGGGCCAGTGCCTGGGATCGTCCGGCGTCAATCCGGCTACTGCGTTTCGCGTCGGCATCGACGGCGCCTCCATCCCCATCCCGGCGTTGTCGGCAACCGCTTCGGTTCCGATGATTCCGGGTAACAGCACCGTACCTAGCGCCAATCAACCCTTTTCGACGGAAACCTATAACATCAGTCCCAGCTATCAGCCCTCGCCGAATAACTCCTGGAACTTCACGATTCAGCGTGAACTGCCCGGCAATTCGGTGCTGGAGATTGGCTACATACGCCGCAGTGCGTCTCAACTTTACGCGCCGGCGGATTTGAACCAGGTGCCGTTCTTTATGACGGCCGGCGGGCAGACGTTGGCGCAAGCTTTCGACGCGGTCGCGGCGCAACTTCGCGCGGGCAGCGCGGTAACCGCGCAGCCGTTTTTCGAATCGGCCCTAGCGGGCAGCTCGCTGTGCAAAGCCCCGAACACGAGTTGCACGGCGGGCGTGGTTGCCTCTTACAGCTCGAGCTTCCTGGCGCAGCAGGTCCGCACGCTCTGGAATGCCATCCAGCCTTCGTTCGCCGTGGGTCCAGGAACCGCCGCGGCCACCCAAATGACTACGTTCTTCGTCTACACCAACCGAGGCTGGTCCAATTACAACGCGGGCTTCATCACGTATCGCACCCGCAACTGGAAGGGGCTGGCGCTGGATGCCAATTTCACCTATGCGCATTCGCTCGACGCCTCCGGTTTAAACCAGGACCAGGACACCGCGGGAACGAACGCCTTCAACCTGCAGTATGATTACGGCACTTCGGTTTTCGACCGGGTGCTCGACGGAATCGCAGGCGGCTGGTCCATATCGCCGATCTTCAGCGCGTATAGCGGGCTGCCGATCAAAGTCACGGACGGCTCGAGCCAGGAGTTCGGGCAAGGGACCAGCAGCAGCGCGGGCGCCATCCCGCTAGTGAAGGTCACTCCGGGTAATAGCGTGCATTCCGGCGTCGCCGGCAATAGCACTACCCAGGTCGGCGTGTCCGGCAATCCGGCCACCGGCGGCACCGGGCTGAATCTCTTCGGGGATCCCAACGCTATTTACAGCTCCTTCCGTCCGATCCAGGTCAGCGTGGATACCACCAGCATGGCCGGCATATTGCGCGGCATGGCGCACTGGAACCTGGACCTGAGTGTCGCGCGTAAGTTCAAGCTCACGGAACGCCTCTCGACCAGGTTCTCCGCCCAGTTCTTCAACATCTTCAACCACGTGATGTTTTTCGATCCGGCGTTGAGCCTGCAAGCTCCGACTACTTTTGGCGTGATCGGCAGCCAGTTGAACTCGCCGCGCGCAATCAGCCTGGGTCTGCATCTCGATTTCTGACGGCGCGAGCGGAAGATCGCTTGGCCCGCGGGTTGCTCGCCCGTCCGAGGCAGAGCCTCGCTAGAATAGTGCAGGGTAGCTTATGAAGAACAGACTTTGTCTGAAGAGGCTCGTTCTCGTCATCGCGGCTGCGTCCGCGGCTGTCGCTTTCCAGGCGGACAAAGATTCGGAAGTGGCGCGCTGGAAGCAGGAGGCCGCCAGAGTCACCATCATCCGGGACGATTGGGGCATCGCGCACGTCTACGGAAAAACCGACGCCGACGCGGTCTTCGGCATGGAGTACACGCAGGCCGAGGACGACTTCAATCGCGTCGAAACGAACTACGCCATCTCGCTGGGGCGCCTGGCGGAGGCCGAGGGGGAGTCGAGAATCTACCAGGACCTGCGGATGAAGCTCTTCATCGACCCCGCGGAGCTGAAGAAGGACTACGCGGCCAGCCCGGCGTGGCTGCGGAAGCTCATGGACGCGTTTGCCGACGGCCTGAATTACTACCTCTACAAGCACCCCGAAGTGAAGCCGCGGGTCATCCGGCGATTCGAGCCGTGGATGGCGCTCTCCTTGACCGAGGGAAGCGTTCCCCTCGGCGGCGACATCGACAGGGTCAACCTCAACCAGCTTGCGGCGTTCTACGGCAAAGCTCCGGCGATCCAGGAGCCTGCGGCGGAGGAGTACGCGCCGGAGCCCGGCGGATCGAACGGCGCTGCCGTCGCACCCTCGAACACGGCTGCCCATCACGCGCTGCTGCTGATCAATCCGCACACGTCGTTCTACTTCCGGTCGGAGCTGCAGATGGCCAGCGACGAGGGCCTGGATGCTTACGGCGCGGTGACCTGGGGCCAGTTTTTCATCTACCAGGGGTTCAACGACCGCGCCGGCTGGATGCACACCTCGAGCGGCGTCAATGCAGTGAGCGAGTACCTGGAAACGGTGGCGCAGAAGGGCGGCCGCTTCTTCTACAAATACGGGAGCGAGGAGCGCCCGGTGGCGGCGGCGGAGATCGCCGTGCCGTACCAGACCGCCGGCGGGATGGCGGAGAAGAAATTCATGGTCTACCGCACGCATCACGGGCCCATCGTGCGGGAGCTGAACGGCAAGTGGGTGGCCATCCGGTTGATGCACGAGCCGGTGAAGGCGCTGACGCAATCCTACACACGCACCAAGGCGAGGGACTACAAGGCGTACCGGCAGACCATGGAACTGAAGGCCAACTCGTCGAACAATACGATCTTCGCGGATGCCGATGGGGACATCGCCTACTTTCACGGCAACTTCATTCCCCGGCGCGATACCAGCTTCGACTGGACCAAGCCGGTGGATGGCAGCAATCCGGCGACGGAGTGGCAGGGGCTGCTTGCGGTGGACGAGACGCCGCACCTGCTCAACCCCAAGAGCGGCTGGCTTTACAACACCAACAACTGGCCGTGGTCGGCGGCGGGGCCGAGCAGCCCGAAGAAGGAAGACTATCCGCCTTACGTCGAGACCGGCGGCGAATCGGCGCGCGGGCTGCACGCCATCCGGGTCCTCGAGAACAAGAAGGATTTCACGCTCGACTCGCTGATCGCGGCGGCGTTCGATAGCTACCTCACGTGGTTTGAGAAGCCCATCCCGGCGCTGATTGACGCGTGGAACGGGATGCCCGCCTCCAATCCGCTGAAGGCCAAAACGGTCGAGCAGATCGCCCTGCTGCGCAAATGGGACCTGCGCTGGGCAGTGAATTCGATACCCACGTCGCTGGCGGTGTTCTGGGGCGAGGAGGTGCGGCGGGTCAACGGTGGCGGGAGGAGAGGGGGCGCGGCCACGGGCGACAACATCGCCCAAGTGCCGGCCCAAGAGATGCTGCAAGCGCTCGCGGCTGCCTCCGACAGGCTGACGGCCGATTTCGGAACCTGGAAGACGCCGTGGGGCGACATCAATCGGTTCCAGCGCCTGAACGACGATATCGCGCCGCGGTTCGACGATGCGGGGCCGAGCATTCCGGTGGGCTTCACATCCGCGCAGTGGGGCTCGCTGGCGTCATTCGCAGCGCGGGCCTACCCAGGGACGAAGAAGTGGTATGGCGCCAGCGGGAACAGCTTCGTGGCGGTGGTGGAGTTCGGCCAAACCGTGCGGGCCAAGGCGGTGACCGCCGGCGGAGAAAGCGGCCATCCGGCATCCCCGCACTTCAATGATGAAGCCACGCGGTACTCTACCGGCGACTTGCGGGAGGTTTACTTCTACCGCTCGCAACTCAAGGGGCACACCGAGCGGGAGTACCATCCCGGAGACTGAGGCTGCTGGCGCCGCCCCTGGCACCTCAAGTACCGTTCAAGTACCGGCATTACTGTTACTCCCGCCAAAGCGCAAGCATAATGGACTCGTTCCGGAGAAAAACGAGACGAGATTATGGCTTGCAGCATCGCTTGGGACGGAGAAAGCAAAGCACCTGAAGGCATAGCTGGGGACCGGCGCTTCGACCGGCGCTATCCCATCCTGCTGGACTTGCGGTGGAAACTGATCCACCGGAAACGGGTTCTGGATGCGGGGGAGGGCAGCACCCTCGATCTCTCAGGCGGCGGCGTCCGCTTTAAGTCTGGCCGGACATTGCCCGTGGGATTGAACATAGAGTTGGCCATTTCCTGGCCGGTGCTTCTGCGCGATATAGCCCCCATGCAACTCGTGGTGCAGGGCCGGATTGTGCGATCGGAGGGCGGCCAAATCGCCATCCGGATGATTCAGCATGAGTTCCGGACCGTGGGAATGCCCGCCAACCATTGCGATGCGCCGTCCAATGGCGCCCGTCCCCACACGCCTTTCCTGGCGACTGTCAATCGGGCAGCAAGTCTCGCAAAGATCCAGTAGGAAAAGGGGACAGACGCACTGCTGTCCCATCATAAATCGAACAGGGTCAATTGATTGGAGGTCACCTCTGGAGGAAGTTCATAGTCTGTGCCTTCAAATGCCTGTAAAATGGGCATTTTCTCA
>JBEKSR010000167.1:0-9685 GCA_049516835.1 Bryobacteraceae bacterium | reverse complement strand
CGCCTCCGCTTTACCGGCCGGAATCCATGTTGCATCCGCCGGCCGAAACAGTCAACCACCACTTGCTGGGGGCTGGGGAATTTTCAACCGGCGAAATGGGGAATTTTCAACCGGCGTTGACACAGCGGCCTGCGCACGAGACCCCGGCCTCACGTTTGGTTGCGGCTCTGCTGCTCTGTGTGGCAGGTTGGCCGTAAGGTAATCTGCGGGCCGAGTGGCACTCGGCCCCAATGGCTCAGAACACCAGGCCGATGCGGGCGATAATCGTGCGCGGTTGCAGGAAATGCGTCCCGCTGAACGTCGACAGGAAGTTGTATAGCGCCACTTTGTTGGTGATGTTGGCGATGTCGAACGACGCGGTGAACTTCTCGTGCTTTTCCGTATGGAACAGGTTGTCGGTGCCGATCCCCACGTTGAAGATATTGCGCGGCTTCACGCGGTCGGGGTTGTGATCGTCGTTCTCCGCGCCGGTCTGCGGCAGCGTCAGCAGCTTCGACGTGCCGGCGCCATTGCAGGTGGTGATCGGGTTGTTGAAGGTGGCGTAGACTCCGTTGCAGGCGAAGCCGATGGAAGTCTGCTGGGCCGCGGTAAGCGCCAGCGCCGCGGCCACGTCGGGCACGCCGCTCACCACCAGGCCGCTGTCGTAACGCCACGTGAGCGCGATCCACTCGGCGCTCTTGTGCTGGTAGCGGAAATTGCCCGTGGACTGGAATGCCTGGTCGTGGTCGATGCGGAAGACGCCGCCGGCCAAGGGCGTCCCCTGCGAGATGAGGCCGCCAACCTCCGGCGGGAAGTATCGCGCGCGCGTGTGGCCGAACGTCCAATAGGCCTGGAAACCGTGGAGGTTGGTGGTGCTGACGCGGCCGGTAACACCATCCAGTTTCGAGTTGTGCCAGGAAATGGGGAACGTGATGGTGGTGTTCAGCAGCGTGCTGAAGTCGTAAGCGCCGTGCGTGAACTTCCAGAAATAGTCGGCGTCGACCATCAGGTATTTGCCGATGGACTGTTGGAACCCGGCGTTGAACTGGTTGCGGCGGCCGGGCCGAATGGGCGTGGATACGCTGCCGAATACGTTCTGGTCCAGTCCGCCCACTCCGGTGGCGCTGGAGAGGAGCAGGTTCTCGTTGAACGGCGTCTCGAACGTGCGCGAGTATGCGACGCGCAGCACCGTTCCCGTCCCCTTGATGTTGTAAGCGATGCCGACCCGCGGTTCGGCGCCGTTGTTGGCGCTGAGGCCGGCATAGCGGTCGGCGCGGAAACCGACATTGAACAGGAAATGGCCCACGGTGATGGCGTCCTGCGCATACACCGCGAACTGATTGATGTTGCCCGCGCCGTGAAAGTTGAACAGGCTCCCGCCGCGGGTGAGATCGTAGGGAATCAGGCCGGGGACCAGGTTCGGGTTGGCCGTGAATCCGAGATTCGCGCACTGGTTCGGGTCCAGCAGGCTCGATGGGCCGGCGGAGTTGCCGTTGGCGTCGACGCAGATGGGGTTGAAGGCCGGGTCGGTAATGCCGAGGCCGAAATTCTCCAGCAGCCGCGTCTGCTTCGTGTCAATTCCGATTTTCAAAACGTGCCGGCCGGCGGTCACGGAGAGGTCGCTCTTCACACCCCAGTTCAGCAACTGGCGGCTTTGATTCTGGGTGGACGGCGTGTCGGCGAATGCGTCGCGGCTGCCGTAGTAGAAGAACTCGTCCTTGCGGATGTACGGATTGATGGTCAACAGGGTGTGGGCGTTGAAGGTGTGCTGGTAGCCCGGGGCGACACTCCAGGTAGCCACGTGCTGGCGTTGATCCTGCGTCAACTGGTCATAGTCGTTGGGGATCTGAATCCAGTTGCGCGCGGCGAACAGGTTGAGGTGGAGAGAGTCCCGCCCGTCGGGCTCGAAGTCAAAATGATCGAAGATGGTTTCGTTGTTGCCGATGTCGTGGAATGGGGTGAACTCGGGCGTGTCCAGGAAGCGGCCGCTACGGAGACCATCGATGGCCAGGAAATTCCCGACTTTCGCGCTGCCGAAGCCAAGCCCCAGGGAACCTCCCACGGTGCCGAACGCGCCGTAGGTCGTGTCGAGGTTGCCAAACGGCCGCCCCGCTCCCAGGCCGGTGCGCGTGGTGACATTGGCTACCAGGCTGGTCTTGTCGCCAAACTCGGCATCCACCGATCCCGTCACTACCTCCATGCTCTGGATAGCGCTGACGGGAAGCTGAGTGGAGAAGACTTTGCTCTGCTGATCGCTGATGGGTTGTCCGTCGATCACGAAGCTGGTCTGCGCGTGATCGCCGAGGGGGTGGAAGAGTCCGTTGCCGTCGGCGGCCACACCGCCCGTGCTATAAGTGATCGCCTGGCTGAGGCCGCCTCCAGGGTCGAACGCGAGAATCTTGGAAAGCTGGGATCGATCGGCGTCCACGTGATCGGAAGGATTGAGCTCCAGCAGGTCCGCGCCGCTCGCCTCCACGGTGACGGTTGTCTGGGCCCCGGCAATCTCCAGAGCCGCTGTGATCCGGACTGGCAGGGAGTTCCGGATTGTGAGGTCCTGCGAGAAAACGGCGAAGCCGGAGGCTCTCACTTCCAAGTGGTACGGGTTAGGCGGAATGTTGACCAATCGGAAGGAACCGTCCGAAGCCGTTGTGGTGGACTGTTTGTAATCCGAGATAGGATTGTGAATGCTCACCACGGCCCTTACGACGGCGCCGGACGGGTCGACGACGACTCCTTCGATGGTGCCGGCATTGCCGAGCGATTGTCCAAAAACCCGATGCGTGAAGGTGAAAGCGAGCAGACCCAGAGCGGTGACAGCGAGAACGCTTTTCATGACTCCAGTATCGGGAGGGTTCCGTTATGGGGCCGAAGCAATTCTCACCAGCGGCCTGAGGTTTCCTGGGGGCGGGCTGGAACTGCCAATGAACGGACTGACCGGCGTACGATTAATAAGTGAGCCCGCGGCAAACTCCCGCTGGTGGCGGAATAATGGCCGATCATCGCCAAATCTTACCCGTTGATCAGTTATTCTTTCGCAATGCGGGGTTTTCGAGCTAACTCCATGGAGATGGGCCAGGCGCCAATCCGCACCCTGATCGTCGATGACGAGCCGATCGCCCGCCAGGTGCTGCGGGACGAACTCCACTCGGTGGAAGATGTCGAGGTTGTCGGCGAGGCCGGGAACGGCAACGATGCCCTCGTCCAAATCGAGCGCCTCAAGCCCGACCTTGTGCTGCTGGATCTCCAGATGCCCGGACTGGGCGGTTTCGACGTGATCCAACGCTTGCCGGAAGGGGCGCTGCCCATCGTCATCATCGTCACGGCGTACGACCAGCATGCCATCCGCGCGTTCGAAGAAGGCGCGCTCGATTATCTGCTCAAGCCCGTCAGCCAGGAGAGGCTCGAAAAAGCTCTGGACCGGGCACGGGCGCTGCGCGGCAGGACGCGCGATGTCGCCGAATCGCTGGCGCACTTGAGCGAGATCCCGGGGCCGCCGGCCGCTCCGCGGAGCCGGAAGGTGGTGGGACGGGCCGGCCAGGAGTACTTCCTGCTCGATATCGATGATGTTCTGGCGTTCCAGGCCGAGCGGGAGATCGTGTGGATCGTTACCGCCAAACAGCGATATATGGCCACACAGCCGCTGCACCGTATCGACGCCCGCCTGAAGGGCTCGGTATTCCAGCGCATCCATCGCAACGCGCTGGTCAATGTCAATCACGTCCGTAAAATGACCTCCCTCAGCAGCCAGCGCTGGCTGCTGACGCTCAGCAACGGTCAGGAATTCATCGTGAGCAAACGGCAGGCCGCCGGCGTCCGGCAGATGCTGCAATGGTGAGGGCGGGAGCTTAGTGCCATGATCGGAATCAACCAGCCTCTGCTCATCAATATCCTCGGGCACGCCAGCGGAGCGCTGATCTTTGCGATCTTCCTCTGCCTGCTGTTCAGCGGACGCGGGTGGTCGGGGGGGCGCGGGCGCTATCTGTCGGGATTGGCCGCGGCTCTTTCGCTGCTGTGGAACCTCGGCTCCCTGATCGTTTTGGTGTGGCCTGCTATGCCGGCGGGAGCATCGGGGCTGGTGGTGGCCATCAGTTTCTCGGCGTTGAGCCTTCTGCCCGCCGTGCTGCTGCATGTGTCGCTCGGGGACAGCCAGCCCGCCGTGGTCGCTGGCGGCTACGTGCTGAGCGCCATCGCGGTGGGCATGCACTTTTGGGAGATGGCCGGAAACGGCGCCGCGCTCCATCAGGCTGCGCTGCTGCTCATCACGGTTGGCTTCCTGGCGTTGACCGCCATTGCGGTGACGGGTGTCGCCATCCGGCGCGACCCGCTGCGGCGCCCGGGCGGAGTGCGTATTGCGGTTGCCATGTGCCTGGCGCTGTTCGCCATGTCTTTCGTCCATTTCGGAGCCGGACACGCCAGCCATGCCTGGTCCAGCGAGCTGCTGGTGCACCACGCCGGCATCCCGCTGGCCCTCTTCGTTCTGTTGCAGGACTATCGTTTCGTTTTGCTGGACGCGTTCGTCCGCTTCCTGGCCAATGCCCTGCTGGCCGCCGTCCTGACATGGCTGGTCATCCAGGCCGCATTCCGCCTGGTGCTGGTGGAGCGAACCGCGCCGGAGCCGTTGCAGGAAGCGCTATTGCTGATCGGCGTCTGTCTCTTTCTGGTGTTCTTCGCCTGGCTGCGCAACCGGGTTCAATCCTGGCTTACGCGCGCGGTCTTCCGGCAAGGCAGCCTCGCGAGTCTTGCCAGCCGCGTAAAGGAAGGCCCTGCCTTTACGGACGAGGAGCAGTATCTCGGTTGGGCGGCCGCCGTCATCGCCGCCGCTGTCGGAACTGCGGACTACGCCGTCGTCGGCCAGGGCGAAGTGGAGGCCGCCGCCAGTCTGCACGTCCCCGTGAGCGCCGCCATGTTTCCCGCCGCCGGCTCGTTGCAGCAGGCGAGCTGGGCCGAGGCCCTGGTTCCCATTCGGCTGGGCGAGGGGGACTCCCGCCTGCTCGTTCTGGGACGCCGGCAGGGCGGACGGCGCTATTTGAGCGAGGACCTGGACACGCTGGCCAAGGCCGCCTCGGAAATCGCCGAGAAAGTGGAATCCTTGCGGCGGCAGGAGATGAACCGGCTGGTCAGCCAGGCCGAGCTGCGCGCGTTGCAATCGCAGATCAATCCGCATTTCCTGTTCAACGCCCTCAATGCGCTCTATGGCGCCATCCCGCGGGAAGCCGCCGGGGCCCGCCGGATGGTGCTCAACCTCGCCGAAATCTTTCGCTACTCTTTGCAGTCGGACAAGGCCTTCGTGCCACTGGCGCAGGAGATGCAGATCGTGCGCGCCTACCTGGAGCTGGAACAGTGCCGCCTGGCCAGCCGGCTGGACGTTCAGATCGAGGTGGATGATGCCGCCCTGCAAATTCCGATCCCGGCGCTGTCCATCCAGCCCCTGGTGGAGAACGCCGTCAAGCACGGCGTCGCGCTCCGCATCGAGCCGGGCTACGTGCGGATCAAAGCCCAATGCCGGAACGAAGAATTGCGGATTTCCGTGGAGAACAGCGCCAGCGGGCGCGCCACGGACGCTCCTGTCACGGGCGTCGGTCTGCAAAATGTCAGGCGGAGGCTCGAGATCTGTTACGGCGCGGGCGCCGACCTACGATTTTCGCCGGGCATAGACCACACCACCGTCGAAATCCGCATCCCACGCTACGGCGCCCACCCCGGCATCACGTAGGCATAGAACACCACTATCAGCCCGATGATGGAGGCCAGCAGCACGCTGTGCTTCAGGGTGAAGCGGAACAGCAGCGATTCTTCTTCGCGCTTCATGGAGGTAGCGGCGGCGGCCACCGCGATGCTGGTCAGGCTGATCATTTTGCCCATCACCCCGCCGGCTGAATTGGAGGCGGCCATCAGCACTGGGTTCATCCCCAGCTTGCCGGCGGTCACCACTTGCAGGGTGCCGAACAGGGCGTTGGCGGAGGTGTCGCTGCCGGTGAGGAAGACGCCCAGCCAGCCGAGCAGCGCGCTGAAGAACGGGAATAAGACGCCGGTGGTGGCAAAGGCGAGGCCCAGCGTGGCGGTGGCGCCCGAGTAGTTCATCACAAATGCCAGTGCGAGCACCGCCGCCAACGTGAGTTCCGCCAGCGCCAGTTGCTTCGCGGTGTGGCCGACGGCGCGCACGAACTGGCGGGGCTTCAAGCCGGCGGCTATGGCGCCCAGGATGGCCGCGAACAGGCACGCGGTGCCCGAGGCCGAGAGCCAGTTGAAGTTGTAGGAAGCGGGGTAGGGCGAGGGCTTGGGAACGACCGGCGGCATGCGCTCGATGGTGTTGTGCAGACCGGGCCAGTTAAACGCAGTGCTCACCGTGTTCAGTTGCGTTTGGAGAGGTTTGTAGCCCCACAGCAGCACGCAGACCACCAGCAGCGCGTAGGGCGCCCAGGCGTGCGCGATCGCGCCGGCGGTATGTTGAGCACGCGGCGCCGGCCCCCCGGCCTGGCCTGGCTTGGCGGCCTTGAGGACGCTCAAGTCCAGCTCGCTGTCCTTCGGCTTCCATACCTTGAGAAGAACCACCAGCGAGACGATAGCGGCCATGGCGGCCAGAACGCCGGTGAGTTGCACCCCGATGAAATTCGAAACCACGTACTGCACGCCGGCGTACGCGACGCCGCAAACGGCCACCGCGGGAAGCACGCCGCGCAGGCCCTTGCGGCCGCACATCACCAGGATCAAGTAGGCGGGGACGGCCAGCGAGATGGGCGCGCAGATGCGGCCCACGGCGGCGCTGAGACGCTCGACGGGCAGGCCGGTGGTGACCGCCAGGGTGGTGATCGGAATTCCGATGGAACCGAAGGCCACCGGCGCGGTATTGGCGAGCAGGCAAATGCCGGCGGCGTAGAACGGCGAGAATCCCAGGCCGACGAGCATGGTGGCAGCCACGGCCACCGGCGTACCGAATCCCGCGGCGCCTTCGATGAACGCGCCGAAGGCGAAGGCAATCAGCAGCGCCTGGAGACGCGGGTCCTCGGTGAGGTGGCCGATGGAATCCTTGAGCACATCGAACTTGCCGCTCTCCAGCGTCACGCGGTAAAGCAGGATGGCGGCGAACACCACCCAGCCGATGGGAAAGAGGCCGAACGCCGCGCCGTAGGTGACGGCGCTGAACAGGTTCCCCAAAGGCATGCCGTAAACTCCGGCGGCCACCAGCGCGGACGCGCCCAGCCCCACCAGCGAGGCCATCCAGGCGGGCTTGCGCATCACGCCCAGCAGGACCAGCAAGGCAAAGATGGGAATGGCCGCGACCAGCGTCGAGAGCGGCAGGTTGTTCGCGACCGGCGTATAGTTCTGTTGCCACATATTTAGGCGCTCCTGACGATCGGCGTCAGTGGTACGTGCATGAACAGCGATTGTAACAGGGCAGGTCGGGGGCCTGCCCCACTTACCCCTGCTTGTCGCTCTCGATGCGCATTCCGTAAAAGCTGCGGTAGACGAAGACGACGGAGACGACGAAGAATACCGCCGCCAGCGCGGTGGTGAAGGCGTTGCCCCGCTGGTTCGAAAGGTGCACGGCCAGCGAGACGGCCAGCAATCCGAACAGCGTGGTGAACTTGATGATGGGGTTGAGCGCCACCGAGCAGGTGTCCTTGAACGGATCGCCCACCGTGTCGCCCACTACGCAGGCGGCGTGCAGCTCCGTCCCCTTGGCGCGCAGCTCGGTCTCCACCACCTTCTTGGCGTTGTCCCAGGCGGCGCCGGCGTTGGCCATGAATAGGGCTTGGAACAGGCCGAACAGCGCGATCGACATCAGATAACCAACGAAGAAGAAGGGATCGAGGAAGGAGAACGCCAGCGTGGCGAAGAACACCACCAGGAAGATGTTCAGCATGCCCTTCTGCGCGTACTTCGTGCAGATCTCCACCACCCGCTTGGAGTCGGCCACGGAGGCCTTCTCGGCGGTCTCGAGCTGGATGTGGCGCTTGATGAACTCCACCGCGCGGTAGGCGCCCGTGGTGACCGCTTGCGCGCTGGCGCCGGTGAACCAGTAGATCACCGCGCCGCCGGCGATCAGGCCCAGCAGGAACGGCGCGTGCATCAACGAGAGCTTGTCGATGTTCGTCGTGAGGCCTCTGGTCAGGGCCACGATAGTCGAGAAAATCATGGTGGTGGCGCCCACCACGGCGGTGCCGATGAGCACCGGCTTGGAGGTGGCCTTGAAGGTGTTGCCCGCGCCATCGTTCTCTTCCAGGTTATCCTTGGCCTTCTCGAATTCCGGGGTGAAACCAAAGGTCTTCTGAATGTCCTGAGAGATGTCGGGAAGGGTCTCGATGGTGGACAGCTCATAGATGGACTGCGCGTTGTCGGTGACCGGGCCGTAGCTATCCACTGCGATGGTAACCGGTCCCATGCCCAGGAAGCCGAAGGCCACCAGGCCGAAGGCGAACACTGCCGGGGCCACCATCAGGCCGGCCAGCCCCATGGTGCTCATGAAATAGCCGATGCTCATGAGGAGCAGCATGGTGAAGCCCAGCCAGTAGGCGCTGAAGTTTCCCGCCACGAAACCGGAGAGAATGTTGAGCGATGCGCCGCCTTCCCGCGAGCTGGTGACGATTTCGCGCACGTGACGCGAATTGGTCGAGGTGAAGACCTTCACAAACTCGGGAATCAACGCGCCCGCCAGCGTGCCGCAACTGATGACGGTGGCCAGCTTCCACCACATGGTATCGTCGCCGCCGAGGGTGGGGATCATGAACATGCTGACGATGTAGGTGAGGACGATGGAAAGGATCGAGGTGAGCCAGACCAGCGTGGTGAGGGGCGCCTCGAAGTTCATCTTTTCGGCGCGGCCGAAGCGCGCTTTGGCGATGGCGCCGTTCACGAAGTAGCCGACGCCGGAAGAGATCACCATCATGACGCGCATGGAGAAGATCCAGACCAAAAGCTGCACCTGAACCATGGGGTTGTGGACCGCCAGCAGGATGAAGGTGATGAGCGCGACGCCGGTGACGCCGTAGGTCTCGAAACCGTCGGCGGAGGGACCCACGGAGTCGCCCGCGTTGTCGCCCGTGCAATCCGCGATGACGCCGGGATTGCGTACGTCGTCTTCCTTGATCTTGAAGACGATCTTCATCAGGTCCGAGCCGATGTCGGCGATCTTGGTGAAGATGCCGCCGGCCACGCGCAAGGCCGCGGCGCCGAGCGATTCGCCAATGGCGAATCCGATGAAGCACGGGCCCGCCAGGTCGCCCGGAATGAACACCAGGATGAAGAGCATGATGAGCAATTCGATCGAGACCAGCAGCATCCCGATGCTCATGCCGGCTTCGAGCGGTATGCGGTAGCACGGGTACGGCTTGCCTTTGAGCGCGGCGAAGGCCGTGCGCGAGTTGGCGAAGGTATTGACGCGCATGCCGAAGGCCGCCACTGTGAAACTCCCGGAGATGCCGATCACGCTGAACAGCAGGATGATGGCCACCTTGTAGGCTTCAAAGCCCTGCAACAACCCGAAATAGAGAACGATGATAACCGCGATGAAGCACTCCAGAAGCACCAGAAATTTCCCCTGGGTGGCCAGGTAGGTCTTACAGGTTTCGTAGATCAGCTCGGAGACTTCGCGCATGGAGTTGTGGACCGGCAGGTTGCGAAGGCGGACGAAAATGATGAGGCCGAAGACGAAGCCCAGGAAGCTGACCACCATTCCGCCCATGAGCAGGCTGCTGCCGCTGATGCC
>JBEKSR010000166.1:0-13858 GCA_049516835.1 Bryobacteraceae bacterium | reverse complement strand
ATTCAGAAACGCGTCCGCCCTTTGGTGCGGATCCGAGAACGGGTCCGGCCGCGGCGCGGCGGCATCCAGATCGATCGGCGTCCACACGTCCAGGGGCTCGTCAAGCTCCGTGCCGCGGAAGGCCGAGGGCGCGATGCCCGCCACGGTGTAAGGCCGTCCGTTGAGCCGGATGGCCTTGCCCACCAGCCCTGGATCGCCGCGGAACCGCCGCTGCCACAGCCTATGACTGACCACCACGGCATGTTGCGTTCCCGGGCCGAAGAACGCTCCGGCGCCCAGCACCGAAAAGTAGTTGTTCGAAACCACCGCTCCGCGCAACTGCTCCGGCTCGTCCACGCCGCCCAGGCTGAAATCGGTATGCTGGTATCCCATCAGCCCGGAAAAGGATTGGGCACGGTCGCGCTAGTCGCAATAGTCCGGGTAGGAGAAGCGGCCATACCCGAGGCCCGCGTCCGTCCGGCTGAACACCACCAACCGCTCGGGCGCGGCGATCCCCGGTGCGTTGCCGGCCAGCACCGAAGCCAGCAAGCCGAAAATCGCGGTATTCACGCCAATGCCCAGCGCCAGCACGACCGTTGTGACCAGGGCAAAACCAGGGGTGCGCAGCAGATTGCGCAGAGCGTAATGGAGGTCGTTGCGCATCGTTCGTGCCTGTCATTCTATAATCCAGGATTTCCATTTTGGCTCCTGGACTGGGTTGAGTCTATCACAGACCGCCAAGCAGGGTGCCGCAGCGGTGTGCGCCGCGCCGCCCGGATGTCATGGCCGGCGTGATTCCCACGCGCAACCACCCCGATTTTTCGCCCCATCCACGCAACTCCAGCGCTTCCGGCTGCCTGTGGCCGTCGAGGATTGCTCCGACAACCGCACTGCCAGCCCTTCCCGCCGCCACAACTCCTCATCCCGATCGGAAACAAAACCCATTAAAGAGTCGGCCTCAGGCTGCGGTTTAGTTCACCGCACGGTTTACTCGGTGCTCGCGGCGCAGGGGCGGTTTTCCAGACCCCGGTCTTCCGACGCCGCGAAACCGAGCAAACCTTTTTGAGTCACAACGTGTTGTCTCAATAGAATCAACGGATTAGGCTCCAAACCCGCCAGCCCCACGCTAGACTATGGGCGGGAGGCAAATATGGGCACTGGGCAATCCACTGAGGCCGCCGACGCTCAGAAACGTATGCTCGATCGTTATCAAGAGCGCATCAAGTACTACTCCAAGGCGAGTCAAAACAACAAGCGCGCGTACAAGACGGCAAGATATCTCACGGTGGTGCTCGGCGCCCTGGTGACACTGCTGGCGTCACTCTCCTCGGCGTATTTCATTAGGGGTACGTGGCTCGAAACCGGTTTTGACGTCCTGACACCACTCTTGGCGGCCGGTTTGGCCATCGTCGGCGGCTTCTCCCAGAACTTTCAGTGGGGCGCCGCGTGGTCCGACATGGTAATCGCCGCGGAACGCCTCGAAACAGAACGCAACCGCATTGCAGCCACTCTTCCCGGTCAAATCGACGCGGTCAAGGAGACGGCTCTTCTGGATGAGATCGTGATGGACGAAACCAAAGCGTTCTTTCAACGGCTTTTCGGCTCGGCGGGAGCTGAAAAGTCTCCGCTTAGCGGCGAGGGTCGCTAGTGGTCCCCGTGGGGCAGGCTGGCAGCCTGCGGCGGGTTGCCAACCCGCCTCTCCCATTCGTCCTCGAATCTCTCCAGCGCGACGAACGATTTCTGCGTGCCCACGGCCAGGGTGGAAAGTGCCGCGTAGAGATTGGCGCGGGCGATGGCTTCGGCCTCCGCGCAGCCGCTCGCCAGAAAGCACGCCAGGCTTCCGATGAAAGCGTCTCCCGCCCCGGTGGTGTCCACCGGTTCCACCGCGAATGGCGGAATGTGCCGAACGCCATCCGCTCCCGCGCACAGCGCGCCGTTGGCGCCGAGCGTCACGATGACGCGCCGCAGATCGCCGGCCAGCAGCTTGGAAGCGCAGTTTCGAGCGTCGTCCAACGTTCGCACCGGCATTCCGCTGAGCGCCTCGGCCTCGGTTTCGTTGGGAATGACGTAATCGGCGTTGGCCACCTCGGCGAGGTCGAGCGCCTGGCCGGGGGCCGGGTTCAGAATCGCGCGGATGCCATGCGCGCGGGCGAAGCGCAGCGTGTGATACACGGTCTCGATGGGAATCTCGAGCTGCAGCACAATCGAATCCGCGCTGCGCAGCAGATCGGACGCGCCGTCCACGTCGCTGGGCGAAAGCCGGTCGTTGGCGCCCTTCACCACCAGAATGCGGTTCTGGCCGGAACTATCGACGAAAATGGGGGCCACCCCGCTCGACACGCCGGGCGTGATCCACACGTGGCTGGCATCGATGCCGCGCGAGGTGAAGTTCTGGATGGTCGCCGGCCCGAACAGGTCGTCCCCCACCCGCGCCACCATCGACACCCGCGCGCCGCACAGCCGCGCCGCGACGGCCTGGTTGGCGCCTTTCCCTCCGAAGCCGAGATGGAACTCGCGCCCGAAAATGGTCTCGCCGGGACGCGGAAACAGATCGGTAAACGTGGTCAGGTCGACGTTCGCGCTTCCAACCACGACGATGTGGGGCTGCCGGTTCATAGCTTCATCATTGTAACTGCCAGTTGATCCAGTTGGTTTGTGACCGTAACATCCTGTATACTGACACTAATCCCTCGAGCGGAATCAATTGGGGATCACTATATTTGAAGGATGTAACAAGGCATGAGTTTAAGCCAACTGGCAAAATCCATTTCCGAGTCGCCCACCCTGAAGCTCAATGAAACCGCGGCGTTGCTCCGGGACAAGGGCGAACCCGTTATCCACCTCGGGGGCGGCGAGCCCAAAAGCAAAGCGCCCATCGACGCCATCGTGAGCTGCGCGTCTCTGCTCAGCACGGGCGACGTGAAATACACGCCGGCGGACGGCATTCCAGCGCTCAAGAAGGCCATCATCCGCTACACCGAAGAGCACTACGGCCGCGTGGCGGCGGCGGAGAACGTGATCGCCTCCAGCGGCGCCAAGCAGTCCATCATGGTGCTGCTGCACGCCATCCTCGACCCCAAAGAGGAAGTCATCTTCCCCGTGCCGTATTGGGTCAGCTATCCGGAAATGGTGAAACTCGCCGGCGGCGTGCCCGTGCCGGTGGCGGCGCGCAATGGCGGCTTCGAGCCGAGTGTCGAAGAGATCGCCGAAAACATTGGCACCTACACCAAGGCCATCATCATCAACAGCCCCAACAACCCCTCCGGCGCCGTGTACTCGGACGAATTCGTCGCCGGCGTGGTCGAGTTGTGCGAAAAGCGCGACCTGTATCTGATCATGGACGACACCTACAACCGGCTGATCTTCGAGAACCGCAAGCCCACCAACGTCTACGACTTCAGCCACGCGCTCAGCCTCGACAGTTCCAAGCTCGTGGTCATCAACTGCGTCTCGAAGATGTACGCCATGACGGGTTTTCGCATCGGCTGGGCGGTCGGCGGCAAACAGGTGGTCCGGGCCATGACCAACATCCAGTCGCAGGAGACCTCGGGGCCGGCCGCGCCTTCGCAATGGGCGGCGGTGGGCGCGCTCAACGGCGTGCAGTCGTGCGTCGAGAGCCTGCGCCTGACCCTCGAGAACAATCGCAACGTCATGATGCGGCGCCTCGGCGGCTTCTCCGGCGTCAAGGTGGTGAAGCCCGGCGGCACTTTCTATTGCTTCCCCGATTTCAGCGCCTATGAGAAGGACTCGCAAAAACTCTGCCACTTGCTGCTCGATAAGGTCCGGGTGGTCACCGTTCCCGGCCGCGAGTTCGGCATGGAGGGCCACCTCCGGATGAGTTTCTGCGGCACCATCAAGGAAATCACCGAAGGCGTCGAGCGCATCAAGTGGGCGCTCGACCCGGAGGCGCCCAACGAGCTTTACCTCGGCGACCGCAAACTAGTGAGGGACTGGCGATGAACCCCTATCTCGATCTTCCATCTCCCGCGCAGCCCGAGGCCGGCGAGCTGGCCGCCAGTTACGGCCTCGAAAACCACGGCCTCACGAACCTGCACCGCGTCTACTGGAACCTGCCCAGCGCGTCGCTCTATGAGGAGATCGTATTCCGCGGCGAGTCGCATCTCGGTCCGGTGGTCGTGAGCACCGGCAAGCACACCGCGCGCGCCGCCGCCGACAAGTTCATCGTCAAGGAGCATTCCACCGAAAACCACGTCTGGTGGGGCGAGTACAACCGGCCCTTCAGCGGCGATAAGTTCAGCCCGCTGCTCACGCGCATGCAGGGGTTCCTGCAAGGCCGCGACGTGTTCGTGCAGGATTGCTACGCCGGCGCCGATCCCGATTTTCGCCTGCCCATCCGCATCGTCACCGAGAAGGCCTGGCACAGCCTGTTCGCCCGCAACATGTTCATGAAGATCAAGAGCGTCGACGAACTCAGGCGGCACGCGCCCGAGTTCACCGTGATCTGCGCCCCCTCGTTCCAGGCATCCCCCATCATCGACGGCACCCGCACCGAGACCTTCATCCTCATTAACTTCTCCCAGCGGCTGGCCATCATCGGCGGCACCAGTTACGGCGGGGAGATCAAGAAGACCATCTTCACGGTGCTCAACTTCCTCCTTCCGCTGGAGGGCGTGCTGCCCATGCATTGCTCCGCCAACGTCGGGCCCGAGAGCGATACGGCGCTCTTCTTCGGCCTCTCCGGCACCGGCAAAACCACGCTCTCGGCGGA
This sequence comes from Bryobacteraceae bacterium, assembly GCA_049516835.1. Lineage (GTDB taxonomy): Bacteria > Acidobacteriota > Terriglobia > Bryobacterales > Bryobacteraceae > Fen-178. Next base: position 9,150 of record JBEKSR010000166.1, on the reverse strand, counting down.
CCCCTCCCGCAGCCTGATCGGCGACGACGAGCATGGCTGGAGCGAGAACGGCGTCTTCAACTTCGAGGACGGCTGCTACGCCAAGGTCATTCGTCTCTCGCCCGAGGCCGAGCCGCAGATCCATGCCTGCACGCGCCGCTTCGGCACCATTCTGGAAAACGTGGTGGTCGATCCGATCTCGCGCCGCCTCGACCTCAACGACGACCTGATTACCGAAAACACCCGCGGCGCCTATCCGCTCGATTACATCGAGAACTATCTGCCGCCCAAGATGGCCGGCCATCCGCGCAACGTGGTCTTCCTGACGTGCGACGCCAGCGGCGTCATGCCGCCCATTGCGCGCCTCACTCCCGACCAGGCCATCTACCACTTCATCTCCGGGTACACCAGCAAGATCGCCGGCACCGAGATCGGCCTGGGCACGGAGCCGGAGATCACCTTCAGCACCTGTTTCGGCGGCCCCTTCATGGTGCACCGTCCGTATGCCTACGCCGAAATGCTGAAAGCGCGGCTGCTGAAGTACGGCGCCGTCTGCTGGCTGGTGAATACCGGATGGACCGGCGGGTCGTTCGGCGTCGGCAAGCGGATCAGCATCCGCCATACCCGCGCGCTTCTGAACGCCGCCCTCTCCGGGAAGCTCAACGCCGTCGAATTTCGCGCCGACCCGGTCTTCGGATTCGATGTGCCCACCGAATGCGAGGGCATTCCGGCGCGGATCCTCAATCCGGCAAATACGTGGCCGAGCAAGGACGATTACGACCGCAAGTACCAGGCCCTGGCCGCGCGCTTCATCGAGAATTTCAAGCTCATGACCGAGGGCTGCCCCGAAGAGATCGTGAAGGCCGGCCCCAAAAGAGCGCCCGGCCGCCGCGCCTGAGGCAAGTGGGGCAGACCATCGCTTTTCGTGGTCTGTTCCCCCCGCCGCAACCAGCCTTGGTGACGTGACGGGTGTGTCAGGGGAGGAATCGCCGGCAGCGGTGGAAATCGCTCCGTCCGTCCCCGGCGCTCCCGCTAGAGAATTCGCGCAATCCGGACCGACACGTGGCTCCTAGCTGGGCCGGGAGCCGAGTGGGGCGAACACAGTTTCACGCCGCCGTCACGCTGGCGGTTCCTCCGGCGCCAGTTCCTCGACTTCCTCCGCGATCTCTGCTGGGATCTTCCCTTGAAGCGTTAGCGGCAGCAACCTGGCTTCCTCGCGGTACTTTGCCCGTCGCTCGATAATCTCCTTGGCGGCACGCGCCAAGCGCGCTCGCGTTCTCTGATCGCGCGGAACCGGCAGCGCTAATTCCAGGACTCGGTTGCCGAGGGTGTCGATGATATCCTGGGTGAACTGCTTCGACCTTATCTGGGCCTTCACGATCGGTGTGTTAAGGCAAACGAATAGCAGATAAGGGTCTATGACGTTCGGTTTCAGAATTCGAATCCGGAAAATGTGACTCTGGAAGAGCATTGGCACATCATTGTCCGTCACGAATGCCGGGGTTCCAATCAGATAGGTGCCGTCCCGCACCATGAGGATGTCCCCTGGCGCGACGTCGCAGCCCTTCCTCATTTCCTCGTAGATCTCTTCGCTCACTCCGTGTTTGAAATCGGCTTTGATCTCCCAATTCGACAGATCTGAAGTGCGGATAAACGGAATATGACCTGTGCCGTACGCCATTTTGCCGATCTCGACGCCCGTGGCTATTGAAACAGCGGCGTTGCCTACCAATTCGCCAAGCGCAACAAGTTCGTGGGTCGGCCCCATGGCCTTGAGATACGATTCGATTTCCGGGCTATAGTATTTCGGGACGAGAATCTGTTTTCGGATGGCGCTGGACCTGAGGTGGAAGCCAATGTGGTCCCGATCGATTCTCTTTCCGGCCTTGAGGGCGCGCCAACGAGGCGCGACTTGCGGCACCTCGTCGAGGAGGACGTACTCTTGGGCCTTGTTCTTACGGATGGTTGGGTTGCCGCGCGAGTCGTGGCCACACCACTTCACATCGGCCATGAAGATGTCGTACGGCCTCGCCGCAGATCGCTTTTCGAGAAACAAGACGCAGGTTTTAGTGTGGGTACCACCTTTTCCGCTCGTCTTGAACAGGGACTCGGGAAGGGTGACTACGCCGAGCACCTTGGTGCTCCGCAGTAGAAATGTGACGACGTACTCGTACGATGGATTGCCCAGTACACTTTCAGGCAAGACGATGCCCAGCCGCCCGCCCGGCTTCAAGAGCTGCAAGCAACGCTCCAGAAACAGGAGTTGAGGGGGTTGATGCTCGCAAAGTGTGGCCGTTCTTGCCGACCGTCCGGTCGCTCTGTTCTTTTCCCACTTGTGCCCAAGGTCGTACTGGGAAAGCAATGCCTGCCCCTTAATCTTGATCTGCGTACCGAAGGGCGGATTGGTGAGGACAACATCGAAGGACTTCAGCGCGATGGAGCTTGAGGCCTGCGCCTTCCATTCGGAGGGAGGGAGCAAGCTATGCTCGCAGAATACGCCGCCACGCCCGTCGCCGATTATGGCCATGTACGCCTTCGTGACTTTTGCAAGGAATAGATCTTTGTCGATCCCGCGGAAGTACCTTGAGGCGAGTTCGCGTTTCTTCCTATCCAGCTGAACGGCGCTCCACGCTTTCTGTTTGGCAAGACGCTCAAGTTTTTTCCAAACATACTCGAGTGCAATGATGAGGAATCCGCCGGATCCACATGCGGGGTCAAGGATCATTTCGTCAGGCTCGGGATCTAGAATTTCAACGACCATTCTCACTACGTTGCGCGGCGTGAAGAACTGACCCTCTCCGCCCCGGAGCGCGGGTCCGATGAAGACCTCGAATGCCTCACCGACCGCATCCCGGTCCGCTTCGACCACACAATAATTCTGGAGCTCTCCGACAACGTATGCCAAGCTGGCCGCGTCGAGCGAGATAGTATCCTTGGCATCGAAAACGTCAGCGTACTCCGCGCGGGCCCTCTTTTCAAAAAGATCGACAATTCGCTTTTTGACTTCCATTGGCGATTCATTCAGGCCGCTTCGGAAGGTGACCATCTCATCTTGCCCGGTGTTGATCTCGTCGTAGATTTTGCAGAAGAGCACGTTAATGATTTCTTGGGCGAGAGCTTCGTCCCTCGTGATACCGGTAACGTTACCCGCAAGGTGGTTCCGGATATCGCGGAAGACCGCCTTCAGGTTCGATGGGCGCTTGAGGTCGCGCCTTCGAAAGAGGCCGATATCTTCTATTCGCTGTCCACGGCGCGGGATATTTGGAAGATCGTCATACGTGCGGCTGCCATCCCGATGATGGATCTTCCGAAGATAGACATGTTCCTCACCGTTGAACCAAACGCCAACCTCGGCAGGGCTCATGTCCAGGTACAACTTGAGCTGGGCCACGCCGTCCTTACGAGTCTTTTTCTTGCACTCGACGACCAGGAACAGGTCATCCTCGATCTTCCTATCGCTCTTGAAGACCGCGATGTCCACCGGGTAGGACTTCTCCTCGTCGGAAGGGCGCTTTCTCACTCTGAACTGGGGACGAGTTTGAATCTGAGACTTTTCGTACCCATAGTCCTCCACCAGACGCCGCGCGAAAACCTGAACAGCCTCGACCTCTTCTGGCGTCGCTCTGACCTGGGCGCCGCTGATGTAGTCTTCCAGGTGGCCTGTCTTCTTTTCCCATCCGGGAGGTGCGGGAGTTGCGTCTTTATCTGGCATAGGAGGCTCCAGGTCGAATTGCGCCTGAGTTCCCTCATCATAGCGTGAGTCCGCGCCGAAAAGTGTTGGAAGGCCCAGCACGCCTAGCATATCGGCACTCCGAACCAACCTCTTTAGGAATCAACCTGAAGTTTGCGTTTTGAGGGGACAGGAGCGCGCATGGCTCGGCGAGTCGGTGTTCGCCCCAGCGATGACCTCCGTGAAGTCCCCGTCACGTCAACAGCGAGGATGCCCCCGCATCCTCCTACATCCTCACCGACGCCGCAGGGTTTAGAAGGACTGACAGAGTGGCACGAAACCCGCCAGGAATCGGTCCCAGCCCTTGACCTAGTGCCAAGGCCCCGCCCCGCGCCAAACCCAGGCCCGCCCCAGTAGCGTATTCTATTTGAATGAGAAAGTTGTTCGCCGCACTGGTCCTCTCCTGTCTCCTCTTCGCGCAGGAGACCGCCGACCAAAACATAAACGCCAGAATCCGTTCGGAAGAGGCCGCGCATTCGCAGATCATGCGCACCCTGCACATGCTCACGGACCGTTACGGGCCGAGGCTCGCGGGCTCGCCCAACTACGAGGCCGCCGCCAAGTGGGCCGCCGCGACGCTCACCGAATGGGGCCTCAAGAATGCGCACCTCGAGCCGTGGGATTTCGGCCATCCCGGCTGGCTCAATGAGCGCGCCACGGGTTACCTGGTCGCGCCGGTCCAGGGTGCCCTCGCATTCAAAGTGCTGGGTTGGACACCATCGACCAACGGCACGGTAGCCGCCGCCGCCGTCGAGGTGACGCCCCCGCAAGGGCCGCCAGCCGCGGGCCGCGGCGCCCCCGCGCCGGTTACTGTCACGCCGTCGCAGGCGCAATGGCCTACCAAGGAAGAACTGACCCAGTGGCTGGAGGCCAACCAAGCCAAGGTCAAAGGCAAGATTGTGCTGGTGGGCAAAGCGGCCACTATCCCGGTAAGTTTCAATCCGCCGGCCATGCGCCGGGATGACGCCCAAATCCGCGCTCAGTTCGACCCCAACAATCCCAACGCCGGCGCGGGCCGCGGCGGGCGCGGCCAGCCTCCCACCCCGGACCCTAGCCGGCTCACCGCCGCCCAGGTCAACGAGATGGTGGACGCCTGGCTGGTGGCCAACGGCGCGCTCGTGCGCGTCAACGACGCCGCGCGCGAACACGGCCAGATCCGCGCCTTCCAGAACCGCACCTACGACGTGGCCAAGGCGGTTCCCACGGTCGTCCTCCGCAACGAGGATTACGGCCGCATCGAACGCTTGCTCAACGACGGCGAGGAAGTCCGGCTGGAGTTCGACATCGTCAACCACGTCTACCCGGAGGGCAAGACCGCCTACAACGTGGTGGCCGAAATCCCCGGTACCGACAAGGCCGATGAAATCGTGATGCTCGGCGGGCACCTGGATTCCTGGCACGCCGCCACCGGGGCCACCGATAACGCCATCGGCGCGACCATGATGATGGAGGCCGTGCGGATCGTCCAGACGCTCGGGGAGAAGCCGCGCCGCACCATCCGCATCGCGCTGTGGGACGCCGAAGAGGAGGGCCTCCTGGGATCGCTGGCCTACGTCAAACAGCATTTCGGAACGTTCGAGGACCCCAAGCCGGAGTACTCGAAGCTGGTGGCCTACTTCAACATCGATTCGGGAACCGGCCGCGTGCGCGGCGCCAGCGTCTTTGGACCGCCCGAGGCCGCGGCGGTGGTACGCGCGGCTCTGGCTCCTTTCCAGGACCTGGGCGTGGCGGGAGCAGTGCCCTCCAGGAGCCGCGCCGTGGGCGGCACCGACAGCACCTCCTTTAGCAACGCGGGCCTGGCCGGGATCGGGCTGCAACAGGACCCCATCGAATACCAGAGCCACACCTGGCACACCAACCTCGACACCTACGAGCGCATTGTCCCCGAGGACGCCCGCCAGGCCGCCACCATAATTGCGGCCGCGGTTTGGCACGTAGCCAATCGCGAGGAGATGCTGCCGCGCTTCACCAAAGAGCAGATGCCGCCGCCGGTGGCTGAACCGGCGCGTTGAACACTGCGCAGGCGGCACCGCCTGCGCCACCACAACAGGTTCTGCGTGTTCAAAGGTGGGGCAGGCGGTGCCGCCTGCCTGCTTGCGCGCGGATTTCCGGGAACAACCAGCGGCCTTTGCGCGTCTCCCAGATGAGATCCCCGTGCCCAGATCCCGCCAGTTTCGTCTGAGCGCCTCCTTCTGGGAGGCTACCCGTATCGCCCTCGATTCGCTCCGCAAGAACAAGCTCCGGAGTTTCCTGACGTTGCTGGGAATCATTCTCGCCACCACCACCTTGATCGCTGTCACCGCCCTGATCCACGGCATGGACGTGTACATCGCCGAAAAGGTCTCCAACATGGGCGCCGACGGCTTCCGGATCGTGCGCATGGCGTGGTTCGGTCCCTGGGACCCCAAGAAGTTCTTCGAGATGCAGAAACGAAATCCGCAGATCAAGCCGGAGGAGTTCGAGTTCGTCAAGAGCCATGCCACCCTGCTGAAAGACGTCGGCATGATGGCCTCGCGCAACGCGCGCGTCTCCTTCAAGGGCTCTTCGGTGGAGGGCGTCGAGATCGATGGCATCACCGACAACATTCCCACCATCAATAACGTGCAGGTGGATACCGGCCGCGGCATCACCTACGAGGAGGTGCGCCGCCATGCGCCCGTGGCCTTCATCGGGAACGACATCCGCACGCGCTTCTTCGAATCCCAGGACCCGCTCGGCAAGACCATCGCCATCGAAGGCAATCCCTACGAGGTGGTGGGAGTCGCCAAAACATTGGGAAGCGTCTTCGGACAATCCCAGGACAACTTCGTCATGGTTCCCATCGAGGCCTACTTCAAGACTTACGGGAATCGCAACGGCATTCGCATGATCGCCAAGGCCATGGACCAGCCGCACCTCATGGAAGCCGAGGACGAAGTGCGCGTGCTCCTGCGCTCCTACCGCCACCTGCGGCCCGGCCAGGACGACAACTTCACCATCTTCGCTTCCGAGACGTTCGTCAACCTCTGGCAGAGTTTGACGGCCACCATCGCGGCCATGGCTGTCGGCATCGTCTCGGTCTTCATGGTGGTCGGCGGCATCGTCATCATGAACATCATGCTGGCGGTGGTGACGGAGCGCACGCACGAGATCGGCATTCGCAAATCTCTGGGCGCCAGGCGGCGCGACATCCTCAACCAGTACCTGGTGGAATCCTCGGTGCTCGCGGGTGTGGGCGGATTGATCGGAGTAGCCGCGGCGTGGCTGGTGGCCGTGACCGTTCGCAACCTGACTTCCGTGCCCATGGCCTTGCCGTGGTCCGCCATATTCATCGGCGTCGGACTTTCGGCCACCGTCGGCTTGTTTTTCGGCATCTATCCGGCGCGCCGTGCGTCCAAGCTGGATCCCATCGAGGCCCTGCGGGTCGAGAGATAATCCCATGAACAGGCTGGCATTCAACAACGGCATCCGGCTGGCGCTCGGGACCATCCGGAGCCACAAGCTGCGCGCCTTCCTGACCGTGCTCGGTGTGATCATCGGGACCGGCACCATCATCGGCGTCAGCGCCATTCTGACGGGGTTCGACGCCTCCATCACAGGCGTGCTGCGGAGCTTCGGCCCCAATTCGATCATCGTCTTCAAGTTCCCCGTCGGCTTTCGCGTAGGCAACCTGAGCCCCGAGGAACGCACCCGCAAGAACCTCACCTACGAAAACGCCGTCCACATCAAGGAGCGGTGCAAGGCGGTCGAGTACGTCTCTCCCATGCTGTTCCCCAACAAGAGCATCAATGCCCACTACAAGGGGAACGATATGTACGATGTCGATCTCATCGGCATGGAAGAGGCTTACGCCAGGCAAGGGCAGGTGGACCTGCACCTGGGGCGATTTTTCAGCGACGAAGAGAGCCGCCATCGGATGCCCGTGGCGGTGGTCGGCGCCGACATCGAGAAAGGCCTCTTCGCCAACGTCGATCCCATCGGCAAGACCATCAACGTGGACGGTCATGAATTCACGGTGATCGGCACCATGCTGCGGCCGGCGGCGTCATTCTTCGGCGACACCGACAACCGTGTCCTGGTGCCTTACGGCATGATGCAGAAAATGTTCCCCAACGCCCCGGAGATCGCCATCGTCGTCAGCGCCGTGGAGGGCAAGCTCCCGCAGGCATTGGATGAAGTGCGGACCGTGCTGCGCATCGACCGCCGCGTGCCCTACAACAAGCCCGACAACTTCGCGCTCTCCACCGCCGAACAAATGGTGGCCGATTTCCGCCAGATTACGGCTATGACCTTCCTTGTGATGGTGGTGCTCAGCTCGATCGGCTTGCTGGTAGGCGGTATCGGCGTCATGAACATCATGCTGGTCTCCGTGACCGAACGCACCTATGAGATCGGCATCCGCAAAGCCGTGGGAGCCCGGAAGAGCGACGTCCTGATTCAGTTCCTGCTGGAAGCCGCAGTGCTGACGGGTATGGGCGGCATCTGTGGAATCCTGTTCGGCTGGATCATCTCGCTGATCAGCCGGGCCGTTTTCACTTCCCTCCCCGCCAGCGTCCCACTATGGTCGGCGGTGCTAGGCATCGTAGTATCGGTAGCCGTCGGCCTGTTCTTCGGCATCTGGCCCGCCAACAAAGCTGCGCGCCTCGACCCGGTGGTAGCGCTCCGGTACGAGTGAGCTGCCAAGCGCGGTATGGCGGGCGCTGTTTGAGACCGGAAAACCGGTCACAAATATTGCAAAAATATTTTCACTGCTTCTTATCAGAGACTTACAGGCACCTGGGCCCTCTTTGACCCCCCGCCCGCTTGACACCCGTCTGCTACTCTGAAACTGGAAAGAGGCTTGCGTCTCCACAGCGCAAGCCCAACAGTTTTCTTGCTGGCCAGCAAGCGTTGCAGCTAAGGTGGTACTGAACTTCCCGTAGGGCCCTGTAAAGCCCGTACGGCAATCCCTGGCAAAGGATGCCGGCGGGGAGATCTTAGGACTGGTCCTATCACACCCGGTGGAAAGCATCCCATCGGATATCAGAGAGTCAAGCATCGAATCGAACGTATATAAGAAAGGCCATCCAGACTGTTTCCTCCTACTTCGAAGATGCGGCTCAAATCATTGGCGGCCGGATACGCACGGGGGGTGCCCTCTGGGCCGAGTCCGGAGGGGTTGCCCTCAGGCCCCGGCCGCCGCAACGATTCCCGATCAAGTCCCCTCCGCACACCCGTAGTGTCTTTGCCTCCGCGCTCTCCGCGCTCTCTCAACCCCACCAGCAGTGTACAGCCTCAATCCCAGCACGCGCCCTTATTCCTCCAAACTCTTCTCCGCGCATTGTCTTTCTCAGCGTCTCGGCGGTCGTGAGAAAAAATCAATCATTTCTCTTGACTAGCGATAACGCTAGTGTTATCATCGTTTCATGGGTTACCTCTCCAAAGTCCAACTCATCCAACGCGCCAACCAGACCCGCCAGTTC
>JBEKSR010000165.1:0-9827 GCA_049516835.1 Bryobacteraceae bacterium | reverse complement strand
TCCGCCACCCGTTCGATCAAATGATCCTGGCCACAAAGCGGCAAACCTCGGGGTTTGGGGCGGAGCCCCAATTCAAAAAACGGTCTTTTCCGCCTGTCCGGCATGCCATTTGGCAAGATCTGTTGGGGCGCGAGGGCGCGAACATCACCCTGCACCAGCCGGGCCAAGACGTCCAGACTGGCGGCAGTTACGGCGCCGAAGGCTCCATCTACCAGGACGCGGCGCCGTTGAAGAGTTTCGACGGGATGTACCCGGTGATTGGCAGTTGGGTGATCGGCCACGAAGAAGGCCACGCCGCGGGGGGGATGGGCATTCGGGAATCGGGCATGCCCATCCCGACGAACGCCAGCCAGTTTGTGCCGCACCTGTTCGACTGAGGGCTCTCAGCCGAGCAAATCGAAGAGGCTGGCAGCACCCGAGGTGGCCGTGGCTCCCTGGTTGTCAGCGTGACGGCGCGATCCATGAGCCCGGATTTCTCACAGGTGTGGGTCTTGGTTCTGGCGAAACGCCGCGAAAACATGGGGACTGACGACTCTGTCCCAAGGCGCGCGCCTCTCTCGAACCAACACGCTGTCACTCTGCGCCGCGTGGACAGAGCCGTCTGTCCCCGTGCTTTCGCCCCGGCCGAGGAGCCCCGCTTTCTTCCGTGTGAGAAATCCCGGTTAGCTGGATGGCGGCGCCGGGGGCATCGTCGGCGCTGTTGGCGTCGGTCTGATCGGGCGCGTCGGAGGCAACGCTTATCTTCTGGGCGGCAATAGTGCGTACACGCCCGCCCCCAGAATCACGATCGCCAATCCCGGCCAGGTGGTGGCCGGACGGTAAACGAACAACATGACCAGCACCACGGCCGCGCCAAAAATGTAAAGCGCCGACACGAAAGGATAGCCCGCCACCCGGTACGGCCGTTCCGCGTCCGGACGCGTCCGCCGCAGCCGGAATACGGCCGCGATCGTCAGGATATAGAACAGTAGCGCCGCCGAAATCACATAATCGAGTAAGTTGCTATAAAGGTTGCCGTAGGCGTGCGTTTCGGGATTGTAAGTGCGCGGCAAAACCAGCGTCGCGGACCAGATCCCTTGCGCCAGCAGCGACCAGCCCGGCACGTGCGCCTTGTTCAGAACGCCCGCGCGCGCGAAAAAGAGGCCGTCCTTCGCCATCGCATAGTAAGCGCGGGCCCCCGCCAGCACCAGGCTGTTGACGCATCCGAACGTCGAAATCATGATCGCCACGGCCATCAACGTGGGACCGTAGCCGGGAAGGATGGCCTGAAGCATGGCCGTGGCCACGCGGTCCGCGGGCGCCTGCTGGATGGCCCCGAGCGGCAGCACCACCAGGTAGGCCACGTTGGCCAGCAGGTACAGCCCGATCACGGCCGTGCACCCCAGGGCCATCGCCAGCGGCAGGTTGCGGCGCGGGTTCCGCACCTCGCCCGCGGCGAACGTGATGTCGTGCCACGAGTCCGCCGAAAACAGCGAGCCCGATTGCGCCACGCATAACGCCACCATCAATCCGAAGGCGCTGCCCGCGGCCACGCCCAGCGCCGGATCGTACGCTCCCAGCTTGAACAGGCCCGTGAAGTTGACCTTCACCGCCGAGGCATTCCAGCCCAGAAAAAGCCCGGCCAGGATGAGCGCCGCCAGCGCCGCCGTCTTGGCGGTAGTGAACAGGTTCTGAACGATCTTGCCGTACTCCAGACCGCGCGAATTGGCCCACGTCAGCAGCGCGATGACGGCCACGCCCACCAGTTGCGCGGTGGAGAGCGAGATGGCGTACCGCGACGAAATGTGAATCGGTTCCACCAGGTAGCGGTTCTCGGAAACCGGAGGAAACACGACCGCCAGAAATCGCGCGAAAGCCACCGCCACGGCCGCGATGGTGCCCGTCTGGATCACCGTGAACGACGTCCAGCCGTACAGGAACCCCCACAACGGCGAGAACGCTTCACGCAAGTACACATACATGCCGCCGGCGTGCGGCAGCATCGAGGCCAGCTCGCCGTAGGAGAGCGCCGCGGTGATGGTGAGCACTCCCGTCAGCGCCCAGGCCACCAGCATCCAGCCGGGGCTTCCGATCAGCCTCGACATATCGGCCGAGACGATGAAAATGCCCGAGCCGATCATGGCGCCGATCACCACCATGGTGGCGTCGAACAGATTCAGGCCGCGGACGAAGCCTGGCTCGCGCGCCGTGGTGGTGGGAGTGGGTCGGCTCATGCGGCGGTGCTAACTTCTTGAAGCTTTACCACGGCGCCGGTGAAAGAACGCGAGCCTCCGGTTGACGTCTTCAGCCGAAAAGGCCTTGGGATCAAAACCGTCGCCAACCCAATCCCGCAATTCCGCGTGCTGGTCGTGGCTGGGGTCGCCGATAGCATCCAGCAGGCCGTAAAATCCCGGGACGCCTCCACAATCCTCGGGTGGGCAGGCGAGTTGGCCGCCGGTGCACACCGGATAGGTCATGTTCGGATCGGCCGGCAAGCGCTTCTCGAGGACAATGCCGTGCTCCCAGCCGTCGCCAAAATCATATGTGTATGTGACCTTTGCGCCGACCCTGCCGAGCACGCTCGAGAGAGGTGCCTTGCGTTCGTCTTCCGCGGAGGGCATTCCCATGAAGTCGCCGGGTTCGGGCGGCCCGAAGCGCCGCTGACCCATGCAGAACTCGTGCAGGTGGCAGTTCTCCCACCCCATCGCGGTTTGCAGCGCGTTGTGCAACTGCGCCAGAGTCGCATCCGCGGGCACCAGCAGCCGGCGCCAGATGGGCGGGCTCGTGCCCAGCAGGGTGACCTTGATCTGATAGACTTCCGGTTGAATCGCGCTCTTTTTCGTTGGCATAGTAGACCTTCTTTCGATGTTAAGCCACGGCCAACAGGGATTACAATGGAGAGCCATGAATAGTCTGAACCGGCGCGGCTTCACCGCCGTCCTGGCCGCTTCCGGAGCGGCCGCTCCCGCACTGCTTGCGCAGCAACCACCCCAGCGTCGATCTGGACCGCCCCCGGAAGTGCCGCCCTTCCAGGCTCCCATCGAGTTCACCCGCAAAGATGTGCCCGTCAGGGTGCACCCCTTCGCCATGACCCAGGTGAAGCTTCTCCCCGGTTTGTTCGCGGATGCCGCCGAGTGGAATCGCGGCTATATGCACCGTCTGCCGGCCGGCCGCCTGCTCTTCAACTTCCGCGCCAATGCCGGCCTGCCGACAGGCTCCGCCCAACCGTTCGGAGGTTGGGAGGCGAAGGCCGACGGTAAGCACGCCACCGAGCTGCGCGGCCATTTCACCGGCCACTTCCTTTCCGCCAGCGCCCAGTTGTTCGCCTCGGCGGGAGATAGGGACGCCAAGGCCAAGGCCGACGAAATAGTCGCCGAGTTGGCCAAGTGCCAGCAGAAACTGGGCGGCGGTTATCTCAGCGCCTTCCCCACCGAGCTGTTCGACCGCCTCAGCACCCCGCAACTCCCCTGGGCGCCCTTCTACACCATCCATAAAATCATGGCCGGCCTGTTTGACATGTACACCCTCGCCAGCAACCAGGACGCGCGCAAAGTGGTCGAGGGCATGGCGGACTGGGCCGACCAGTGGAGCGGCTCCAAGACCGAAGAGCACATGCAGGACATCCTCAACGTGGAATTCGGCGGCATGGCCGAGGTGCTCTATAACCTGGCGGCGGCCACCGACAACCACCAGTGGGCCAAGGCCGGCGACCGCTTCACCAAGAAGCGCTTCGTCAATCCTCTGGCTTCACGCCGCGACGAGCTGCGCCCGCTCCACGTCAACACGCACATCCCGCAAGTGATCGCCGCCGCGCGCCGCTACGAAATCTCCGGCGACATGCGCTTCCATGACGTCGCCGATTTCTTCTTCTACGAGGTGACGACCGCGCGCACCTACGTAACCGGCGGCACCAGCAACGGCGAAGCCTGGCTCGCCCAGCCCCGCCAGCTCGCTGCCGAACTGAAAATGAGCGTATCCACCGCCGAGTGCTGCTGCTCCTATAACATGCTCAAGCTGGCGCGCCATCTTTACGGCTTCGCCGCGGACCCCCGCTACTTCGACTACTACGAGCGTGCCCTCCTCAACCACCGCATCGGCGCCATCCAGCCCAAAACCGGCCACACCCAGTATTACCTCTCGCTCACCCCCGGCGCCTGGAAGACCTTCAACACCGAGGATCAATCCTTCTGGTGCTGCACCGGCACCGGCGTCGAGGAGTACTCCAAGCTCACCGACAGCGTCTACTGGCACGACGACGGCGGCCTCTACGTCAACCTGTTTATTCCCTCCGAGCTGAACTGGCCCGAGAAAGGTTTCGGGTTGCGCCAGGATACCCAGTTCCCCGATCAGCCGCGGACGGCGCTGACAGTCACAGTGGACAAACCGGTCCACCTTCCCGTGCGCTTGCGCATTCCCTCCTGGCTCGCTTCCGCGCCCACCGTGAAACTGAACGGCAAGGCGCTGGAAGCCACTGCCAGCCCCGGCAGCTATCTGACGCTGACGCGAACCTGGAAAAAGGGCGACCGCGTGGAGATGGAGCTGCCCATGCGCCTTCACATCGAGTCCATGCCCGACGATCCCAAGATGCAGGCCATCCTCTATGGTCCCTTGGTGCTGGCGGGCGATCTGGGAGCGGAGGGATTGACGGAGCAACTGATCACCGGCCCGATGGGTCCGCGGGTCCAGGCCTTACCCCTCGAGGTCCCCTCTTTCCGCGCCGCCGCCGCCGATCCCGCTTCGTGGATCAAGCCCGGCGACAAGCCGCTCACGTTCCGCACCACCGGCCAGGCGAAAGACGTCACGCTGGTCCCGCTCAACGCCATTTTCGACAAGCGCTACGCGGTCTACTGGCAAGTGGGATAAGTGGGGCAGGTCCCCGACCTGCCCCGCGTATAATGTGATCCATGAACATACCGATGGCCATTTTGGGAATCGCCGGCAGTCTTCGCCAGGGCTCTTACAACCGCGCCGCGCTGCGAGCCGCCGAGCAGCTCGTACCTGAAGGCGCCCGCCTTGACATTTTCGATCTCGCGGGCATTCCTCCGTTCAACCAGGATGACGAGAGAAACCTGCCGCCGCGGGTGGTGGAGTTGAAGCGGAGTATCCGCGCCGCCGATGCCGTTCTGCTGGTCACGCCCGAATACAACTATTCCATTCCGGGCGTGCTGAAGAACGCCATCGACTGGGCGTCGCGGCCTTACGGCGACAATTCGTGGGATGGCAAGCCGGTAGCCGTGATGGGCGCTTCGGTCGGCAGCCTCGGCACCGCCCGCGCCCAGTACCACCTCCGCCAACTGGTCGTGGGCCTAAACATGCACGCCGTGAATCGGCCCGAAGTGCTGATTTCCAACGCCGCGGAACGCTTCGACGAACACGGCAACCTCAAGGATGAGAACACCAGGAAACATATCCGCAACCTGATCGAGACCCTGGTCGAATGGGCGCAGCAGCTCGAGCGCGGCAAGCGCACCGGCGCCGCTGCCGATCGCGGCAGCCAGCGCCCCTCGTGAGGCGGGAATCCCGCTAGTCCGGGACGGAGGTAGTTGGAAGAATGGGATGCCCGCATCGCTGGCGCGGGTGGGTACTGCCGTTTGTTCCGGGGACTTCACGCCCCCTGAACGCGCGCATGGCCGCGAAGCGCGCGGTATGGGACACGCCCGAAAGTGGTCCAAATCAGCCACCCATTTTCCACAGGATCTGGCGGAGCATGCCGAGCAGCACGGGGGCGTCGCGCGCGGCGATGTCGAGCCGGCGCACCAGGCGGCGCACTTTCTCTTCCGTGGAACCGGCGGTCACGGGGTTGACATAACCGCACTTCTGGAGCGTCTCGATGAGCATGGCGGTGATCTGCTCGTTTTCCGCCGCGGAGGCGGGCTTGCTCCTTTCGGGACGAGCCTGGACGGCTTTCGGATCGCGGGCCAATTCATAGAGGCACAGCGCCACGGCTTGGCCGAGGTTCATGGAAGAGTGCGGCGGGGCGGTGGGGATGCGCATCAACCAGTGGCAGTGGCTGAGATCGTCATTGGAGAGGCCGAATTTCTCGGAGCCGAACAGAAGCGCGACGGGCGCCCGCGGGAGCGCGCGGAGGATCAAACGGCAGCCATATTCGAGGCGGCGGATGGGGTGGTGTAACTCGCGATGGCCCACCGAGGTGGTGCCGATCACCACGCGGCAATCGGCGACGGCGGCGGCGAGGGTCGAAAACTCTTCGGCGGCGCGCAGCAGCGGGGCGGCGCCGACCGCCGAGCGGGCCTCGCGGAAGGCCACGTCGTAGGGGTTGACGACGCGCAAGCGCGAGAACCCGAAATTCGCCATCGCGCGGGCCGCGGCCCCCATGTTGAGCGGGTTGCGCGTGGCCACCAGGACAACGCGGAGATTGCTTTTCCAGTCGGTCGAGATGCTTCGATCGTAGCGCAGGCGGTCCGCAAGTGTTAAGCTACCGTTTCGGAAAGGATAATCGATTATGCCAGTAAAAACGTCCAAGCCGCCGGTGCGGGGCAGGCGCACCAAGGCGGAGGTGCAGCAGGAGTTTGCGGATATACAGGAGCAGGCGGAGGCCGCTCGCGAGTCGGCCGACGCCAAGGCCGACCAGGCGGCGCGGTTGCGCGACGCGGAGATCCGCCAGTCCGTGGACGGAGTCACGGTGGAAGGCGTGGTGCAGAAGATCTCGGGATTGGGACTGGAGGTCTCCAAGGCGCTCGCGGACATCTCCGAAAGGCTGACCCGCGAGGTGCAGCTTCTGGCCTCGACGCGGGAGGCCGTGGCGCTGGAACAAAAAGAATTGGAGCGGCTCCACAAAATCGACGTGGCGGCGACGGCGCTCGACCAGATGGTGCAGGACTACGCGCGCCAGAAGCAGCAATTGGAAACCGAGATCGCGGCGCAGCGCGCGGCGTGGGAGGAAGAATCGGCCGGCGTGGAGCGCGAGCGCAAGGAGCAGGAGGAGAGCCTCAAGAAGCAGCGGCAGCGCGAAATCGAGGATTACGAATACAAGAAGGCGCTCGAGCGCAAGAAGGCGCAGGACAAGTACGAAGAAGATATGCGCCTGGCCGAGAAGAAGAACAAGGAACGCCAGGAGGCGCTCGAAAAGGGCTGGCAGCAGCGCGAGACGGAGCTCAAGGAACGCGAGGAAGAGCTGGCGCGGCTGCGCAAAGAGGCCGAAGAGTTCCCGGCGCGGCTTCAGAAAGAGGCCAAGGGAGCGGCCGAGCAGTCGCGGCGCGAGACCGAAGCCAAATTCGAGCAGCAGATGCTGGTGCTCAAGAAGGACGCCGAGACCGAGAAGCGGCTGGCCGAGTTGCAGGTGAAGACGCTCGAGGAAGCCGTGGCGCGGCAGCAGGCGCAGATTGCGGCCATCGAGAAACAACTGGGGGAGGCCAAGCAGCAGGTGCAGGACATCGCGGTGAAGGCCATCGAGGGCGCCAGCGGAGCCAAGGCGCTGTCGCACATCAACCAGATCGCCATGGAGCAGGCCAAGAACCGGCCGCAGGGATGAAAGGTAGACGATGGAGTTCGGCCCTACGGCGCGCGGTCAGGACCTTTCCGACAGCGCGCGTCAGTCGGCCGCGGGGGTGACCTTCATCCGCGAAAGGCGCTTGGCGAAGAGGGACTTGGCGAACTCGTAGAGCTCGTAGTCCAATTCGTGCGCCCGCATGAGCGCGTCCAGAACGTCGGGCGGGATCTGGTCGCGCCGCGTCCTGGCCGGCGCGACATTCATGGATTCGTACTCCGGGACCGCCCAACCGAATGTGCCGCACAACAGGCGCACGGATTCGTCGAAGCGCTCGGCAATTCCCACGAACTCCATGTCTTCAAGCCGCCGGCGCGCGGTGGCGAGGTCGTCGCGCGTAGGAAGACGTTTGGTCATCTCACCGTATATGACCGAGTATTCGTCGAGCCCGCGGGGATGCGACGCCCGCGCTTCCGCCATCGTCCTAACCGGATCGAGATCGCATGCCAAAGCCGTCACCTGAAAATTCGGAGGCAGGAGTTCGGGCAAGCCTACGGTGTCGCGAAGGCCGTCCTTCAGGGAGCGCATCGCGTCGTATTGAAAATGCCGCGCTTCCCGGCAAATGTAATCGTACAAAGAAAGGGTGCGCTCGATCGGGTCGCGCAAAAATGTGAGGTAAACCGGCTTCGCGGGCAACAGCCTGTGAAAGAAATAGTAGAAATGCCCCCGGAATAAGCGGAACCTCGGTATCTCGGCAGGGGGAATCGACAGGATCTCCGGATAGTCGTGCGCCGGACAGATCTCGGCCGGGTCGAAAAGCTTCGGAAGCACCGAGAAGCAGA
Organism: Bryobacteraceae bacterium; assembly: GCA_049516835.1. GTDB lineage: Bacteria > Acidobacteriota > Terriglobia > Bryobacterales > Bryobacteraceae > Fen-178. The sequence goes on along the minus strand of JBEKSR010000165.1, from coordinate 1,559 downwards.
ACGTCGAGCCCGCTGCTTTGGGAATGTGAAGGAAGTAGTAAGTCTCCGCCATGAAGGACCCTGACAGCCGGGGCAGCGCTCGCCGGCCCGCAACGCTTCCACACGGCGTTCCTGCCGCTAAACGTCCATGCTATCGCACCTTCGTCCCCACAGGCAAGCGGGGCAATTGACGGTTGCTGATACACTGGACTTTTGCTTCTCGATTGACGTTTCCGCTTCCTTGTGTCGATGCTTACCCTTCGAGCCATGCCGCAACCCGCCGCGACCGACCCTGAGACGGTCCGCCGGACCGCCTGGTTCCGCGAGGCTAAGTACGGGCTGCTTATTACGTGGGGGTTGTATTCCCTTCCCGCGGGCGAGTGGAACGGAAAGCCCTATCCGGGTCTCGGCGAATGGCTCATGAACACAGCCAGAATCCCGGTTGCGAATTACGCCAGGCTGGCCGGCCGATTCAATCCCGAGAGATTCGATGCCGAGGCGTGGGTCCTTCTGGCAAGACGGGCCGGCATGAAGTACATCGTGGGAATGTCCAAGCGCCACGACGGCTTCGCGATGTTCCATTCCCGGGTCACACCGTTCAACATCGTGGACGCCGCGCCGTTCCAGCGGGACCCCATGCAGGAACTGGCAGCGGCCTGCCGCAAGCACGATATGCGCCTCGGCTTCTACTACTCGCAGTCGCAAGACTGGCATCACTTGGGCGGCGCGGTGTCTGGCGGCTCTTGGGATCCGGCGCAGCAGGGTGGGTTCGACGCATACCTGGAGCGAATCGCCCTCCCGCAAGTAAGAGAACCGCTCACCAATTACGGGCCAGTGGCGCTGATCTGGTTCGATACGCCGATCGACATGACGCCGGAACGGGCGGAGCGGTTTGTGAAGCTGGTGCGCGACCTTCAGCCCAACTGTCTCATCAACGGCCGGTTGGACGCGGAGCGTCACGGTTTCGATTACGCCTCGATGCGGGACAACCAGGTCTTCGAGACGGGAATGCAGAGCGCGTGGGAAACGCCGGCTACGATCAACGACACCTGGGGCTACAGGAGAGACGATCATAACTGGAAACCCTCCGACACGATCGTTTACAGGCTGGTGGATATCGTGAGCAAGGGAGGCAACTACCTGCTGAATGTGGGGCCCACCGGCGATGGCGAGATTCCGGAGCCCAGCCTCAGGGTACTAGACGAAGTGGGAGAATGGCTGAGCACGAATGCGGAGGCCATCTACGGCGCCGGCCGTACGCCGTTCGGGGCCGAGTTGGCCGCCTCGTCGATCGCGGATTCCCGGTTTGTTTACCGCAAGCCCACCGGTTGGCGGTGTACCACTAAGGTATCGTAAATAAATAACATTTACAACTGGAGTTATTTGCTTGGATGAATTGTGTAGTTCCATTCGCCATGAAATTTGTCGGGCTTCAGGTTGACCTGGGCAAACTCTTCGTCTGTGATCTTTCGCCCGAGGGGGTACTTGTGGTGATCCAGCCGGCAGGTCACTGTTAAGCCCTTGGCGGTCGTCGTCCCTGCGATCAGCCGCACCACTGTCTCGTAATCGCGTAGCGGCTC
>JBEKSR010000164.1:0-10018 GCA_049516835.1 Bryobacteraceae bacterium | reverse complement strand
GATGGACCCGGAACACGGCTACGTCGGCTCGTACGACCCCTACACCACCACCGGCCGCGCCTCCTGCGAGGGTTGGTGGAGCTTCTGCAACGCGCGCCCGTGGCTCGCCGGAGGGTTCATCTGGACCGGCTTCGACTACCGCGGGGAGCCTTCGCCCTACCAGTGGCCCAACATCAGCTCGCAGTACGGCATCATCGACACCTGCGGCTTTCCGAAGGACAGCTTCTTCTACTTCCAGGCGTGGTGGGGTTCGAAGCCGGTGCTGCACCTGTTCCCGCACTGGAACTGGCCGGGGTTTGAGGACAAGGAGATCGCGGTCTGGGTGTACTCGAACCTGGACCGGGTGGAGTTGTTCCTCAACGGCCAGAGCCTCGGCGCCAAGGACATGAAGAAGGATTCGCACCTGGCGTGGAACGTCCGTTACACTCCGGGCGCGATTGAGGCGCGGGGATACAAAGACGGCAAGCAGGTGATGACGGCCAAGCGCGAGACCACGGGACCGGCGGCGAAGCTCGTACTCACAGCCGACCGCAAAGAGATTTCCGCCGATGGCGAGGACGTGGCGATGTTCGCCGTCGAGGTGCGGGACGCGCAGGACCGCTGCGTGCCGATGGCCGACAACCAGGTGAGTTTCCGGGTTACCGGCCAGGGCAAAGCGATCGGCGTCGGGAACGGCGACCCGACCAGTCACGAATCCGATCGGGGCAGTTCGCGCAAAGCCTTTTCCGGCCTTTGCCTGGCCCTGGTGCAATCCACCAAGGCAGCGGGAACCATCACGGTGGAGGCCAGCTCGCCCGGTTTGATCCCCGCCAGCGTCACCATCTCCACAAAAGCCGTGAAGCTCCGGCCCCAAGCGGCGGTTTGGGAGCGCACGGTCCCGGCGGGCGAGGGCATCACGGGCCTGTGGAGACCCGCGCCTGTGGCTGCTTTCGCGGGTTTCGGCGGCGGCGGAGCCAGCCAGATCTTCACTTTCGAGCAGCGTGGGAATGCCCTCACTGGGACCGTCGAGGGCGGCGGCGGCGGTGGCGGCGACACGCCCATCGCGATCGAAGCTGGAAAGGCGGATGGCGCCAACATCTCCTTCAGCGCCGCCAACGTTGCCTACACGGGAACGCTGAAGGGTGACGTGATCGAGCTTCAGCGGACCGGCGGCGCAGCCATGGGCGGCCGAGGAGGACGCGGCGCCCCGGCCGAGCCTGCCGGATCGCGCCCGGCCATCGGCCCACCGCCGGACGGTTCGGACCCGTCGAGAGGCGTAGGGGGAGGACGGGGTCCGCAAACGCCCGCTCCGATGGTCCTTCACAGGGCGAAGCGGTAAAGCGGTTTTAACTACTTTCCGGCGCAGAATTCGTTTTCGGGGCCGGGCGGACCGGGCTGCATTTTTGCGCCGGAAAGTGGCTACGCTTTTTCGGAGACTGCGCTCCGAAAAAGTGGCCCCTGCGGGGCAACTGGGTTTTGGCCCTATGTGCATCATGATTCCTTTCATATCCTGGACCCGGATTGGGGACACGTGACTATCAAAATGAGCGGGCACCCGCACTTTGGCGCCCAGGTGATCCTCAACGGGCACGAACGTGTGGCGGCGCAGGCGCAGAAAGCCGGTGTGGAGTTCACCCGGCAGGAGAATCGTGATGATGGTTTCGCGGCACCCCCTCCGCCCGGCTCATCCCGCTCTACGGAAATACCGGCACCACGGCCGCCGGGGGAAGTGATCGGCGCCTTCGGCAGCTTCGTGGTGGGCGGCAACTACGTCATCGGTGCGGTGATCTTCCTGTGCACATCGAGCCGCTGACGATCGAGGTGGGGCTGGCCTTGGCGGGGCTGCTCGAAGGGGCGCAGGATTCACCGCTGCCGCGGCGCATCTCCGCCATCCGGCGGCAGCTCGTCATCGACCTCGGTTACCTGCTGCCCCCGTTCGCGTCACCGATAACCTTTCGCTCCGCAGCCGCGAATACGTGATTTCGCTCAAGGATGTGGAGCTTGCGTCCGAGCTGATCCGCCGCCGCGCCCACGAGCTGTTCTCGCGCCATGACGCCAAACGGCTGCTGGATCGCGCGACCGCGGAGCATCCCCAGGTGGTCGAGGACCTGGTTCCCAAGCTCCTGCCCCTGGCCACCGTGCAGCGCGTGCTGCGAAACCTGTTGCGCGGGCGCGTTTCCATTCGCGACGCCGTATCCATTCTGGAGGCTCTGGGAGAGGCGACCAGCGCCACGCGCAACCCGGTGTTGCTGACCGAGTACGTCCGCCAGGCTATCCGCCGCACGGTGGTGAAACCCTATCCGAATCGCTCCGGCGACTTGCCGGCGTGGTTCCTCGATCCCTCCCTCGAGCAAGCCGTGGAGTCCGGGGTCGAGCACGGCGAGCAGAACAGCCACTTGGCGCTCGCACCGCAAACCATTCGCGAGATTCTGAACCGCATCTCGGGCCGCATTCAGCCGCCCGGGCTGCGGGTGCCATCGCCGGGAAACATTCAATGAAGCGGGATCTATAGAAAACCGGGCTGCCTGACGATAGATCCCTCGGGGTGGAGAAGCCCGCGCGGAGGATCGAGATCGGGAGCCAGCCTACATGAAGATCAAGTCCTATCAGACGGCCGCCGGCGAAACGGCGGAGGCTTTCGCCGCGTCTGCGCCTCTTCTTCCGGCCGCGCCAGCCACGGGCGATTGCCTTTCGACGGAGGTATCGGAGCTGAGGAGGGATCTCGAAAGCATCCGGCGCACGCTCACCCGATCGGCGTTTGCGCCGCCGCAGTGGCTGGGAACCTCGCCGGATCTCTCCAACGCCTACGCGGCGCTGACCGCCAGCGGGGTTTCTCCGGACCTGGCCCGCGAAATCGTGCCATACGCCGAATCCGGAGCGAGGTCCCCTCCCGAACCGGCAAGCCGCTGTCTTTCTTTACCACCGGACAGCGTATCCCGGAGGATCTCGAGGCCGCCAGCCGCAGCCGGCCGGTGGAACTGATCCTCGCCGGTCACTGCGGCCGGGCGCAAGCCGCGGCCTAGAACATGGGCCGGCATGGCAGAGGTGTATGTACTTGAATGCGTTGGCAGAAGTAATCGGTGACGATGAACGCGAGCGGCTCATCCTGGAGCATTTGCCGCAAGTGCGGCTCATCGCGCGGCGCATCCAGGAGCGCCTGCCGGAAAACATCAGCCTGGAAGACCTGGTGTCCACGGGCGTAATCGGCCTGATTTCGGCGATCGACAACTTCGACCGCCGTCACAACGTCAAGCTCAAGACCTACGCGGAGTACAAAATCCGCGGGGCCATTCTGGACGGCTTGCGCGGCCTGGACTGGGCGCCGCGGCAGAAACGCCGTAAGGCCAAGCAAATCGAAGCCGCCATCGCGGTGGCCGAACAGCGCCTCAAGCGGTTGCCGGCGGAAGACGAGATTGCCGCCCAACTGGAAATACCAATCGAGGAGTACCACCAATGGCTGGTGGAAATCTGCGGCCTCAACGTCGCCAGCCTGGAGTACGCCGGCGGCGAGCGCGGCAGGGACATGCTGCACTACCTTCCGGATAGCGGCCGGAATCTCCCCTCCACTCTTCTCGAGAAATCTGAACTGGAGCGGCTCCTGGCCCAAAGCATCGATGGTATCCCCGAAATTGAACGCAAGGTCCTCAGCCTCTACTACCACGAAGAATTGACGTTGCGCGAGATCGCGCTGGTTGTCCATCTGCACGAATCCCGCATTTCGCAGTTGAAGTCGCAAGCCATTTTGAGGCTGCGCAGCCATCTGGTCGCGCACTGGCCGGCCGTGCGAGGTGTGAAGACCACGTGAGCCCGAGCGAAAACACCCGGTAATCCCGGCTGGACGAGGTCGAGAACGCGCGGCTTCTGCTCGATCAGTGGACCCAGGGTCTCCCCGAGGTTCTCGAATCCATGGCCGACCAAGAGCCGGAGGTGCGCTGGCAAGCGGTCTCCGGCCCGTTCGCCGAAGCCGGTGCGCCCGAAACTCCGTCCGCCGCGGACACCGAAATCCTGTAGTGGTGTTCCGGTCTAAGCAGCGGGTATCGGCTTCATGCCAAGTTCAGCGGCTTGGCGCTATAAGCCGACGATCTTCCGTTGGGCACGTTTCTTCTCGAAGTACCCAGTCCTGCGGTCTACGTAATCCCGACCGTGGGTCGCTAGCCGGTATACCACTCAGGCATCGAGGCCATTGAACTGAGGCGCGAGCACGGATGGTGGTTCGCCCTGCCCGGCCAGCCTTTTTCCGCAGCGTCTCGAAACTCGCTCGAAGAGATGTGCAAGGGGAGGCGAAAGGGGCCGCGCGTCGAGGTCTGGTCGCCGGCGTTCCGGTTCCTGAAATGCCACTCGAAGATGGTCAAATCCGAAGAGCACCCGCCGACCGATCCGCCACCGGAGAAACTTCCGGTCAGGGCGGCCGAAAGATCGGCGCCGCGGTGCTCTATGCAAACCGGCCGGTACCAGAACCGCCCTATTCCCCCTGCACCGCCCGCACGCTCTTCTCCACTGGCTCAAGTTCGGCGATCTCCACGCCCAGCGGGGCGGTTTTCAGGTCGGCGAACTTGCGGGCGCTTACCATCACGCGGGCTTCGAACGAGCCCACCGCGGCGTTGTACGCTTCCACCGCGCGCTCCAGGGACTTCCCCATCTTGTTCCAGTGGTCGCCCATATCGGAGAGGCGCTTGAACAGGTCTTTGCCCAGCGCGCTGATCTCCGCGGCGTTTTGCGCCAGGTTTTCCTGGCGCCAGCCGTAGGCCACGGCGCGCAGCAGCGCGATGAGCGTGGTGGGAGTCGCCAGGATGATGTTCTGCTCGACGCCGAATTCGATCAGCGAGGGGTCGCTCTCCAGCGCCGCGCTGAAAAAGCACTCGCCGGGCAGAAACAGCACCGCGAATTCCGGGGCGTGCTCGAATTGCTCCCAGTAGGATTTGCGGCCCAGCGCCGTCAGGTGAGCGCGCACTTGCCGCGCGTGGTCGGCCAGGCGCGCCTTGCGGGTCTGCTCGTCGGGGGCTTCGATGGCCTGGAGGTAGCCGTCGAGCGGCGTCTTGGCGTCCACCACGATGGTCTTGCCCGCGGGCAGGCGCACCAGCAGGTCGGGGCGCAGGCGGCCTTCCTCGGAAGTGACGGCGGTCTGCGTGACGAAATCGCAGTGGTCCAGCATGCCGGCCATCTCCACCACCCGGCGCAACTGGATCTCGCCCCAACGGCCGCGCACGCCGGGCGTGCGCAGCGCGGTAACCAGCTTGCCGGTTTCGGCGCGAAGCTGCGACTGCGTTTCCACCAGGCCGCGGACCTGCTCGTGGAGCGCGGCGTAGGCGCCGGCGCGGGCCTTTTCCAGCTCCTGAATCTGGGAATCGACTTTATCGAGCGAGTTGCGCACCGGGGCCACCAGCTCGACGATGGCCTGCTGCCGCATTTCCAGGTCGCCGCGCGCGGCTTCCTGGGTCTGTGCCAGGGTGGCGCGGGCCAGATCGAGGAAGGCCTGGTTGTTGTGCGCCAGGGCGTCGGCGGAAAGCGCTTTGAAGGCCGACTCGGTTTCCTGCTTGCGCCGGCGCAGCACCAGCCACGCCAGCGCGAAACCGGCGATAAAACACAGGACCGGCAGAATGTTTTGCATACCTACAGCAGCACGGTGTCGATGCGTGCGTGTTCTTCGGCCCGCGCCGGGGCGGGGGCGGCCTGTCGATCGGCCCCGCCGAGGAACAGCATCAGCTCCGCTTCCGACCCGTCGAAGAAGCTTTCCAACAGCTCGTGAATGGCCACTCGGCGCATGGCATCGCGCGAGGCCTCTGGCGAGTAGACGAACGCCCGCCCCACCTTGCGGCGCACCAGTTTTCCCTTGCGCACCAGGCGCTCGAGCACCGTCATGATGGTGGTGTAGGCCAGCGGCCGGGATTGCGCCACGACCCGCTGCACGTCCTTCACGTTCCCTTCCCGCAGCGACCAGAGCGCCTTCAGGCAGGCCAGCTCGAGCGGCGGAGGGATATCGCGCGTGGTTTTCGGCATCAGCTTTCTTGTTTCGCCTCCGTGGGCTGGAGCGCCTGCCTCAGTTTGCCGGCAAAACCCGAGTTCGCCGGGGTGCCCTCTGGGCCCTGCGGGGTGCCCTCTGGGCCCGGCGGGGCGCCCTCTGGGGCGTCCTCCGGGCCCGGCGCCTTCCCGTTCAAAAACCGGTCCTTCTTGAGCGCCGCGCGCTCCAGCGGGGTGCTCCAGGCGGTGAAGCAGCCTTCCACCTGGCGGTCGTTTTCAATCAGCGCCCGCATGCACTCCATTTTGGAATCCATATCGTCCAGGTAGTGCAGCAGTAGCGCTTCGGGAAACTGCGGCAGCTTGGGCGAGCCGAACTCGAGCTGCCCGTGGTGGCTCAGGATCATGTGCTCCACCAGCGCGCGCAACGGCGGCGGGAAATCCGGCAGGCCGCGCAACTTGTCCGCCACCATGCGCAGGGCAATGGTCATGTGGCCCAGCAGTTGGCCGTCGTCGGAGTAGGAGAAGCCGCGCTCGTAATTCAGCTCGTAAGTCTTGCCGATATCGTGCAGCACCACGCCGGCCAGCAACAGGTCGTAGTCGATGTTCGGATAGTGCGCCGCCACCATGCGCGCCAGCGCGCATAGCGAAAGCACGTGCTCGAGCAGGCCGCCCAGGTAGGCATGATGGATCTGCTTGGCGGCGGGCGCGCGGCGCATCCGGCGCGCCACGTCCTGGTCGTCCAGCAGCGCTTCCATCAGCGCCTTCAGGTTCGGATTGCCGACGGCTGCGACGGTCGCGCGCAGCTCCGTCCACATTTCCTCCGGGTCGCGGCGCGAGGAGGGGAAGTAATCGGCGAAATCGATTTCGGCGTCGTCCATCCGCCGCACGTTGTGGATGGTGATCTGCGGCCGGTTCTGGAAGATCTGGACCAAACCCTTGACCTTGACGAAATCGTCGCGCTCGAAGCTGTCCACCACCTTGTCGGTGACGTTGTCCCACATCTTGGCGTCCACCTGGCCCGTGCGGTCGCCGAGGAGCAGCGAGAGGTAAGGTTCGCCGGTCTTCTTCTGCCGAATCTCCTTCGAGCGAACCAGGAAACTGGTGTCGATTCTCACCTGGCTCGGCTTGAGTTCGTTCACGTAGGGGGATTTCATTGTCGGATGGGCGGCATGGGCGGCAGCGGTTTTGGCTCGGGTTTGGGCGGCCGCTCGGGTTTTGGCTCCCTCGCCGCCGCTTCCGTCACCGGGGCGGCGGCCTTGGTGGTGCCGGGGATCGGAATCAGTCCGAACAACTTTTTCGGGTTCTTGATGCGCGAGGCGACTTCTTCCTTGGTGGTGGTCTGCGGCTTCAACTGGGCCACGTCCTGCCAGCGAGTGTCCTTTCCCGGCGCGGCGCCGCTGTCGATGTAGCCCTCTTTGATCTGTAGGAACGCTTCCATCCGGAGCCTGGTGAGGTATTCGCGCACCTTGGGCTCGATCTTCGGCTCCCTCAGGCGGTCTTCGACTTCGCTTTTCACTTCCTCAAAGGACGCCTGGCCGGCCTCGTAGCGCTCTTCCACTTTCAGAACCAGAAAACAGGCGGGCTTTTCGATCTTGATGGGGTCGCTGACGTAGCCCTTCTTCTCCTTGAAGACCGTATCTTCAATCTGCTTCAGCAACAGACCCTTCTTATACCCGCCGATGTAGCCCCCGGCCTTGGCGGTCTCGGTGTCGTCGGAGTTGTTGCGCGCCAGGTCGCTGAACTTCTCGCCTTTGCGCCCGCGCGCCGTCAGGTCCTTGGCCTTCTTTTCCGCGGTGGCTACCTGCTCGGGGGTCTTGCCTTCGGTGGAGATCAGAATCTGACTCAGGAATACCTGCTCTTCGCGCACGTAATCCTTCTTGTGGTCCTCGTAATACTTCTGCATCTCCGGTTCCGCAATGGCGATGCGCGAGCCGATTTCCTGGCCGACCACCTTCTGCGTGAGGATCTGGTTGGTCAACTGCTGTTTGAAATCCTCGAACGGCATGCCGGTCTGCTGGCGGATGAACTCTTGAAACTGATCGGGGTCCCGGATGTTGTTCTGCACCTGGAGCTCCGCCAGCCGGCGGGTCACGTCGGCCTCGACCTTGATGTCCAGGTCCTTGCCCCTCTGCACCAGCAGGAGTTGGTCGATCTGGTCGCGCAGAGCGTCCCGTTCCGCTTGCCTGACGGCATCGGCCAGCTTGGCGCCGGTGAGGCCCTGCCGCCGCAGTTCCTGTTCGATCTCCTGCCGCCTGTGTTCCAGTTCACCGCGGGTAATGATGTCGTTGTTGATCTTGGCGGCGATCTCCTCCACTACCTTCACGTCCGCCGCAACGGCCATGGGAAGAGCCGCGGCCACGAGTACTACAAACCTGCGAAGCATATCCTGAATCTCCATTCTACCAGTGGGACGGGCCGCCTGGCCGGTTCAAGCCGGCGGTGACGCCGGGGATGCCAACTGCCCGAGTTTCTCCGACAGGAAACGCAGAGTCTCGCCTGCGCCGCCTTGGCCATCCAACGGTAGTAGCAATACGCCTGCCGGAGTGAACTGCGCTCCCCTGGTCTTGGCGACGATATGCATGAGGCGCGCCGGATCTACGCGGGTTTCCTTGTGGAACTTGATACTCAATATGTTATGGCGCCGGTCGACCACCTCTACGCCGGCCTGTTCCGCCACGGTCTTGAGCGCCGAGTAGGCCAGCAGGTTGCGCACCGCTTCGGGCACTGGGCCGTAGCGGTCCTCCAGTTCCTTTTCGGCACGGTCGCGCGCCGCCGCGTCGGCCGCATTGGCGATCTGCCGATACGCCCGCAGGCGCTGATTTTCGTCCGCAATGTAATCCGGCGGAATGCGGATGTCGAGCCCCAAGTTCAGCGCGGAGTGGATCTCCGGCGCCACTTCTTCGCCCTTCAGCTCGCGGACGGTCTCATCCAGCAGCCGCACGTAGGTATCGAAGCCCACGGAGTTGATGTGGCCATGCTGCTCGCCCCCCAGCAGATTCCCGGCGCCGCGAAGCTCCAGATCGAGCGCCGCGATCTTGAAGCCGGCCCCCAGGTCGCTGAACTCCTTGAGCGCCGCCAGGCGCTTGCGCGCGACTTCGCTCAACTCGGTATCGGGCGGCACCAGCAGGTAGGCGTAAGCGCGGCGGTTCGAGCGGCCCACCCGGCCGCGAAGCTGATACAGTTCCGAAAGGCCCTGCCGTTCCGCATTCTCGATAATGATGGTATTGGCGAGGGGGATATCCAGACCGTTTTCGATAATTGTAGTACAGACTAGGATATCGAACTCATGCCGCATGAATCGCAGCATCGTCCTCTCCAGTTCGGCCTCGCCCATCTGGCCGTGACCCACGCCAATCCGGGAACCTGGCGCGAGTTCCTGAACCATGGCGGCGCGCTTCCAGATGGAGTCCACGTGATTGTGGAGGAAATAGACCTGCCCGCCGCGGCCTAATTCGAGTTCGATGGCTGAGCGGATCAGTTCGGGCTGAAACGGGGCAACTACGGTGTGGATCGCGAGACGGTCCTTAGGCGGCGTCTCGATCACGGACATGTCTCGCAACCCCAATAACGACATATGTAGTGTCCTGGGGATCGGGGTGGCACTCATGCTGATCACGTCCACGGTCTTCTTCAAGTGCTTGAGCCGCTCTTTGTGCTTCACGCCGAAGCGCTGCTCTTCATCCACGATCACCAGCCCCAGATCCCGGAATTCCACGTCCTGCGACAATAGCCGGTGGGTGCCGATGGCGATGTCCACCTTGCCTTCCGCCAGGTCTGCCAGAGACGCTTTGAGTTCTTTGGGCGTACGAAACCGGCTGAACATCTCAGTCCGCACGGGGAATGGCTGGAAACGCCGTTTGAAGGTCTCGAAGTGCTGAAATACTAGGACCGTAGTAGGAGCCAGGACCGCCACTTGCTTGCCGTCGCCAAGCGCCTTGAAGGTGGCGCGCATCACCACTTCGGTCTTGCCGAAGCCCACATCCCCGCACAGCAGGCGGTCCATGGGCTGGGGACTTTCCATGTCGCGCTTGATCTCCCGGGCGGCGGTAATCTGGTCGCGCGTCTCGGTGAATTCGAAGGC
>JBEKSR010000163.1:0-10124 GCA_049516835.1 Bryobacteraceae bacterium | reverse complement strand
TTTGGAGCGGTTTTGCGCCAATCATCCGCGATAAGAACCGTGTGCGCTAATGAGCGCCCGCACGGGTCCGTGCGGGGGGTGCCGGGCAACCGGCATCCCTACCGCGACCCCTTTGTTTTCCCGGACCGCATTTCCTGCGAAAACCAAAGCACACTCCCTTTTCATGCCGCGCACCCGTGCGGGCGTGCGATAGTGGGGGACGTGATAGGGACTTTGCACCGGGCCAGGTCGTTGGCCCTATTATTGGCGGTGCCGCTGTTGGCGAACGCCGCCGCTCCGATGCATGTCAAATGGGAAGGACTCACGGTGGTGGTCGGCAAGACGGTGTCCATCGCCATGCCGGGAGGCGCGGCCATAACCGGCAAAGTAACCGCTGTGGAAGCGGACGCGCTGGCGGTGGATGTAAAGAAGACCTCGGACCGCACGGCCTACCCAAAGGGTGTGGTGCGCGTGCCCCGCGCGACGCTACACCGGTTCGAGATGCAGACCAAAGGCAAGGTGGGCCGAAGCGTGGCTACACCGATGGGCCTTCTCGTGGGAGCCGGGGCAGGGGTGGGCGCCTGGATCGGCATTCAAGGCGGCATTCTCAACAATGATAATCCGACGGGGGCCACCGTGGCACTCATCGGGATCACGGCCGCCGGCACCGTGGGCGGCTATTTCATCGGCAATTCAGTGGACAAACACTGGACGCCCGTCGAGATCCTGCCGTGACCACCGCTCCCTAACGGTCGCGGCTCGGATCGGAGGCGTACCGCCGCGCCATCTCTTCCAGCGGGATGGGCGCGTAGTCCCCGGCGTGGCCGGCCTGGCCGAATTGTGTCATGCGCTCGGCCACCACTTTCTTCATGGCCTCGCGCGCGGGCTTGAGGTAGTCGCGCGGATCGAACTTCTCCGGCGTCTCCCAGAGGACCCTGCGGATGGCGCCCGTGATGGCCAGGCGGTTGTCGGTATCGACGTTGACTTTGCGCACCCCGTTCTTGATGCCGAGTTGGATCTCCTCCACCGGCACGCCCCACGTGGGCCTCAGCTTGCCGCCGTACTGGTTGATGATGTCTTGCAATGCCTTGGGCACGCTGGAGGAGCCGTGCATCACCAGGTGGACGTTGGGCAGTTTGTTGTGGATCTCGATCAGCCGCGCCATCTTGAGCGTCTCACCGGTGGGCTTACTGCTGAACTTGTAAGCGCCGTGACTGGTGCCGATGGCGATGGCCAGGGCGTCCAGGCCGGTGAGCTTGACAAACTCCACCGCCTGGTCGGGATCGGTGAGGTGGCTGAGGCCGTCCAGGCCCGCGCCATGGCCGTCTTCGATGCCGCCAAGGCAGCCGATCTCGCCTTCCACGGTGATGCCCTTGGCGTGCGCCATCTTCACCACCTGGCGCGTGGCGTCCACGTTGTATTCGAAAGTGGAGGGGGTCTTGCCGTCGGGATTCAGGGAGCCATCCATCATCACGCTGGTGAAGCCCATATCGATGGCGCTCTTGCAGGTCTCGACGCTGTTGCCGTGGTCGAGATGCAGAACCGTGGGGATTTCCGGGTAGAGTTCCGTGGCCGCCATCATCAGGTGATACAGAAAACGGTCCTGCGAGTACTGGCGCGCGCCGCGGCTGGCCTGGACGATGACCGGCGACTTGGTTTCCCGGGCCGCCTCCATGATCGACTGGATCTGTTCCATGTTGTTGACGTTGAACGCGCCAACCCCGTAGCCGCCCTTGGCCGCTTCATCCAGCAACTGCCGCATCGACACTAATGGCATATGATTGCTCCTTGGATTGCGTTAATTTTCACGCTAGCATGATTGCGCGAAAGGGGGCAAGACGCGTAAGTTGGAATCGATGGTACTTCATCCGCTTGCAGGCAAACCTCCCGAGCGATCCATGCTCGTCAATGTCCCCCGGCTGGTGACAGCCTACTACACGGAGCATCCGGACGTGTCCGTGGCTTCCCAAAAGGTGAGTTTCGGCACCTCGGGGCACCGCGGATCGTCGTTCGAATGCTCGTTCAATCAGGACCATATCCTGGCCATCACCCAGGCGATCTGCCAGTACCGGCGAGAGGGCGGCGTGGACGGGCCGCTGTTTCTGGCGAAGGATACGCACGCGCTCTCCGAGCCGGCATTCGCCACCGCGCTCGAGGTGCTGGCCGGCAACGACGTGGACGTGATGACCGATCGGGCCTGGGGTTTCACGCCGACCCCGGCGCTCTCGCACGCCATCCTTACCCACAATCGGGGCCTTCAGACGGGACTGGCCGATGGCATCGTGATTACGCCCTCGCACAATCCGCCGGAGGATGGCGGCATCAAGTACAACCCGCCTCAGGGCGGTCCGGCCGATACCAGCGCTACCCGATGGATCGAGGACCGCGCCAACCAGATCCTCGCCGGCGGGTTGAGCGAGGTGCGCCGCTGCGGCTACACGCGGGCGCTGGCGGCTCCGACCACGCACCGCCACGACTACATTTCGGAATACGTGAACGACCTCGCATCGGTGGTGGACATGGAAGCGGTGCGCGCCGCGGGCCTCTCGCTCTGCGCCGATCCGCTGGGCGGCGCGGGCGTCGCCTACTGGGGCCGCATCGCCGAGCAGTACGGATTTTCGCTCACCGTGGTGCACGACCACGTGGACCCCACCTTCAGTTTTATGACCGTCGATTGGGACGGCAAGATCCGGATGGATTGCTCTTCGCCTTATGCCATGGCGGGGCTGATCGCCCAGAAGGACAAATTCGACGTCGCGTTCGCCTGCGACACCGACCACGACCGCCATGGAGTGGTGACACGGAGCGCGGGCCTGCTCAATCCCAATCACTACCTTTGCGCGGCCATTTCGTACCTTTTCCTGAACCGGCCGGACTGGCGCGCGGAAGCCGGGGTCGGCAAGACGATGGTTTCGAGCAGCCTGATCGACCGTGTGGCCAAACACCTGGGGCGCCGGCTGTGGGAGGTGCCCGTGGGGTTCAAGTGGTTTGTGGACGGCCTGCTGGACGGGTCGCTGGGGCTCGGCGGCGAGGAAAGCGCGGGCGCGTCGTTTCTGCGTCGCGATGGCGCGGTCTGGACCACCGATAAGGACGGCATCATCATGGGGCTGGTGGCGGCCGAGATGCTGGCGCGCACCGGCCAGGACCCCGGGGAAATCTACGGCGCTCTGACCGGGCAATTCGGCGCGCCGGTCTACGAGCGCATCGACGCGCCCGCCACCCCGGAGCAGAAGGCCGTATTGCAGCGGCTCTCGCCCCAGCAGGTGAGCGCGCGCGAACTGGCGGGAGATCCCATCGAGGCCATGCTCACGGCCGCGCCCGGCAACGGCGCTCCGCTCGAAGGGCTGAAGGTGGTGACCAGGCGCGGATGGTTTGCGGCGCGGCCTTCGGGAACCGAGGACGTCTACAAGCTGTATGCGGAGAGCTTCGCGGGCCAGGACCATTTGCGGAAAATCCAGCAGGAGGCGCAGGAACTGATCTCGCGGACGTTCGCGGGGGCGCGCTAGCCCGTATCTTTCCAGTTCCACCACTTCAGCAGCTCGGGATCGTGCTTCGACTCCGATGCGAAATAGACAGCGCATCGGAATACATAGAGAACGCAGCGATCCACGCGTCCGCCCACTTCCCGGCAGAGTTCAGCGTAAAGAGACTCGGCGTTTCGACCTCTGAGTTCCGCCACCTCCCGGACCCCCAGAAGACAAAGATCGGCGGCTATCGACGGTCCCACTCCCGGGATGCGAGACAGCCTGGCGATGGCGGATGCGGGCGCCGTCCGCCGTCGCACCTCCCATGCGCCGGCGGTTTCGACGGGCGGCGTTGTGACGCGATATTTTCTGTGAGACATTGCAGGCGTTCCAAGTCCAGTATGCCTCACACGCGGCAGCCCGCGTGAGATGACAGCCTCGCGTCGCTCGTGGGTAGCGCCAGCGCTACGGCGCCGGTTGCGCCCGCCCTCCGGGTGTTGTCTACTTCTATTGTGGGCATGAAAGTCCTGGCTGTCTTTTTTTGCGCCGGCGCGTGCCTGGCGCAGCAATACGAAATCGGAGGCGCCTTCGGGTACGGCGTCTATACCGACGGCAGCGTGATTTCGCCGGGTGGAACAGCCACCGCCGGAATCCGCGACCGCTTCGCCACGGGCGTGGTGTTTTGCGAAAACCTCTTCGAACACGTCTCGGGAGAGATGCGCTATCTCTACCACGATGGCGACCCGTTCCTTTCCACGGGCGCCGTCAGAGGCAATATCCAGGGCCAGTCGCACGCCTTTAACTACGACGTGTTGTTTCAGGCGCGCGGCCGGAAGGCGCGCATCCGCCCCTACTTCGCGGTGGGAGTCGGCGCCAAATACTACGTGACTACCGGTCCGGCGCCGGTGCCGCAACCCATGCCCAAGATCGCGGGCCTCGTCGCTACGAACCAATGGAGGGCCCTCGTCACCGGCGGCGGCGGCGTGAAGGTCCGCGTGACCGGCCACATCCTGGTGCGCGCCGATTTTCGCGATTACGTCACGGCATTTCCGACGCGCTTGATCGTGCCGGCGGCCAACGGCACCGACAAGGGCATCTTCCACCAGTTCACGCCGCTGTTTGGAGTGAGCTACGTGTTCTGATGGCGGCCATGCTCCGGCGCCGCGTGACGGCATGGGCAGCGCCCCTGTTGTTCGCGGCCCCTCTCTTGGCGCAGCTTGACGCCGAGGCATGTTTCCGGCTTTATTACGGCGCGGGCGTCAAGCGCGATCTCACGCGCGCCCGAGCCTGTTTCGAAAAGGAAGTGCCCCGGCGCGCCTGCAATGAGCCCCCCTTCCACCTGGACCGTCTTTACCTGGCGGTGATGTGCCTCGACGCGCAGGGAGGCGCGGCAGCCCTGGACAAGGCGCGCGCGTTGCTTTCCGACTGCTTCAACGATGCGGACATCGCGGAGCTCCACCAGCGCATCGCGGCCCGGGAGAGCGCTCCGCCGGGGCAGGCGGGCAAGCTGGATTTCTGCGGATCTCTGGCAGGGACCACCAACGCCGGCATGTCGTGCAGCGCGCTCGCCTCCCTGAGAATCGACACGGCGCTGGGGGCGCTGGAGAAGAGCGTGCTCGCGCGTCTCGACCCGCAAGGGCGCGAACTCTACCGCAAGTGGAAGGATGCCGGCGATAAGTTCGCCCAAGCCGACGCAGCGGCAATCTTCGAATCCATCAGCCCGGGCGCGCTTGCCCCGGCGGCCTCCAACGATCGCGTCAACGAAGTCCGTGCCCAGCGGGTGCGGGATTTGCGGGAACTGTTTCGATACCGGGTTCATCCCAAGAACAACGCTGCTGCATTGGCCGAGGCCGTGCGCGCCTTGCGGGAGCGCTACCGGCAACAGCTTGAACGGGACGCGCGGGCCAAGGTGCGGGAACTCACCGAGAGGGCGCAGGAGGCGTGGATGGCGTACCGGGATGCCACGCCCGCTTTCTACTGCGAGGCGCTCAAGTTGGGCGACTGCCGCGCCGTGGCGACGGACCTGTTCACCATCCTGACCGGGCGCCGCATCGACGACCTCACCCCCAAGCACTGAGCGCGGGGGCATCGCCCGGCGCAACCCTCCACCCGGGGCCGGTCGCTCAGTCGCTGAAGATGTGCCGGGCCAGCGAGGGAAGGTGATGGATCTGGTTCGCCCAATCGGCCGGCGACGACGCCGGCCAGACCAATAAGATCGCGTCGATTACATCGCGGATGACCGCGTCCTGCGGCGCCAGGAACACTCCCGGGCTACGCTTGCCCTTGTTCAGAGAACGCACGAAATGAACAGGCATGGTGCTCGCGTCGTGAGACACGAGAATACGGCCTTGATTCGCGGCAAGGTCCAGCACGGCGCGATCGGACATTCCCTCCAACCCGGCCTCGGCAGCGCTCAGAAAGTCGAGGGCAGGTTCGCGAAGGCGAATTCCGTCGACCAGCGCCTGATTCAGATCGGCATCCGCCAGGAAACGGATGCTCACGATTCCTTGTCGCTCATCGCCTGGCGCGCCCGCTCCAGTTTCGCCCAGAGTTCGGGGTTCGCTTCGCTCAGGGGAATCGTCGAGCTCTCGAAGCTTCGCCGCTTCGCCTCGAGGTAACGATCCACAGCCGTTTGGTGATCCAGGTAGTAGGCGACTGCTCCGTAGATCTGTGAGAGCTTCAGGAGTGGATACTCGGCCTGTATCGTCTCGGGCGAATTGCCGCGCTGGAACGAGTACACCACGGAGTCCAGCGAAACACGGGTATCCGCGAGGTAGTATCCACCGTTCCGCTGTTCAATGTACTCTCCTGTCATCGCATCCTCACACTTTCTAGTGTCGCGCCAATGCCCAACGGGTTCAAGTGGGCCTCGCGCTGCTGCACCCGCCGGTTCCGGCGCCTACATGTACATGCCGCCGTTGACCGCCAGTACGTGGCCGGTGATGTAGCTGGCGTCGTCGCTCACCAGGAACTTCACCGCGTTGGCGACGTCCGCTATCGTTCCGGCCCGGCCCAGCGGAATCGACGCCAGGTATTTCTGCTTCACTGCCTCCGGCAGAACCTTGGTCATGTCCGTCTCGATATACCCCGGCGCAACCGCGTTCACGGTGATGCCGCGGCTGCCCATCTCCTGCGCCAGTGCCTTGGTCAACCCGATCAGGGCCGCCTTCGAGGCTACGTAATTCGCCTGCCCCGGGCTGCCGGCCTGACCCACCACGGAGGAAATATTGACGATGCGCCCCCAGCGGTTTTTCATCATGCCGGGAAGCGCCTGCTGGGCGGCCAGGAACGCGCCGCTGAGGTTGATCTTGAGCACCAGGTCCCAGTCGGCGGGCCTCATGCGCACGGCCAGACCGTCGCGCGTGATGCCGGCGTTATTCACCAGAACGTCGACGCGGCCCTTCGCCGCCAGCACCTGGCCGAAACCTTCTTTGACGGATTCTGGCGAGCCGATGTCCAGGTTCAAAGTCATCGCCTCTCCGCCGCCGGAGCGAATCTCCCCGGCCACCAGTTCATTGTTCTCGACTTCGGGCGAAGCCACCACAATGTAGAAGCCCTCACGGCAGAGGGACAGGGCTATCGCCCGGCCGATTCCGCGGCTCGAGCCGGTGACAAACGCAACTCGGTTGGACATTCCTTCAATGATAACTTATGGCCGGCCGGGGACCGCCCGCTTCACCGCGGCTACCAGGCCGGGGTATGGGTCGACGGCCTTCCCCTTCCACCACAGCTTTTCCGGCCCCAACTCGAAGATCGCAAAATGCAGGTGCGGCGCGCGCGCGTCCGCATTTCCCGTCGATCCCACAAAACCGATGACGTCCCCACGCTCGACCCGCATTCCCTCACGCAACCCTGCCACGTACCCGTCCAAGTGCGCGTAGTAGTAGCAATACACTTCCATTTCGTCGAACTGGTATATCGTATTGCCGCCCGGTTTGCTGAAGAAAAGTTTGCGGACGGTTCCGGATACCACCGCGCGCACCGGCGTCCCTCGTGGCTCTGGAATGTCGATCGCCTCATGCGGATGTCCGTTGTGAATCTCTTGGAACATGTCCCGCAGATTCGCGAGGGCGAGTCCGCGGATGGGCGGAGTCATCTCGAGAATGGAAGAGGTTGCGCCAACAGCGAGAAACACTGAGAAAAGCCCGGCAATCGAAACGCAGGGCCTCAAAGCTATTCCTCCAGGACGACCGGTGTGCCCCGTCGAACCATGTGCGACAGAGAATCCACATCCCAGTTCGTCATCCGGATGCACCCGGCCGATTCGCCGTGCCGCACGTGGCCCGGATCCGGCGTCCCATGGATACCATAATGTGCTATCGAGAGGCCGATCCACGCTGCGCCGGCGGGACTGTTCGGACCCGGCGGGAGCACTGCCTTCGCGGCTTTCGGGTCCGAGTTCCAGAAGTGCTCCGGGTCGTAGTTGTACCACGGATAGTGCAGAACGCTCGTGATGGTCCAATGACCAATCGGCAGCGAATCGTGCGAGTCGCCAATCGTGGCCGGATACTGCGCCAGTTCCCTGTCGCCGGCGCCGTAGGCGATTACGGTGCGTTTGGACTTCGACACCACCACGCGTAGCGCCAGGCGCACCGCGGCGCGCCGCACATTCGGTACGGTGATTTGCTCCCCGGCCGTGTCCAGTTTCTTGCCGGGATTCAACTCGGCCAGCAGCTTCGGCGAGCTGTGGAACCTCTCGCCCAGTCCTTCCTCCGGGGTTTCGAAGCCAAGCCACTTCATCTTCGCCTTTTCCTGGACGTCGGCCGGTAATGGCAGGAACGGACCTTTCTCATCCGCTTGGGTAATCGTGTAGGTCAACAGCAGAGGGCCGGCGTCGCTATCGAGCAGGCGCCACATCTCCGCATCGATTGTGCCGGTCGGCTTCAGACCGTGGTTTTCCTGATATCCCTTGACCGCAATCCCGAGATCGTCGCCGTAGACACCGTCAATCTCGCCCGGCGAGAACCTGGCACGGTCCAGGAGAATCTGACCCCGCACCACTCTTGGCCCGGTCGCTCCCGGCCCCACCGCGCCGGCCTTCGTTGAGTCCTCTATTTCGCTGGCGGCAGGACTCCGGGCGACCGGCACACCAGCGCGGCTTTTCGCCTGTCCGGCTGCGCCCACCCAGGCCAGCGCCAGAATCGAGGCAGTCACCGTCAATAGACAAGTTGCGCGCATACCGAAGAGCGGGCACTTTGCGGGCCGTTCCCAAAGCCCTGGTGTTTTCGCCTGCATGCCTGCTTGCGCGCGGCAGTTCTTGCCTGCCGGACGGCAGGACTTGCACATGACCAGCCCGAAGGCCAGCGCGGCAAAAAAACCCGGCGGGAGGTTTTCGTCCCGCCGGGCCGCGTCGTTCAGGTTTGACCCTGTATTGGTAACTTCCTGGTCCCCTTCTCGACGGGGTCGGGGTCTCCACCACTATATCACTGAATCGTGGCTTTGTTGATGTAGTCCAGCCGCGCAAAATGGTTCTCGAGGTAGGCGTTGCCCTGCACTTCGATTTCGGACGGATCGGGGCCCTGCCCGCGCGGCGCCATTTCACCGTAGCTGCTATACAGCCTCTCCACCGTGTCCATCCCGGAGATCACCTTGCCGATGGGCGCGAAGCCCTGCTTATCCAGGGCCTTGTTGTCCTTCAGGTTGATGAACAACTGGGTGGAGCGGCTGTTCGGCCCCAAGTGGGCGTACGTCAGCGTGCCCTTGACGTTGCTCTGCTTCACCGGGTCGTCGGGCAGGTTGGTGTTGGCCCATAGCCGGTTGAGTTGCGGATCGCCGCTGATGCCGAACTGCACCACGAAATTGCGCACCACGCGGAAAAAGCGGTTGCCGTCGTAGAAACCGGTCTTCACCAGCGCATAGAAATGGTCCGCGCCGCGCGGCGCCCAGTCGCGGCGCACTTCCATCGCCACCGGCCCTTTGGAAGTGTCCAGGTTCACCTGGAACACGTCCGGAACCCGCTCGTCTTTCGCGGCGGCGGGTGCCTCCGCCTTCTTGCTCTCGTTGGGCGGCGAACACGCCGCCCACATCAGGCACAGAGCCGCGCCCAGTGCCATCCCCCGCCTTCTTGGCATGGTTACGACCCCATCACGGCGTGCGCCCGCTCGTAGTTCCGCACGTGGGCGGCCATCATGCAATCGGCCAGGCGGATATGGTCCCGCAGCCAGCCGGAAAAGAACTCCAGCAGTAACAGCGCCGCCCGTCTCTCGCCGCCCTCGATGCGCGGCGCGAACTCATTCACCCTCTTGCGCACGGTGTCATGTTGCCTTTTGTGCCACGCCGAGGCAAGGTACTGCGTGGAACGCATCAGGCGCTCCTCGTGCGCAAAATGGTCTTCTCCGCGGGCCATCAATTCCCGCAGAATGGCCTGTGCCCGGTCCGCTGGCGCGCCTCCCACAACCGCCTGGTGCAGCTCGTCCGCCAGCCGGAATATGTCTTTGTGTTCGGCGTCGATTTCAGGGATGAAAACCGCGTGCATCTTGCTCCACTTGAAAAGTCGCACAATCAACCTCCCAGGTACTCCGTCCATTCTACCGCTGTTTCGGAGTTTCAGAGCTTGAATAGGTGGGGCATGCTTTAGCTTGGAGCGCCGGGATAAACCGGCATTGAGTAGCGGATGAGAGAGCCGTACAAGAAAGGCGTAGCGAGCCGTCTTGGCCCCGAGTCATGCGTGGTCAGCCGTAA
>JBEKSR010000162.1:0-11148 GCA_049516835.1 Bryobacteraceae bacterium | reverse complement strand
ACCGATCTCCAGGAAATCATGAACGCGGCGCGCGCCGTGTCGGACTGCCAGCGCATGTTTCCCTACACCGCGCAGAACGCCATCATCGCCAAGTGCGAGGCCGACCGCATGGCTTTCGTGGAGAAGGTCATCAACGATCTGGACAAACCCCGGGCCGAAGTTGTGGTGGACGTTCTGGTGCTCGAAGCCAGCTCGACTTTCAGCCGGCAAATCACCGCGGCGCTGGCCTCCACGGGGCTCAACGTTCCAATCAGTTTCACGCCGCGCTCCAGCATACAGGTGCCGATCAGCTCCACCAGTTCCACCGCGACAGCCAGCACCAGTACCACCAGCACCACAACCGCTACCACCACCCCCACGACGACCAGCTCGGGCACCAGCGCCTCCTCCATCCCGCTGTCCAACCTCGGGCACCTGGCCAGTGCGGACTTTTCCACGACCCTTCCCGGCGCCCTGTTGCAGGCGGCGATGAGCGACGCGCGGACCAAAGTGCTGCAAGCTCCGCAAGTCCGCTCGGTGGATGGGGTGAAGGCCACGCTCAACATCGGCGATCGCGTCCCCACCGCCAGTGGCAGCTTCCAGCCGGGCATCGGCGGCGTGGGCATCAACCCGCTGGTCAATACGCAGTTCCAGTACATCGACACCGGCGTGAACGTGGAAATGCTGCCGCGCGTGCATGACAACGGCGATGTCACCATTCACGTGGACCTGAATATCAACAGCGTGAGCTCGTACGTCAACCTGGGCGGCATCAGCCAGCCCGTCATCAGCCAGAAAAAGATCTCGCACGATATCCGCATGCGCGAAGGCGAAGTTGGCCTCTTGGGAGGTCTCATCAATGTGCAGGAAACCAAGACCGTCACCGGCATTCCGGGCCTTTCCAGCATTCCGCTTCTCAGGCGGCTGTTCAGCGGCGAGAGCTCGGAACACGACCGCAGCGAGCTGATGATTGTGCTGATCCCGCACGTCATACGGCGGCCGGACATCACGCCGGAGAACCTGCGCGCCATCGCGGTTGGCAACTTCACAACCGTCAAAGTGAACTACGCGCCCAAGCGGGCTGAGCCCGCGGCCGCCGCACCCCCAGTCACTGCGCCGCCGGTCGCCGCGCCGCCGGCCACTGCGCCGCCGGCCACTGCGCCGCCGGCCACTGCGCCGCCGGCCACTGCGCCGCCGGCTACCGCGCCGCCGGCCACCGCGCCGCCGGCCACCGCGCCTCCGGCCACCGCGCTGGCGGGCCCAGGGTTCGCCCCTGCGCCACCGGGCCCAGGGGGCGCCCCCGTGCCGCCGGGCCCAGGGGGCACCCCCGCACCGGCAGGCAACATGCGCGTTTACTTCGCGCCTTCCCAGGCGACTGCCAGCCCGTCGGAAAGCATCACCGTCTCCCTGTCGATAGACGGCGGCGCCGATGTGGCCTCAGCGCCCATCGAGATCCAGTTCGATCCCAAATTCCTGCGGCTGAACGACGTGTTTCTTGGCGACTTCCTTTCCAAAGACGGCCGGCAGCCGGTCTTCACCAAGAACATTCTGAATGACACCGGCGTTGCCATCATCCAGCTCAACCGTCCGCCCGGCTCACCCGGCGTGGGCGGGTCGGGCACGCTTGTCAGTTTGAACTTCCAGGCAGTGGCCCGCGGCGCCACCGTCGTCACGATCCCGCACCTTGCCGTGAGAAATGCCCAAGGGACGGTCGTTTCGAACTCGACGCCCCAACTCAGCGTCACTGTGAAGTAGGCAGGTATGAGGCGCCGGAGACAGGGAGGATTGACGCTGATCGAGCTGATCGTGGCCTTTACGATCATGCTCATCCTGACGGCCATGGCCGTCCCTCTGGCGCGCAACAAGGTGCGCGCGGAGCGCGAGCGCGACCTTCGCTACGCCCTGCGCGAAGTGCGGCAGGCCATCGACAAGTTCAAGGACAATTGCGATATGGGCTACCTCGGCCCCCAGAAGTTGGGCGCGAACTGTTATCCGGAAACCCTCGAGATGCTGGTGGAGGGCGTGAAGCTGCCTGGGCCCGAAGGCAAGAAAATGCGCTTCCTGCGCCACATCCCGCGCGACCCGTTCACCGGCAAGGCCGACTGGGGCCTGCGCAGCGATCAGGACGACCCTAAGTCCACCACTTGGGGCGGCCAGGACGTTTTCGACATCTACACCAAGACCGCCCAAAAGGCTCCCGATGGAACTTCATACTCCGAGCAGTGGTAGTCCCGGCAGCCGGCTGGGTGTGCGATGGCGCCTGCGAGGCTTCACCTTCGTCGAGCTGATGGTGGTCATCGCCATTATCGTGATTCTGATCTCGATGGCCATTCCCATTTACAGCCGGTCCATCACGCGCGCCAAGGAGAGCGTGCTCAAGAACAACCTGTTCACCCTGCGCACCGTCATCGACAACTATACCTACGACAAGCAGAAGGCCCCGCAATCTCTTCAGGACCTCGTCACCGATGGGTATCTGCGCGACATCCCCATGGATCCCATGACCGGCTCCAAGGACACGTGGAAAATCATCATGGAGGACGCCACTCAGAGTGTCAACCAGTCGGAGCCTGGCATCTTCGACGTGCTCAGCGGATCTGATAAAATAGGACTAAATGGGACCCCATACTCCGATCCTTCTTGGTAAGCGGGCCGTCCTGCTAGTGGCCTTGTTTGCCCTGGCGGGTGGTCCCACTCTTGCTCAAACACAGTCCCTGTGCGTGGTTAACGGCGTGCCTTTTCAGGTGCGCGCGGAAGGCCTCACCGAACGCATGGGCGACATTCTCCTCGAATGTTCCGGCGCCAATCCCGGGGCTGCGTTGTCGGGCAACCTCACCATTTTCCTGCCGGGCGTCAATATCACGAACCGGGTAGACTCCAACAACCAGACCCAGGATGCCGTGCTCTGTGTGAATTATGGGAGCGGCTTCGTGCCCACCGGAATTGCCGGTTGGGTGACGGGCGGGAGCATCGCCTTCAACGGCATCAGCTTCACCGTGCCGCCGAGCGGCAGTCTCGGTATCAGGATTTCCAACATCCGCGCCGCCATGCCGCAGTTCGGGGCGGGGCTGACGCAATACGTCACAGCGTACATCAGTAGCTCCTCCATTCCAATCAGCCAATCGCAAGTAGTTGTGGCTTACCCGCGGACGAGTCTGTTCGCTACCCTGTACAGCACCGATATTCCGTGCACCGGCTCGCCGCTGGCTTCCACTGCGAGCCTCTCGGCCCTCTTCGCGGCGGGGACCGCTTTTGCTTCCACGCGCCTCACCGGAAGTTTCGCCAACGCGTTTGCGACGCGCGCCGCTGGCGACGACACCGGCACCCGCTTCCTCATCGGCTATTCCGGCTTCCCGGCAAATGCGCACGTCTACATCCCGGACATGGTGGCCGGGTCGAGCGCGCTGGTCCCCACGGCTGGCGGCGACCTGGGCGTGTCGCAGGCAGTGGGCCAGTACCTTCCCGGTAGCGGCACATTGCTGCTGGTGCGCGTCCCGTACGCCGATGCCACCGGGGCCGGCGGTTACCCGCCTCCGGCGCCCTCGGGCTTCGGCGCAGTGCTGCTCGATTCCGTGAGCGAAGTGCCGCTCACCAACGGAGCCGGCTACGCGGTCTATGAGGTTGCGGACGCCAGTCCTAACCAGATCGAGAGCGCGCAGTTCCCCACGTTTGTTTCAGTTTCCAACGCGACTGCCGGGGCTGTGGCGCGGGAGAGCATCTCTTACGCTCCGGTGTCCACGGTCATGAGCGCGTCCGTGAGCGCGCCGGTTCCGCGGTTCGCCGCGGGAACGGGAACACCGCCGTCCGACTGCACCTTGCTCAACGATTGCCAGGCCGGTTACTTCCCGAAATTGTCGATAGATCCCATGTCCATCCAGCTCACCGCCATCGCCGGCGGCGCCATGACCAGCGGGCCCGGCTACATTCCGGTGCAGAATGCGGGCGGCGGCATCATGAACTGGACCGCCCTCGTCAGCTACACGACGGGCTCCGGCTGGCTGACCCTGGATAATACGTCGGGAGAGAACAACCGCAGCGTGCGGGTCTTTGCTGTGCCGCAAGGCCTCGCGGCAGGCACGTACCAAGCCAGGATCGTCATCGATGCCGGGCCGCTCGCGGGGAGTGCTACCATCCCCGTGACCTTGACGGTGCAGTCGGCGCCGGTGCTGCCTCCCACGCCAACGCCAACCCCGACGCCCACTCCGCCCGCGCCGGTGGTGACGGTGACCGCGGTGGTGAACGCCGCCACTTTCGCGGTGACGCCGCTGGTGCCGGGCTCTCTAGGCACGCTGTTGGGCGCCAACCTGTCCGGCAAGAACGTAGCGGTGACCTTCGATGGCAGCGTGGCCACGCTGCTCTATGTCGGAGCCAGCCAGATCAACCTCCAGGTTCCGGCGAACCTGGGATCCAAGACCTCCGCCACCCTGGTGGTGACGGTGGACGGCTCGAGCAGCGCGCCGCAAGTAGTGGCGCTGGCGCCCGTCTGGCCCGCCATTTTCGCGCATGGCGTACTCAACCAAGGCAACACCGAGAATACGGCCGCGACCCCCGCGAAGGCCGGAAGCACCCTTCAGATCTTCGCCACCGGCATCCCCACCAGCGCCACGGTGTCGGTGCAAATCGCGGACCGGAAGAACCTGATCCCGCCGTACGCAGGCGCGGCCCCGGGCCTTACGGGCGTGCAGCAGGTCAACGTGACAATTCCGGGTGATCTCGCCGCCGGCGCCACTCAACTGACCATTTGCGCCACCGCCGGCTCCCAGCAAGCCTGTTCTGTCGCGTACCCGGTGGTGATTCAGTAGTCATGTATCGAGTTCTCCCCGCGCTTGTGGCCGCGGCCGCGCTTTTGACAACCGGCTGCGGTTATACCGGGGATCCTCTGCCCCCGCTGGCCAACATTCCGACCCGCGTCCTCGATCTTGCCGCCATCCAGCGCGGTGACCGCATCATGGTCCAGTTCACGGTGCCACCGCGCACCACCGAGGGCGTGGCAATCAAAACGCCTCTGAAGCTGGACCTGCGCATTGGCACTGCGGAGCCGCCTTTCAGTCAAGAGGGATGGGCGGCTCGCGCCACACCGGTTCCCGAAGGCCCCGTCGCCAACGGGGTGGCTCGCTACGAAATCCAGGCGGCGGTGTGGACCGGCAAGGAGGCCACCCTGGCGGTCCGCGTTTTGAGCGCCAGGGGCAAGACCGTAGGCTGGTCGAACTTCGTGAATCTTCCGGTGGTTGCGCCTCCCGAGAGGCCCGCGGAAGTGCACGCCGAGGCGACGGCCGAAGGCGTGCGCCTCACCTGGCGGGCGCGCGGCGACAGTTTTCGCATCTACCGGCGCACGGGCAGCGACCATTTCGCGCCAGTGGCCAACGCGCCGCAGCCGTCCTGGACCGACTCCGGCGCGGAGTTCGGCAAGCACTACATCTACCAAGTCCAGACCATTGTCAAGCTCCCCAACAATACGGAAGCGGAAAGCGACCCTTCCGAAGAGGCCGGCATCACGCCGGAAGATCGCTTCCCGCCCGCCGTGCCGGCAGGTCTCAATGCCGCCACCGCACCGAATTCCATCGAGCTCTCCTGGGAAGGCAACACCGAACCGGACCTGGGCGGCTACCGCGTCTACCGCTCCACCGGCGCCGGTCCGTTCGAGAAGATCGGCGAGATGGTTGCGGTCCCCGGCTACTCGGACCGCGACGTCGAGCACGGCAAGACGTACCGTTACGCGGTGAGCGCCATCGATAAGTCCGGGAACGAGAGCGCGCGATCGGGGCCGGTGGAGGCGGCGCTCCAGTAACGTCGGCGGTCTTGCCGCCGGTGGTTATCCGCACTGGAACACGCCGGCGGTAAGACCGCCGGCGCTACGTTGGTGTATACTCGTATTTCGATGTCGTATCCCTTCGCCAGCTCGTTTACCTACCGGCTCAGCCGGTAGGGTGGCGTTGGCGGAGACAACACTTGCAACCAGCCCACTCGCGAGAGTGGGTTTTTTGTTTTTGGGGGAACCATGATCATCTCGATGCGGCCACATGCCACCAGGGAAGAAATCGACCACGTCTGCGAACGCATTCGCGAGTTCGGCTATAAGGTCCACTCCATCGAAGGGGAGGAACGCGTGGTAATCGGGGCGGTGGGCATGGGAGACGTCACCGCCTGCCTCGAATCCCTTGAAGCCACGCCCGGGGTGGAGCGCGCCGTGCGCATCTCGGCGCCGTACAAGTTCGTCAGCAAGGAATTCAAGAAGGGCCGCTCGCTAATCAAGGTGAACGGCCTGGAAATCGGCGGCGGCGAATTCATCGTGATGGCCGGCCCCTGCTCGGTGGAAAGCGAAGAGCAGATCATGCGGACCGCCGAAAGCGTGGCGGCGGCGGGGGCGCGCGTGTTGCGCGGCGGGGCCTTCAAACCGCGCACGTCGCCCTATGATTTTCAGGGTCTCGAGCTGGAGGGGCTCAAGCTTCTGCGCAAGGCCAAGGAGGCCACCGGACTTGGCATTGTCACCGAAATCATGAGCGACCGGGACGTCGGCCTGGTGGCCGAGTATGCCGATTGCATGCAAGTGGGCGCGCGCAATATGCAGAACTTCGCGCTGCTGAAGTCGCTCGGTTCCTGCGGCCGCACGGTGCTGCTGAAGCGCGGCATGAGCTCCACCATCAAGGAACTGCTGATGTCCGCCGAGTACATAACGGCCCACGGCAACCCCAACGTGATACTGTGCGAGCGCGGCATCCGGACCTTCGAGACCGCCACCCGGAATACCTGCGACATCTCCGCCATCCCGGTGCTCAACGAGCTGACGCACCTGCCGGTGGTTCTCGACCCGAGCCATGCCGCCGGCAAGCGCAGCTTGGTCCCGGCCCTGGCGCGCGCCAGCGTGGCGGCGGGGGCGGACGGGTTGCTCGTCGAGGTGCATCCCTGCCCCGAGAAGGCCGTCAGCGACGGAGCGCAGTCCCTGGCGCTCGAAGACTTCCGCGGATTGATGCGCGGCCTCGCCCCGTACATACGGTTGTGGAAGGAAGCGCGCGCCGCCGAAAGCGTCGCTGTGTGATACTGCTTGGGTGAGCCAAAAACCTCCGGCGTGGCTGCTGATCGTGGGGATCGCCGCCGTCTGCGGCGTCTCGGTCTGGGGAGTGGCGTGGTATCGGTCGCGCTCCCTCACCACGGCGTCGCTGCTCAAGCGGTTGCCGGCGGAGGATGCGCTGGTGGCGTATATCGATTTCAGCGCATTGCGCCGCGGCGGGATTCTGCAACTGCTGGACGGTTCCAAAGCCGGCGAGGACGCCGAGTACCAGAGTTTCGTTCGCCAGACCCAATTCGATTACAAGAAGGATCTGGACACGGCGATCGTCGCGTTTGCCCCCACCGGCAGGTTCCTGCTGCTCAAGGGGCGCTTCGATTGGAAGAGCCTGCGCGCTTACGTCGAAAGCCAGAACGGCAAGTGCCACAACTCGTTTTGCCGCATGACCGGCAGCGCTCCACAGCGGCGCATCTCGTTCTTCCCCGTGCGGTCGAACCTGATGGCGCTGGCGGTGAGCCCCGACGAATCGGCGGCCCTGCGCCTGGAGAGCGCCGTCTCAGGCCCGGACCTTCAAGTTCCCGCCGCGCCGGTGTGGCTCTCCATTCCCACTTCCGTGCTGAAATCGAGCGACAGCCTTCCCGCCGGCACCCGTATGTTCGCGCGCAGCATGGAGCGGGCCGAAACCGTGACCCTGGCATTCGCCCCCGAAGGCCACGGGCTGGCGGCCCGGCTGGAGGTCCGCTGCCGCGATGAGCGGGATGCGGCGGACCTGGCATTCCAACTCACGCGCACCACCAGCCTGTTGCGGGAGATGATGGATCGGGAGCATCGGAAACCCAACCCCGCCGATCTGAGCGGCGTCCTGACTTCGGGCGCCTTCCGGAACGAAGGCCGGCGCGTTCTGGGATACTGGTCCATTGAGCCGGTGTTCGTCCAGAACGTGCTGGGCGGTCCGCTCGCGCATTGAGGCGCGGCCGTCGGAGTGCGGAGGTCTTGATGCAAGGCGTCATCGTCCAAGTCAGTATTTCATTCGGAGGTCTCCCGAAGCGCGCCATTTCGGGAGGCCTCATCACTCCGCTGGGCATCGAAGGCGATCTTCACGCCCACGCCGTCATACACGGCGGTCCGCGCAAAGCCATCCTCATGGTTGCTTCCGAAGTGATTGAGGACCTCATTGCGCGCGGGTATCCCCTGTTCCACGGAGCGCTGGGCGAGAACCTCACTACGCGCGGCATTACCATCCGCGACATCCGTATCGGCGATCGATTGCGCGCCGGCGGCGCCACCCTCGAGATCACCGGGCCGCGCAACCCCTGCTCGGCGCTGGATATTTACGGCGAATCGCTCAAAGAAGAAATCTCGGACGAACGCGTGCGGGCGCTCGACCACACTTCGCCGCGCTGGGGTATGAGCGGTTTCTATGCCAGCGTGGTTGCGCCCGGCCCGGTGCGTCCGAACGATATAATCGCAGTCGTGGCCAAGTTGGCCTGAGGCATGCCGAGTTCGCTCGAAGGGGCAATGGCAATCCGGCTGGGGGCGGCGCTTCCGGAGCGCATCGCCAGGCGCATTCAACTGCTGTTGGGTTCGGCCCCGGACCCGGACGCGGCCATGCGCTTTCTGGAACGGCTGCGCCACGATTCACCCTCGGCTTTCGACCGCATCTCGAACTCGTCGGCCGCGCTCCAGTGGGCGGTGAGTCTCTTCTGCTATAGCAACTTCCTCTCAGAGGCCGTGCTGAAGAACCCGGAACGCATCCTGGAAGTGGCCGCCTCGGGCAGCTTCTACCGCGTCCACACGGTGGACGAGTACGAGGAGCGCCTCTTTGACTTTTTGGGCGCGGAGTACGTGGGCGTGCCCTCGGCGGTGGATCTGGCGCGTTTCCGCCGCCGCCAACTGCTGCGCATCGTTCTCCGCGACGTGCTGGGGGTGGCCACGCTTTCCGATGTCGTCGAGGAGCTTTCGAACCTGGCCGACGCCATTCTGAGCGTGGCGTACGTCCGAATTCGCGCGGAGTTCGTCGCCCGCCACGGTGAGCCGCGCCTTCCCAACGGCCAGCCGTGCGGCTTCTCGGTGATTTCGCTGGGCAAGCTGGGGGGCAAAGAGCTGAACTACAGCTCCGATATCGACCTGATGTTCGTGCATGGCGGCGACGGCGAGACCGACGGCGACGCGCGCCTGAGCAACAAGGAGTTTTACAAGAAAGTCGCCAACCAGTACATTTCCCTGCTCTCCACCTACACCGCCGAGGGCCAGTGCTACCGCGTGGATCTGCGCCTGCGGCCCGACGGCACGCTGGGCGAGATCTCGATCTCCGAAGACGGGGCCAGGACCTATTACGAACAGCGCGCGCGCGACTGGGAAAAGCAGATGCTGATCAAGGCGCGGATCTCGGCCGGCGAGCCCGAGCCGGGCGCCGCTCTGCTCGAGTTCGTCGAGCCGCTCATCTACCAGAGCTCCCTGGATTTCCGCGCGGTGGAGGCGGTCTCGGAGACGCGCCAGAGAATCAGCGAGAAGCTGGCCGCCCGGCGCGGCCTGAAGAACGGCCTCGATATCAAGCTCACGCCCGGCGGCATTCGCGACATCGAGTTCCTGGTGCAATGCCTCCAGCGGCTGCACGGCGGCCGCGACCCGTGGGTGCGCCACGGCGGCACCATGTTCGCGCTCTTCCGGCTGCGCGACAAGGGCCTGCTTTCCGGCGGCGAATACGCGCGCCTGGCGGCCGCCTACCAGTTCCTGCGATATCTCGAGCACCGTCTTCAAATCGACGAGGACCGCCAGACCCACACGCTCCCCTCGGACCCGGTCCGGTTGGATCTGCTGGCTCGCAAGATGCCGTCGGAAAGCACCGGCGCCGTGCTGACAGGCGAGACGCTCAAGGCGAAGCTGGACGAGCACCTGGCGGCTGTCCAGGAGGTCTACGATCGGGTGGTCCACGCGCAGAAGCCCATGTACTACACCATCCCGCCCGAGCCCGCGGCTCCCGAAGAGGAAGGGGAGACGCAGGCGCCGGCGGGCAACCTGGCGCGCCTTTTGGAACAGCGCGCGCCGCAACTGGCGGAGGCCGTCGCCAGCGCCGGCCTGCGCCGCGGCATCGAGCGGTTCCAGCACTTCCTGGAGAAGAGCGTGGCCGGCGCCGGTCTCCAGAGCCGCCTGGACGGAGACCCCAAGCTGGCCGCCAGCGTGCTCGATATCTTCGAGCACAGCTTCTACTTTGCGGACGACCTGCTGCGCTACCCGGAGCTGCTGGACGAGATCGGGCAACCGCTTCAACTGGAAGGTGAATGGCTGGAAGACGCCGAGTCGGTGCGGCGCTTCTACCGCCGGCAGATGCTGCGCATCCAGGGCGAAAGCATTCTCGAAGCCGCCCCCATCTTCGCCACGCTGGGAAAGACTTCGGCGCTGGCCGATCACGTGATCGCCGCCGCCTACCGGATCGCCCTCACCGAGGCGCCGCCGCCGGCGAGCGCTTCCTATGCGCCCGGAGACCAGATGATCCGGCGAGCGCTTCCTATGCGCCCGGAGACCAGATGATGGTGATCGCACTGGGCCGCCTGGGCATGCGCGAGTTCGACCTGGGCTCGGACGCCGACCTGGTCTTCGTCATCCCCGACGCCGACGCCGGCGAGCACACGTTCTGGACCGGTGTTGCCGAACGCATGATCCAGACCGTGAGCTCCTACACCGGCGAAGGCGTGATGTTCACCGTGGATACGCGCCTGCGCCCCGACGGCCGCGAAGGCGACCTGGTGCAGTCCGAAGCCGCGTACAAAAGCTACTTCGCCAGCCACGCCGAGGCCTGGGAGGGCATCACTTACATGAAATCGCGCGCCGTGGCGGGCAACGTGGAACGCGCCACGGAGTTCCTGCACGAGTTGCAGGATGTGGACTGGCGGCGCTACGGCCAGAGCATGCGGTCGAAAAAGGAACTGGCCGAGATGCGCGCGCGCCTGGAGCGGGAGCAGGGGCCGCGCAATCCGCTCAAGGCCGGCACGGGCGGTTATTACGACATCGATTTCGCCTTGATGTACCTGCGGCTCAAGGGCGCGGGCATTTTCTTCAAGGTGCTGAACACTCCCGAGCGCATCGACGTGATCGAGAAAATGGGCCACCTGGACCGGGAAGATGCCGACTTCCTGCGCGAGGCGGCCACCTTCTACCGCGCC
>JBEKSR010000161.1:0-10716 GCA_049516835.1 Bryobacteraceae bacterium | reverse complement strand
CTGCTCGACACCAGTTGAAGCGGATGGCGCCACCCAACATCCACGACCAACCGTCGCGCACACCCGCGCAGACGCACCCGTGTGCCCAGACTCAACCCCGTCCCCGAGACTGAGGGATTACCCAATCCACCCGAATGTTCTTGCATCGCGGCGCAAAAGGGTGTATATATGCGCTGTCCGCTGCCGCTGGCTGGCAATCGACAAGGGAGTGCACTATGCAAAAGATTAACTGGAACCGCGTGATCCTCGGCGGATTGCTCGCCGGGCTGGGGATCAATATCTGCGAGTTCCTTGTGGACGGTCTCGTGTTGGGCGGCCAATGGGCCGCCAGCATGAAAAACTTGGGCAGGCCCCCCATGGGCGCCGGCGCGAACGCCGCGTTCTTGCTGGTGGGCTTTTTGACCGGCATCTACGCGCTGTGGCTCTACGCGACCCTCCGGCCGCGCATGGGGCCTGGTCCCAAGACGGCCGCTTTTGCCGGCGTTGCCGTCTGGATTCTTGGTTCCCTGATCGCTTCCGTAGCGCCTATTGCGATGCACCTGTTTCCCTACCACCTGATGGGGATCGGGCTCTTGCTGGCGCTGGTCGAGATCGTCGCCAGCACCGTGCTGGGGGCTTGGCTCTACAAGGAGCCGGCCGGCACGTAAGGCCAGGCCGCGCGCCCATCTCACCGCGGTTCAGACCCGGTTCGTCGCCGGGGATGTTGAAGTGCGCCCAGGCTCCATTGGGCACGGCGCGCTACCATGAATCTCAGCCGTGCGGACCTACTTCCACCTGGACATGGATGCCTTCTTTGTCTCCGTGGAAGAACTGTTCGATCCATCTCTCAAGGGCAAGCCGGTGGTGGTGGGCGGCCGGCCCAACGAGCGCGGCGTGGTCTCGGCAGCATCCTACGCCGCGCGCAGGTTCGGCATCCATTCCGCCATGCCGCTGCGCACGGCGTATAAGCTGTGCCCGCAGGCCATTTTCGTCGAGGGCCACCCGGAGCGCTACCGCGACTACTCGCACAAGGTCCACGACGTGCTGCAATCGTTCTCGCCTTTGGTGGAGATGACATCGATCGATGAAGCCTACCTCGACATGACGGGCACCGAGCGTCTGTACGGGCCGCCGTTGCGCGCGGCGCACCTGCTGCACCAGCGCATGAAGGCGGAGACTGGCCTGAACTGCTCCATCGGAATCGCCGCCTCGCGCCTGGTGGCCAAGATCAGCTCCGACCAGGCCAAGCCCAACGGCGTGCTGTGGGTGATTCCAGGGGAGGAAGCGGCCTTTCTGGCGCCGCTCGACGTCCGCAAGGTCCCGGGCGTGGGCAAAGTGACCGAGAAGCAGCTTAACGCGCTCGGTATCCGCAAGGTTGGGGACCTGGCACGCCTGGACGAAGCCTTCCTCGAACAGCGCTTCGGCAAGTGGGGCCTGGCGCTGGCCGGCAAATCGCGCGGCTTGGATGCCGGCGGCTGGTTCGATAGCGAGATCGGCGCGGACGAGGGCCCGAAATCCATCAGCCACGAGCACACCTTCTCCGAGGACACCACAGACCTGGCGCAGATCGAAGCGACCCTGGCGCGCCTGTGCGAAATGGTGGGCCGCCGTTTGCGCGAGCACCGATTGCACGCACGCACCATTCAGCTCAAGTTGCGCTACTCCGATTTCTCGACGTTCACGCGCGCGCATTCCATCGCTCGCGCCACCGATCTCGACACCGAGCTGTTTGAAGAGATCCGCGGGCTCTTCCGCCGCCATTGGAAAACCGGAGCGGCCGTGCGCCTGTTAGGGGTCCACGTTTCTTCCTGGTCCGAGGGCGATGAACAGTTGAACCTGATGGGCGAAGAGAAGCACCAGAAATGGCGCCAAGCGCTCGAGGCCGCCGACCGGCTGCGCGACAAGTTCGGAGAGTCGGCCGTATCGCTGGCCGCCGGCCTGCGCGGCAATTTCCGCGAACGCACGCACGAGAACCCCGCCAGCCTGCCGGGGAAGAAGAAACCCGTCAACGCACCCAGATCGTAAGATTCGTATCGCGCACCGGGACGGAGCCGACGGATAGCGAAATTGCGAGTGCCCCGGCTTGGTTCGGAGGCATGCGGATGTCCACCTGCCAGACTCCGGAAATGGATCCCGGCAGCGCGGTGGCGGAGACGACCGTTGCAGCCAAGCCGTTGCCGAATGTGATTGGCAGGTTCAAGGGAGTGCCGGGAGCCGGGTTAGTCGCACCCGTGACGAGAGAAGGCGTGGTTACTCCCAGACCCGAAAGAAAAAGTCTGACGACAGAGCCGGCGCTGACCGGATTGGAGCAGGTGTTACGAGTACCGTCGCTGTTGAGGGCGAGCGGGATCGGTCCGCCGGAATAGGTTTGGCCAGGCGGGTGGCAATCGACGGACGCAAGCGAGACAGCGGTATCGAGGAATACCACCGGATTCCTGGCTGTCACCGGGAGCGTCCGCAAGTCCGATTCGTTGATTTGCGCACACGTGAGGGTCAGACTCACCTGAGAGTTGTTGGCGATTTCATAGGGAGCCTGAACATTGATCTGCTGCGGCGAGACATACAGTAACGGGCCGGCGACTCCATTGAAAGCGACCGTTATGCCGTCGATCGAAGCAGGAAACAATCCGGGGCTCGGGCCGGCTATCCCGGTGACAAAGTGCGCGCCGAAAATGGACAGCAACTCGCCGGGTGCGATCAAGGTCACCGGACGCAAATCGGCTGCATCGACAATGCAAGCTATGGGAGTGGGCGGAGCCGCCGGATCGAAACTGATGAGGTCCGCGCCGGTCCACGCGAGCAACGTGCTGGTGAACGAATCGTAGGCCAGGACGCTTCCGGGCACAATACGGGCGGCCGTAACGGCCGATCCGTCCAGACTGAGGCGCGTCTCGAACGTCTGCGGCATACACTGCAAAGGGACCCCTTCAAAGGCCGGAAGGTCGGGAGATCCTGCCTGGCCCGATAGATAGATCCCGCCGCTGGTGAACGCCGCAAAGGCAATGCTGTCCGACTGTGTGCCACTGAAGAACGTCGAATAGATCAGGGCCGTGCCGGTGGCGTTCAATTTCGTGAAGTATCCGCTCGCGGGTGGCGGGTAAAAACATCCGAACAGACAGATTTGCGGGGGGGACGGGGCGTTGGCTACGTAGAGTGGCTCGAACGCGTTGGATGTGGTAGGGTAATCCGGCGAATTGGTAGTTCCGGCGAGCAGAACGTTGTGTTGCGTGTCCACATAGATTGCGGCCGGTGCCGCACCCCACGATCCCGTGACGTATGTCGCATAAGCGATCTGGCTCAGGCTCGCGTTTAGCTTCGTCACGTACTGGTAGAGGCAGACCATGCCCATTTGACCCGTACCGCCGCATGCATTCGATTGATATGTCGATTGGAAGGCTCCAGGGGTCACGGGGATCTTAGTGGGGACCGAGAGCTGTAAGCCCGCAACGTAGACGCTGCCCTGGTCGTCCGATGCGATTCGGCCTCCAATCCCGCGGATGGCGCCGAGAACCCGTGCTCCAGTGGCGTCGAGTTTCAGGACGAAGAACGTATTGGTATCGGCACTGGTGAACGGAGCCCCGGTCGTAGCTGGGAAATTCCCCCCGATCGTCTGGCCAGAAAGAATCGCTTCACCGGCGGCATTCACCAGAAGACCGCCCGGGCTAGGATAAATATCCGAACTACCACCGATCAGCGTTGCGTATACCAGCTTTCCCTGTGCGTCTACTTTGGCTGCAAAGCCTTGTACGGAACTGGCAAGCAGCGTGGCCTGAAGCGCTCCAGGCGTAACCGGAAAGTCCGGCGATTGCGTCTGTCCGAAGATGTAGGCCGCGCCCGTGGAGTCGATGTCCAGTGCGACGGCATAATCCAACTTGCTCCCGCCGAGCTTGGTGGAATAGACGACCTTTGAACCGTCCGGGCTCAGCTTGGCCACAAAGGCGTCGTTGGAATCAGGCGCGCTCGCGTCTCCCTGTATACCTGCGACATAGATGTTTCCGAAAGCGTCCACCTTGACGGCCCTGACGCCGGCATTCGGCAGGTGTGCCAGCGTTGTCGAAGGTCCGGCCGCCGCGCTACAAGTCGAGATCAGCGAGCCTGCGATAAGCAGCCGAAGAGATGAAAAGCGCCTCCAAATTTGCGGCAAGTCAGGCCTCCTTCTGCGCCCACGTTACTGATAGTATCACTCGCCGCCTGCGAATCCGCTTTCATCCGCGTTCACCCATGGCCCTCTTTGCTTCTGTTCGCCCGGTGGCGGCGAGGATGCCGGCCTTACGCTGCACTCTGCGTCTTCGACTGAAGGGGAATATCAGGATTGCTCGTAGGCGTGCATAAAATCATCCCGGGCAATGCCAGCCTGCGTCAGGATGGTTCTCAAAGTGGAGGCCTTGAGGGCCGGGTGGTTCGGCATCGTGAGACAGTCGGAACCTCCCGTCCGGTTCGGACGCCGCATGGCAATATGCTCAGCCTCGCGCACCACCTCGAACCCGAGGCCGCGAAACGCGGCGATCACTCTTTGCTTTGGGGCATCCGCGGGAAATTTGGCCATCAGGCGGGAAAAGTCGCTTCCGCGACGAACGCTTCCAGCAACGGCGAATCGTCAGGCAAGACTTCAGCGCCAAACGTCTCGATGTGAAACCGGATGGCGGATTTGACATCGGCGAGGGCTTCCTCGTAGCTGCTGCCTTCGCCCACCACCACGCCCTTCAGGCCAAGAGGGTAGGCCACATAGCCGTCCGCGCGCTTCTCCACGATGATTTTGACTTGTCTCATCATGTCCTGTCCTGAAGTCTACCATGGCTGGGCTGCGGCCAACTCCCCGGCAATCCCGTGTTCATCCGCGTTCATCCGTGGCCCAAAAGCCTTTTCGCCAACCCGCTACACCGCCCCGAATTTCTTCAGTGCCTGTCCCGCGCCGTCACCCCTGTAATATACTGTGGTATATACCACGGGAGGAACAGACCATGCCCCGCACCGCAAAGCTATTTCGGAATGGTCGGAGTCAGGCAGTTCGCTTGCCTGCCGATCTTCGGTTTGAAGGCAATGAGGTCTATATCCGGCAGGACCCCGCGACCGGAGATGTCATCCTGTCGCGGCGGCCGGACTCCTGGGAGAGCTTTTTCAAACTCACCGAGCAGGCAGGTGTGCCCGGCGATTTCATGTCCGATCGTCAGGATCGAGCACCGCAGAAACGCAAGCTGTTTCGATGACGAGCCGGTACCTGCTGGACACCAACATCGCCAGTTACGTCATCAAGGGCAACATTCCCGCTGTCCGCCGCCGCATAGTTCAAGTGCCAATGGCGCAGCTCGCCATTTCCGCCGTGACCGAGGGCGAGTTGCGCTATGGTACGGCGCGGCGGCCCGACGCCGCACGCTTGCGGACCATCGTCGACGAATTCTTGCTCAGAATGACGATTCTGCCCTGGGATTCGGAAGCCGCCCAACACTACGGGCAGATCCGGGCCGCACTCGAACGCGAAGGCCAGCCGATGGGGAACCTCGATATGATGATCGCCGCTCACGCCCTCGCGTTGGGAGCCGTCCTGGTCACCAACGATCAAGCGCTCGCCCGGATAAAACAACTGAAAGTCGAAGACTGGACCAAGCCGTAAACCGAAGCCCCCCAATCCCCCGATGCTACACTCTGGGAATGGGAAGCGGACCGGCGGTTGGTCCCACGCCTCGCATCAGTTCGCTGCTCATCAAGCCGGCCTCCGCGGTCTGCAACCTCGATTGCGCCTACTGTTTCTACCTGGACCGCCAAGCCGATCCCTACCAGGCGCTGCCAGCCCGCCGCATGACTTTGGAAACGCTCGAGCGCTTGGTCGACACCTATCTCTTCTACTCCTATCCCCACAGCGTGTTCGCGTTTCAGGGGGGCGAGCCGACACTCGCCGGTCTGCCGTTTTTCACGAAGCTGGTGGAATTCGAGAAGCAGTATGGCCGCGACGGGCAGACCGTCGGCAATTCGCTCCAGACCAACGCCTTACTGCTGGATGAGAATTGGTGCGACCTCTTCCGCGCTTATGACTGGCTGCTGGGGGTTTCCTTGGATGGGCCCGAAGAGGTGAATGACCTGTACCGGGTCAACAAGCAGGGCCGCGGTACTTGGAAGCGCGTCATCCAAAGCGTCGAACTGCTGCAGAAGCACCAACTCGAATTCAACATCCTGTGCGTGCTCAGC
Organism: Bryobacteraceae bacterium; assembly: GCA_049516835.1. Classification (GTDB taxonomy): domain Bacteria; phylum Acidobacteriota; class Terriglobia; order Bryobacterales; family Bryobacteraceae; genus Fen-178. The sequence continues at coordinate 4,554 of JBEKSR010000161.1, read as the reverse complement.
CAAGCCAACATCGGCCGTCCCCAAGAGCTGTACCGGTTCTTCCGCGGCCTGGGAATCGGCCACCTCCAGTTCATCCCGCTGGCCGAGTTCGACCAGCAGGGCAATCCCCTGCCCTTCACCATCTCCCCGGAACAGTACGGCCGCTTCCTGTGCGATCTGTTCGACCTGTGGTGGCCCGACCGGCGCAAGGTGCGCATTCGTTTCTTCGACAACATCGCCGAAGCCCTGGCCGGCGAGAAGCCGGGTAATTGCACCATGCATGAGACCTGCGACAGCTACGTGGTCGTGGAGTACAACGGCGATGTCTACCCGTGCGATTTCTTCGTCGAGAGCTCCTGGAAACTCGGCAACATGCTTCTCGACTCGTGGCCGGAGATCGCGCGCCGCGCGCGCCGTTACAGCTTCGCTGCCAAGAAGACGCTGGCCCACCCCGAGTGCCAGGCTTGCCAGTATCGGTCCATTTGCCACGGCGGATGCCCGAAGCTCCGCCACGGGCCGCACGGCCGGTTCGAAGATCTCGATTATTTCTGCCAGGCGTACAAAATGATCTACGCCCGCTCGGCCGAACCGCTGCGGGCGGAGCTGCGCCAGCTACGGATAGGGGAACCAGCAGGGCTCGATCGCCGCTGAAGCGCCGCTGCTTTCCTTGACGCGCGCGATCAGCCTCTGGCGCAGCTCTTCGGCGGTCTGGCGGTAGGGCGCCCGGCCCGCCAGGTTGACCTGCTGGTAAGGGTCTGCGCTGTGGTCGTACAGGGCATACTCCACATAGCGGTCGGCCTTGGGAACCGGCTTCCAGTCTGGCCCCTTGGGCGCGGCGGCGGCGTATGTATACTGTGGGGTCCGCAGCCCTCTGCCGGTGACAAATTCCGACATCTCGAAGTAGACCTCGTTACGCCAGCCCTCCGTGCGCTGGTCCAGCAGGCCGAGGAAACTGTGGCCCTGCATCGACGCGGGCACGGCTACGCCCGCCGCTTCCAGCAGCGCCGGCGCCAGGTCCACCTGGCTCACCAACTCGGAAGTCTCCAGCGATCGATTGAACCCCGGGCCTTCGATGATGAGCGGGATGTGAATCGAACTCTCATGCGGGCTGCGCTTGTATTCCGTGTTCCGCGTCTTGAAGTGGTTGCCATGATCGCTCATGAAGACCCGGATGGTGTTGCGGTCCAGTCCGGTTTCCGCCAGCGTCTGGCGGATGCTGCCGGCCGCGTCGTCGATCCTCGCCACGCAGGCGTAGTAGTCGGATAACTGGCTGGGCCACGATCCCGGGAGCGCCCGCAGGTCTTGAGGGATGAACGGATTCGGATAGCGATGCGCGTACTCCTTCGGTGGATCGTAGGTGTCGCTGTCGTTCTGGTGGTGAACCTCGAGATACGACACCACCAGCAGAAACGGCGATTTCGCCGACCGCAGGAATCGTTGCGCGCGCCCGGTCATAAAGTCCACCCGGTACTGGCCGGAAAAGTGGATGGGCTTACCGTCGTTGTCGTAAAGATTCCCCTCGTAGGCGTGGGAGGTCCACTCCAACTGGTTGGACGCTTCCCACAGGTCCCGGAAACCTCCGCGATGGGCCGGCGCCACGGGGCCGCTCACTTCGTCGCGCGGACGTCCTTCGCCCGGCGCCAGGTGCCACTTGCCGATGTAATTCGTCGAATACCCCGCCTGCCCCAGCGCGGTAGCCAGAGTGGAGGCGTTCTCCGCCAGGCCGCTGCCATTGTGCCAGACCCCGTGGCGGCTGGGGTACTGCCCGGTGAAGATGCTGCCGCGCGCCGGAGCGCACACCGGCTGGTTCGAAAAAGCCGATCGGAACAGGACGCCGCGTCCCGCCATGGCGTCGAGGTTCGGCGTCAGGTTCATGGGGTTGAGACCCATGGCCCCGACGCAGTCCCAGCGGAACTGGTCCGAGATGATCAGAACGATATTGGGCCGCTTCACGTTCCCGCCGGTCTGCGCCGACGCCGCGGAAGAAGCGGACATGGCTGCGGAAACGCCCGTCAGCCACTCTCTGCGTGTCGATCCGGACGATGGATCGGACTGGACGCTCATAATCGCAGTATCGCTCATCCTCCGCTTGCATTGCCGCCCGCGCTGGTGTCTACTGTAGATCTCAGCCGGAGGTGAAATTTGCAGGCCGCCTCACAACCTTCGCCGGTGGCGCGCAACGTCGCGGTGGATACGTACCGGGGCTTCGTCATGCTGCTCATGATGGCCGAGGTGCTGCAACTGGCGCGCGTCGCTCAAGCCTTGCCGGGAAACTGGTTCTGGAGCTTTCTGGCGTACCACCAGACTCACGTCGACTGGGCCGGCTGCTCGCTCCATGACACCATCCAGCCGGGATTCTCTTTTCTCGTCGGTGTCGCGCTGCCTTATTCGATTTCGAGGCGCCTGGCCAAGGGCGCGACGTTCCGCGGCATGTTGGGGCACGCGCTTTGGCGGTCGCTCCTGTTGATCGCGCTCGGTATTTTCCTCCGCTCCACGCACAGCCCCCGGACGTACTTCACATTCGAGGACACGCTCACACAGATCGGCTTGGGGTATCCGTTCTTGTTCCTCCTGGGATTTCGTCCTCCGCGCTGGCAGTGGACCGCGCTCGCCGCCATCCTGACCGGCTACTGGGTCGCTTGGGCTCTCTATCCCGCACCGGGATTCGCCGCCCACTGGAGCGAATTCAGCAACGTGGGGAACGCCTTTGACCAGTGGTTCCTCAACCTATTCCCGCGGACCACGCCGTTTGTGGCGAATAGTGGAGGGTATCTGACCCTCAGTTTCATTCCCACGCTGGGCACCATGATCCTGGGATTGGCTGCCGGGCGCTGGTTGCGTGCGTGCGCGCCGCGCATCCCCATGAAACGCCTGCTGGTGGCTGGCATCGTTGGCATAGCCTCCGGTCTCCTGCTGCACCTCGCCGGCGTCTGCCCTATCGTGAAGCGCATCTGGACGCCTAGTTGGACGCTCTTCAGCGGAGGGTTGTGTTTTCTATTCCTGGCCGGCTTTTGCTGGGTTGTGGAAGTGAAGGGATACCGGAAATGGGCTTTTCCGCTGGTGGTCATCGGCATGAATTCGATTGCCGCCTATCTCATAGCGCACCTGTTCGAGCGGTTCATCATGGATTCCTTCCGCATTCACTTGGGGCCGTACGCGTTCCAGGTATTTGGGCCCGCGCTGGAACCTCTGATGCGGGGCGCGGCGGTTTTGCTGACGTATTGGCTGATTCTCTTCTGGATGTACCGGCGCAAACTATTCCTGCGCGTGTGAACCCAGCCAGCCCCAAGCGCTCACCGGCCCTTCCCCTTGCCCCCGGTCATCTCCTTAATCAACTCGACCTCCTCGGGCCGGTATGCTTTCCCATCGAAGGAGAAGATGTCGTGGAACCACATGGCCGGCTCGCGGTCGGTGTACGGTCTCTGCCAGGAATCCCAAGGCAAGGTGGTCTGGGTCTTCCCGGCAACCAGGCCCCAATTGAAGGCCGCCACCTTGTACTTCTTGGCCACCGGCAGGATCCCCTGGAAAGTGCTCTTGTTGGGGCGCGCCATGTACTCGGTGCACAGGATCGGCCGGTTGTAAGCCTGCAGCCAGCGGACTCGTTTTTCGAACTCTTCGGGCGCATCGTAGTTGTGAAACGAAATCACGTCGGAAAGCTCGATCTGCATCTTCTCCATCGGCGACAGCTTCTCCGGCGCGGACCAGTCGCCCTTCCACAGCCCGCTCGTCAATGGTTGCGTCGGGACCCCCGCGCGGGCCCATTCAAACACCGTCGGCAGCACGGCCAGCACCGCTTCACGCTTGCCCATGGGTTCGGAGGTCCCATAGCTGGAAGAGTTCGTGTTGTCCGGCTCGTTCCAAACGTCCCAGGCGAGGATTCGCTTGTCATTCGCGAAAGTCCTCACCACGTCTTGTGCGTATTCCAGAAAACGCGTGTGCAAAGCCGGGTCCATCAGCTCTTTGGCTCCGGGACTCTGCACCCACCCGGAATTATGCACGCCGGGCCTCGGCGCCGGCTGTCTTCCCGGTTGTGGAAACGGGTCCCAGCAGGAATCGAACAGGACCAGTATGGGTCTGATTCCGTGCTTCTCCGCAATCCCCAGAAATCGAGCGATCCGCCTCTCGAAGCCTCCGGCGTCCTGTTGCCATGGCAGATCGTGCAGGAACACCCGCATGGTATTCATTCCCAGACCTTCCGCCCAGGTCAGCTCCAGGTTGATCCGGGCCGGATCGAATGTGTCGGCCTGCCACATCTCCAGTTGGTTGATGGCGGTGGCCGGGATGTAGTTGCTGCCCACCAGCCAGGGTTGCTTCCGGTACCAGTCGTTGGCGGCCTTCTCGGACCACCGCTCGGACTGCGCCATGGCTGCCGTGTTCAGGAATAGCGAAACAGCTATCAGCAAATGTCTCTTCGGTGCGGTCATGCTTCTATTTTGAACGCTCCGGGCCGGATTTTGGTAAAATAAAAGTGCCTTTTGGTCGTCCCGGGAAACTTGGCCTGATCCATTTGCCTCGCGTAGCCCGCACAATCAGAAAGTAGAAGTGAAGATCGAGGAAACAACGTGAAGAACATAT
>JBEKSR010000160.1:0-11868 GCA_049516835.1 Bryobacteraceae bacterium | reverse complement strand
TCCTGTACGATCAGAAAAACGTGATCGGCTACGCCTCCTGGGGATCCAACGATGCCAACCGCAAGCAGCGCTGGCTGAATTTCCAGTGGTTGCCCGGAGCCATTGTGACCGAGTTCGTTTCCGGGGATGCCCGCACCCTGAAGCGCCCGCCCGACGACTGGGTATTCGGCGGTGACGAGAAGCACTGGTTCGGCGGCTACAATCAGAACCTGGCCGCCGACTATCTCCACGAAGGCGCCACGGGCTCCTCCGGCAACGTATACGAGCCTTATCTTCCCGGATGTGCCCGCCCCGAATACCTCCTCCCCGCCTATTTCCAGGGCCGCAACCTGGCCGACAGCTATTATCTTTCGCTCCCCTACCTGAGTTGGCAAGGCATCGTCCTGGGCGACCCGCTGTGTTCGTTAGGGAAACCGTAGGTGGGGCATGCTCTAGCTTGCCCAGAAAACACGGGGCCAGACACGCGCGTCCCAACGTGCGCAAGCATGGCGTGCCCTTCGAACTCGCCCGCACGGTCTTCAACGATCCGAGACTGCTCACCATCGCCGACCTCGAACACAGCGATATCGAAGATCGCTGATTTTCGATTGGCTGCGCCAGCAACACCGCGATGCTCTCGGTCGTTCACGTCTGGTCCGATGTCGATCCGGCAACCACGAAAATCCGGCTCATTTCCGCTCGCAAGGCGACGCAGAATGAAATAATGGAATACCAGGAGGGCCTATGAACGATCAACCGCTCGAAAATGACGACATGCCTGCCGAGATTGACTTCACCAAAGGTGTTCGCGGACTCCATCACGTCCCTCCCGACGCGAAGATCCTGATGCCCGCCTCCATCGAGCGGAGCGTCTGGGAATACTTCTCCGATAAGGCCGAACAAAGAGGCGTCGACCTGTCGGAACTTCTGACCGAAGTGCTGAAGCGCGATATCGAGATCAACGAAACGCTGAAGTGAGATCGGGCGTTCACAACTTTTTTCTCCTGCATTTTCATCCACTTACAGCCAATCGCTTGCACCACGCATGTTATCCTGTAATCGGAAGGACTTGCTCACCGCATTTCCTTCAACGGTTTTCTTCGTGGCCACGAAGCGTTGCAACTCAGGTGGTGCTGAACTTCCCGTAGGGCGCTTGGTAAGGCTCGCACGGCTGAGCCGCATATAAAGGCGGACGCCGGCGGGGAGATCTTAGGACTGGTCCTATCACACCCGGTGGGAAGTCCCATCGGATATCAGAGAGTCAAGCATTGCATCGATAGCATGGACAGGCCATCCAGCCTGTTTCCCGCTGCTTCGAAGATGCGGCTTAAATCATTGGCGGCCGGACACGCACGGCGATAAGTCCGAGAGCCCCGGCCGCCGCAACGTACTTCTTTTCCCCTTCGCTCGCCCTCAGTGTCTCTGCACCAGGCTCCCCGCCATCGCCCCGGTCGCCGCCTCTACGCCCTGGCTTCCACCGGCTTCCGCCTGGAAAGCTGAGGTCGCCGCAAGATGGCATTACAACTAATACTTGTTCACGGCTTTCGGACCAAGGCCCAAGGTATTCATGAATGTTCTCATCAGAGCCTCACTTGTCATATCAGCAGGGAGTCTACCACCAATAGGGGTGGATGACATGTCAATAAGCACCCGTGTATAACCGCTTTCATCTATGAAACTAAGGTTCGATGCTTGATAATTACTATAGGTTGGATTTTTACCACCATCGGTAATATTCAGCAAGAACGCGGTAACAGAACTTGGCGTCCCTTGTGGCGGAGGAAACATAATTGCTGAGTAATAATCAAAATAGCAGAATAGCTGTCCAAGTCGTACTGCGTTCTGCTGGATGATGCTTCGCCATGTAGTTGGATAAGCGACGTTTATATCCCACAATGTTCCTTCATATACGTTGAGTTGTGTTCTTTGCTTTGCGCTTGTCCCATCGGCAAAACTGGCTTGCACCACCGGGTTATAGACCCTGCTGCTGGGAGCGTTGGGCGTGCCGCTGCTAAGAAATGAGAAGTCTGACATGCTGACACCAGTGGCCGTCAGCCCCTCCACGTGCAGTACGCGGCCGGGCGTCGCGGCGGAGCCGAGGAACGAGTACGCGCTCGTCAAGGCCCCGTCCCCGAGCGGGTTGTAACTCATGCTGCTCACCAACGCTGGCGTGTTGGAGATCGCCGTGAGTTGGACGAGCCCGGGGCCATCGCGATGGATCACCGGATAGAGGGCCCGGCCCGGGTTCGGGTTCATGTCGCTCGTTTCAACGAGCGTGGCGAGCGGGTCCGTGTTGCGCATGAGCGTGCCGGTGAGGAGCGCGGGACCGTTCGTGCCGAAGAGGCCGTCGACGCGGAAGCCTATGATGCGTCCGTCAAAGGCTGAGGAGCCGTCGATGCGGCCGTCAGCGGCGCCGCCGATGATGGTGTGGTCGACGCGCATGATACTCATGATCGTTAGCGGATCCACGCCAGGGAAGAAGCCGGGCGTGTCCGCCACCTTGTGCTGGTGGCCGTTGAGCGAATAAGTCGCCGTGGCCACGATCTTGCCGTTGGCATCGTAGCCATCTGCGCGCACCGTGACCGGCTTCGCGCCAGGATTATAGACCGCCTGCCCGGTCGCGCTCCAGCCGATGATAGCCTCGATGCCCACCGCGCTAAGCTGGCGGCCGGCGTCGAGCTCGGTCGGCGCGGAGAAGGCCAGCGTCTGGCCCTCGAGCGTGTAGGATTGCACCACGTGGAAGCGGCCATCGAGGGGGACGCCGTCGCCTGGCTTGTCATCCATCGGCACGTCGATATTGCCGCGCACCTCGGCCGAGCGAATCTGCCCGGCGCCGCTAAAGCCGGCCAAGAGCTTCTCCGCGGTGTAGGATGCCTCGCCCGGCGCGAAATTGTAACGCACAAAACGAATGTTGCCGGCCGCGTCCGTGAACGCGTTGCCGCTCTCGTCGTACGGGATGATGAAGGTGTTGAGCGTCCGCCCGGTCCGGTTCTGGAAATTGAAATTCACGGTCCAGCCGACCGGATCGTTCATGAGGATGTGCAGCAGGAACCTGCGCCGGGACGCTTCCTCATGGCGAAGGCTCTCCGCAAAGATGTTCCCGTCTGGCGCGACGGTGATGGTCATGCCGGCAACGCCATGCGCGCTCGTCACGCTGCCAATCGTGGAAGCGGCCAGCGCGCTCGCCTTGAAGAGCAGAGCCACGGGCAGGAGCAGTGACTGGTTCGCCGCAAAGGAACGCTGCACCACGTAATCAGCCGACGAGCTCGTCGGATCCTGCTGGCCGAGCGCGATTGTGACATTGCCCGCGTCCTGAGCCGCGAGCGCGAGAATCGTGTTCGGCGTGGTGGAGGAGAAAGTGATCCCCGACCCGTAATACGGAACGCCGGCGATGCTGAAGCCGCGCGTCTGGGTCCCGGTCCCACCAGCCTGCGCCGCCAAAAGCGGGCTGTCACGACGCCGATCAACCATGCGGCGAATGGGAAGCGATGGCTGATTATGGATCATGCCGGGAAAGACATCACCCGACACGGAATTGCCCGCCAGCGGAGAAGAACTCGTGCTCGTCTCGGTGTAGGTGAACCGGTCGACGAAGAAGTTGTCGCCGGTCATCCTGAGGCGCACGTTCTGCACCGGGAGCGGCTGGCCGTGCGGATCTACAAAATCCGAGTCATAGACCGTCACGCTCTTGTTGCCGCTCACATCCACGGTCTTCTGGCTCAGCACCACGCCATCCAGACTCTCCACAGCGAGCGTGACGCTGGTCGCACGGATGCCGGAGACATCCACCTTCCAGTTGCCCCCCGTCAGAATGGCCGGAATAACGCCTTGAAGCGCAGCCTGCCCGGCCGCATCCGGCGGAGCGTCCGCGAGCGAATCCTTACCGAGAAGATAGAGAGCGCCCCCACCGAATAGCGACCGGCGAAGGAAAGCTCTGCGATTCATAGCACCACCAGCCCTATCATTATGCGCCGCGCCGCTTATGAGCGCTCATAGGCGTCGGCGCGCGCCGGCCAACAGAGGATGAACAGCAGCATCCCGGCGACCGCCGCGGCGATGAACATCAGGAAGCCGGCATCCCAGCCATGACGCTCGACCAGCCAACCCACGCCCACGCCCGAAAGCACGGTGCTCAGGTACCCAAAAAAGCCCGTCAGTCCCACGGCCGTAGCGGCAGCCTGCTTGGTCGCCAGGTTGGCGGCGGCGATTGCCAGCAGCGTCTGCGGACCGTAGATGAAAAATCCGGACAGGCAGAGCAGCGTCACGCTGACCAGGATACCGGCATGGGGAAGCGCCCAGAACAGCACCAGCGAGCCGACACACCCAGCCATGTATACGGGACAGACGCGGGCGGCGCGTCCCCCGAAGAAACGGCCCGTCAGCCAGCCGCTGGAGAGCATGCCGAGGATGCCGGCTCCCTCGAAAGCCGCCACCATCCAACTGGCGCTGGTCAAATCGATGTGGCGCGCTTGTTTGAGGAAGGTGGGTCCCCAGTCGAGAATTCCGTAGCGCACCGTGTATACGAACAGGTTCCCCACGGACAGCAGCCAGATGTAGGGGTTCGCAAAAACCAAGTGGCCAAAGCCGCCTTTCGGCACCCGGGCGCACTCGTCCCGGCTCTCAATCGGCGGAAGGCCCATCGACTCCGGCGTGTCGCGCAAGACTACGGCCAGCAGAACCGCGCCGCCCAGCGCGATGGCAGCGGGGACGTAAAAACACAGCCGCCATCCATGGACCACCAGATAACCGCACAACACCACCACCAGCCCCGCGCCCAAGGAATGGGAACTGCTCCAGATGGACCACTTCATGGGCAGAACCCTGGGGGAAAACCAGTGCGTCAACAGACGCGCGCAGGGCGGGAAACCCACTCCTTGAAACCATCCGTTGAGCATCCACAGCAGACCCAGGGACCAGGCCGTGCTGCTCCAGCCAAATGCCAGGTTGAGCAGGCCGCACACGGTCAACCCCGCGGCCATCATCCACCGCGCGTTCACGCGGTCGCCCACGAACCCATTGAGGAATTTGGATACGCCGTAGAGCAGGCCGTGCATGGTCAGAAACAGGCCCAACTGGCTCTTGCTCAGGCCGAGCTCCTGTTCCATGACGGGCATCGCCACGCTCAGGTTCTTGCGGACGAAGTAGTAGAGCGCGTATCCCACGATGGTGAAGATCAGGATGCGCGTTTGCCAATACCGGTACCGCCGGTCGGTGGCGGCTGCGCCAACGGTTTCCATGCGGCTATTCTACGCGCCTGCGCCGTGCGGCCGCCATGCGCGCGGCCATGCGCATCGCCTGTTTCATGCTGCGCGGGTCGGCCTGGTTCTTTCCCGCGATGTCGAAGGCCGTCCCGTGGTCCACCGATGTCCGGATGATCGGGATTCCCAGCGAGATGTTCACCGTGCCTTCGAAATCCAGGAGCTTCATGGGAATGTGGCCCTGGTCGTGGTACATGGCCACCACCAGGTCATAGGCGCCGCGCGACGCTTGCAGGAAGACGGTGTCGCCGGCATGCGGACCGCTGCACTGGATCCCCTTGGCGCGGGCCGCCTGGATGGCGGGAACGATGAACTTCTGGTCTTCATCGCCGAACAGCCCATGCTCACCCGCATGCGGGTTCAGGCCGCAGACCGCGATGCGAGGCTGCTCGAACCCGAGCAGTCGCATGGCCTCGCCGCCCAGCTCGATGGTGCGCACGATGCGGCCGGCGCTCAGGTCGCAAGCCTGGCGCAGCGTCACGTGCGTGCTCACGTGAACGGTGGCGAGCTTCTCGCTGGCCAGCAACATGCGCGACTCGGCGGCGCCGCAGAGCTCCGCGATGTATTCGGTGTGCCCGGAGAACGGGCGGCCCGAAAGCGCGACTGCCTCCTTGTTCAGAGGCGCCGTGACCATGGCATCCGCCGCCCCACGCAGGCACATTTCGGCGGCGAGCCGGACGTACTCGACCGCGGCCTGGCCGCAGCGCGCCTCCAGGCGGCCAAAGGAAAAATCTTCGACGCCGCCCAAAGCAGGGGCATCCAGCAGCAGCGCCGAGGCGAGCCGGAGGCCGGTGGCGCGCCCCGCCATCTCGAGAATCCGCGAGTCGCCCACCACGATCCAGGTGGCCAGCCGCGCCACCTCCGGATCGGCCAGCGCCTTGAGCACAATCTCCGGGCCGACCCCGGCGGGGTCGCCCATGGTGAGCGCGATGGTGGGAAGTTGGTCTATGGTTTGGGGCATGTAAAGAAGTCCGCTACTTGGATTAGAGCATGAGGAGCGCCGAATCCGCCCGACTTGGTGGCCACGCGCGACTGATCGAAGGCGCCGCCGCACAGATAACCCCACGGTATGCCGGGAACGATTTCGTCCGCGAGCACGATGCCGCGCACGCCGAGCGCGCGGCACACTAGCGACGCCGTATCTCCGCCCGAGAGCACCAGCGCGGTGGCGGCGCCCGCGGCGTTGCCGACCAGTTCGCGCACGCGTTCCACGGATGTTTGCCGCACCGAAAGGTTGAGAACCACGTGCTCGCCGCGGCCGAGAGCCAGCAGGCGGCGCTGTTGCTCGACCGTGACGGGGTGATCGGAGCCGATGCAGAAGAGCACGGAAGAGGCCGGCCGTGGGGCAGGTCTCCGACCTGCCCACGGCAACGTGCGGGAAAGCGCGGCGGCCAGGCCCGCTGAGCCGGCCCAGAGAATCCGCCGCCCCGATGCAAGACCGGCAAGCGCAATGGCGTCCAGGTCGCGGTCGCACGCGGCATCAACGGAAATGAAGCGGGCGCCGGCCTCGATGGCGGCGAAAACCATTCCCGGCTGTACGTGCGCGCAGGTGTCCAAACCCAGGCGCGCGGCGAGACCGATGGGCTCCGCGCCTTCCACTCGCAAATAGCCCCCTTCGACGGTTCGGCCCATGGCCGGAAATGCGGGCGTAATCACGGCCGCCTCGCAACCGAACGCGGTTAGCGCGGCGGCGATCTCCGCTCCCACATTGCCGCGCAAAGTAGAATCGATCTTCTTGAACAAAATGCGCGCCCGAGCCACCGGAAGCCGTCGGGCCAGCTCGTCCATGACTGGGCGAAGCTCGGCCGCGCTCAGATGGCGGCTCTCGGCGCTGATGGCCAGCACGCTGGCTTCTTCGCCATGGGAATCCAGGCGAACGTGGGTCCGGTACCCGCGCCGCGCAAAGTGCACCGCGGCGTCACAGGCGCCGGTGAGGTCATCGGCGACGAGCAGGCACTCGAGGCTCGTGGCGCGGGGAGCCCTTACTTCCAACGATCCAGCACCATGCGCCCCAGCTTCTCGATGGCGGCAGAGGCCGGCGCCGTGGGCGTGACGCCGATAACGGACACGCCGATAAAGTCGTAGTCTCCGCGGAAAATGCTCAACGACCATGCCATGCCGGCCGTCTCGGTTAAGAATGCATCTCTGCCGAGGCCTGGGATGTGCCCCTGCTTCACGTCCAGCTTCTTGGATTCCACGGTCGCCGTTCCCTCGTATTTGATCTGCCTGCGCCGAATGACGATTATGACTTGGCCGAAGTCGGAAGTCTTGTAGTCGCAGGTGGACACAACCCCCGGGGTCTGCAGGCTGGGGTTCTTCTCTCCATCCCCCAACTTGACGCCGAGTGTCTGTTCGATTTCGGCTTTGGACACGAGCGCGCAGGCGTCCGCGCCCTGTCCCGGTAGTTTGGCCTGCTGCTCAGCGGCGTCGGCGGTCGCGAGCAGGAGTAGACCGAATACGGTGAGATAGGCTGGTCTTCGCATATAGCAGTACCTAATTCCTCCTCGCGCTGAATTCTAGCACGAATCGAAAGGCGTTCGGCGATGGTATCCTGGAAGCAGCCAGCGTTGATACACTGGGTCTCGATGCCAGGAAGCCTGATACTGCTGGATGGCGTCTGGAGAACCTACCCTCGCGGACAGGTGGTGGCGTTGCGGGGCCTGACGCTTTCCATCGAGCGCGGGGATTATCTCGCCATCACGGGCCCCAGTGGGAGCGGGAAATCCACTTTGCTCTACCTGGCCGGCGGGTTGGATCGCCCCACGCAAGGGCGCGTGCTGTTTGACGGGGTGGAACCGAAGGTCCCGGCGCGCTGGACTACACTGCGGGCCAGGCGAATCGGTTTTGTGTTTCAGGCTTTCCATCTGATGACCGTCGGCCGCGGCAGATCGAGGGGAAAGGCGCGCGGCGCGACGATCGCGGCCGCCGCCATCACGAAGAGACGACGCCCGATGAGGTTCCGGCCAGCCGCCGATTTCATCGACACTCATGATGACATGGCGCAGTGGGCGGGGCAAGTGCGTTGAGGGCGTTCACCCATATATATGGTAATATGGGAAGCTGTATGAAGACCACGATCGATCTTCCGGACGATATTCTCATCGCGGCGAAGAAGCTGGCGGCGGAGAGGAGAACGACGATCCGATCTCTGGTGGAGCGCGGCTTGCGGAAGGAACTGAGCGAGAGCGAAAGCCGCGCGGCCCGCCGCCGGCCGAGGATTCGCTGGGTCACGGTCAAGGGAGGACTGGCGCCGGGTCTGGATATGGCCGATCGGGCCCGGATGATGGAATGGCTTCACCATGATCGCGGTTGACACCAATCTTCTGGTTTATGCCCACCGTTCAGGCCTGCCGGAGCACCGGCAGGCTCAGCGCGCCGTCGAGAAGGCCTGCGGCAACCCCAAGGGCTGGGCGATTCCCGTCTTCTGCGCCGCTGAATTCTGGGCCGTGGTCACGCACCCTTCCAGCTCCCCCCGGCCGTCGCAGGCAAAGGAAGCGCGGGCCTTCCTGGCCGAGTTGTGCGCAGCCGGAGCGAAGGTGCTGTATCCCCGTGACGGGTTCCTGGAGCGGCTCGCGCGGCTCGCCAGCGACCTGAAGATCCAAGGACCCCGGATCTTCGATCTTCAGATTGCCCTGGTCTCCTTCGAAGGGGGCGCCAGCGAGATTTGGACGCATGACCGCCACTTCGCGAGTCTGCCCGGTCTCCCCGCCAGAGACCCGCTGTAGCAGGGCGGAATTGCGCCATCGTAAACTGGTGGTTCATGCCGCACTGCTTCCGCCATGCGATGTGTAACGAGGCCTTCGAGGGATGGCCGCTCGCCAAAACGTGCCAGGCGATCCGCAAGGCCGGTTACACGGGCATCGAAATCGCGCCGTTCACCCTGGCCGAGAAGCCGGCGGATATCACCGCGGCCGAACGCCGGGAGTACCGCGAGATCATCCAATCCGAAGGATTGAGCTTCGTGGGCTTGCATTGGCTGATGGTCAGCCCCAAGGGGTTGCACGTCAGCGGACCGGACCCCGTGCTCCGCCAGCGAAGCTGGGATCACATCCGCGATTTGATCGACCTGTGCGCGGACCTGGGAGCCAACGGCGTGATGATCTTCGGCTCGCCCCAACAGCGGTCCACCACGGGCGGGATCACGCGAGACGCGGCCACCCGCAACTTCATCGACGGCTTAACCGGGGTGGCGCCGCACGCCGCCGATCGCCAGGTCAGCGTGCTGGTGGAAGCGCTGCCGGCCAGTCAATCCGACGTGGTCGAGACGCTCGACGAAGCCGTCGCCGTGGTGCGCGAGATCGGCAGCCCGTACATTCGGACCATGTTCGACGTGCACAACGCCATCGACGAGAGCGTGCCTCACGCGGCGCTGGTGGAGCGCTACTTCGACTACATCCGCCACGTCCACGTAAACGAGTTGGACGGGCGCCACTGCGGGGCCGGCGCCTACGACTACAAGCCGGTCCTGGAGGCCCTGCGGCGCCGCAACTACGCGGGCTGGGTATCGCTCGAAGCTTTCGACTTTACCCCCGGCGCCGAGCGGCTGGCCAACGAGTCTCTGCGTCACCTGGAATCGGAGATCGCCAAACTGCCATGTTGAGCCACTACGTTGTCACGGGAGGCGCGGGGTTTATCGGCTCCGCGATTGTGCGCAGCCTGCTGCGCGAAGGCGCCGGGACGGTGGTTGTCATCGACAATCTCCTGACCGGGCGCGAATCGAATCTGGAGGAAGTGCGCGGGCGGATCGACTTCCAGCGCGCCGACATCCGCAACTACGAGGAGATCGCGCCCCTCATCCGCGGGGCGGCGGTGGTATTCCACGAAGCGGCCATTCCGTCGGTGCCGCGGTCGATTGACGACCCCGTGCCGTCGCACGAAGTGAACATCCGCGGCACGTTCAACGTGCTGCGCGCGGCTCACGAGGGAAAAGCGGGCCGCGTGGTGTACGCCGCATCGTCCTCCGCCTACGGCGACACCGAAGTGCTGCCCAAAGTGGAGACCATGACGCCGCGCCCGAAGTCGCCATACGCATTGCAGAAGCTGGTGGGCGAATACTACTGCGCGGTTTTCTCGGGCGTCCACGGTCTGGAAACCGTGGCGTTGCGCTATTTCAACGTGTACGGCCCGCGGCAAGACCCTTCCAGCCCCTATTCGGGCGTGCTCTCGGTCTTCATGAAGGCGATTCTGGAGCGGCGCTCGCCCACGATTTTCGGCGACGGCGAACAGTCGCGCGACTTCACCTACGTGGAGGATGTAGCCGAGCTCAATCTGAAAGCCGCCCGCGCCGGCAACATTTCAGGCCAGCTCTACAACGGCGGCAACGGCGGCCGGATCACGTTGAACCAGGCATGGGCGCTGCTACAGAAGATGGAGGGAGTCAGTATTCCGGCCGTCTACGGCGCTCCGCGCGCGGGCGACGTGCGCGACTCCCAAGCCGACACCACCGCGGCCGCGCGCGACCTGGGCTACGCTCCGCGCTTCTCGTTTGCACGGCTGGTGGAGGAGCGCAGCCGGAGGCGGCTGGCCCGGGCGAGGTTGAGAAAGGCGTTCGAGACGGGTCTGGTCCACGTCGGTGACCGGAAGTGGAGCCGCGACGATCTCTATGACCGTTGAGAGAGACCTGAGTTTCGTCCAGGCGATCCTCAGTCGTGCAAGTATAATGGAAGTTGGCGCTGGAGTTCGAGTGGGACCGGCAAAAAGCCGCGGCAAACCTGGCCAAACACAAAGTCTCGTTCGAGGACGCGGCGAGGGTCTTCGGTGATCCGCTGGGCCGCATTGTGGCCGACCCGCGTCATTCGGCTGAGGAAGAGCGGTTGGTGCTGCTGGGTCTTTCGCAAGGTATGGGTTTGCTTGCAGTGATGTACGTGGACCGGGGCGATGCCATTTGAATCATCAGCGCGCGGCGTGCCACACGGCGTGAACGAAGAAACTATGAAGAGGTCACCTATTAAACGCAAGGCCACTGGCCGGACTGATGCCGACGAGGTTCTTCCGGAGTATGACTTCAGCGCCGCCTCCCCCAACAAATACGCGTCGCGTTATGCTGCGGGAAGCGCCGTAGTGGTGCTGGAACCCGATGTTGCCGCTGCGTTCCCAAGTTCAAGGGAGGCCAATGAGGCGTTGCGCGCCCTTGCCGGAATCATCCTGAAGCATCGCTCCCGCCGTTCTGCATTGCACCGCGATTTCTAAACGACACCTCTTCCATTGAGGCCAGATCTACAACGGCGGCAACGGCGGCCGGATCACGTTGAACCAGGCATGGGCGCTGCTCCAGAAGATGGAGGGAGTCACTATTCCGGCCGTCTACGGCGCACCGCGCGCGGGCGACGTGCGCGACTCGCAAGCCGATACCACCGCGGCCGCGCGCGACCTGGGCCACGCTCCGCGGTTCTCGTTTGAAGAGGGCCTGCGACGGACGCTGGAGTGGTACCGGGAGCAGGGTTGAATGGATATCGTGCCACACTGGTGTTATGGAGAAGACCAGACAGACCGGCGTGAATCAACTGGTGCGGGAGTACCTGGCACGGCTGGTGGAGGAGCGCAGCCGGAGGCGGCTGGCCCGGGCGAGGTTGAGAAAGGCGTTCGAGACGGGTCTGGTCCACGTCGGTGACCGGAAGTGGAGCCGCGACGA
>JBEKSR010000159.1:0-11364 GCA_049516835.1 Bryobacteraceae bacterium | reverse complement strand
ATCTGCGAGGCGTCAAGCGCAAGATGAGCAATTTTCCACTTCGTCCCCGGCATGCCAAACCACTGCCGCGGATCAACCTCAAGAAGGCGATAAAAATCGTGAAGTGAACAGTATTGGGCCTAGCCCGCATTTCTCACACACCGAGACCGGGGGTTTGCGTAAAGGGGCGAAAACCCGGGGACTGACGGATGTGTCCGCGCGGCGGTGCGCCGACACGGTGTTTGGCCAGGGATGGCGCGCGCCTTGGGACACATCCGTCAGTCCCCAGGTTTTCGCAGACCATTCGGGTGGCGGAGGCGTGACGCTGTGAGAAACGCGGGTTAAGTTCAGAAGTACGGCCCCGTATTCAGGCCTACCGCTCCCTGACGGTCGCGGCTCGGAAAGTGGACAGGTCGTTTCGTGACAGGTCCTTAGCGGAGTTCGTACGGCTTGGCGGGCGCCGGCACCGGGTCGGGGATCTTGGGTGGCTCGATGGTGGCGGCGCCTTCGAGTCCCTTGCCGGTCACGTTGACGATACTCAGCAGCGGGCCGGAATAGCCGGTGACCTTGATGTTGCGGATCTCAGCCTTCTTGATGTTGGCCAGGGAGATGCCCTTGGCACAGGCGCCGGTCACGTTGACCAGCGAGAAACCCTCGAGGGGTTTGTGAGGGTGGATGCCGGTTCCGTCGACCAGGATGGCGCAATCGGTGACGCGGACGTTTGAGAACCGGAAGTTCTTGATGGTGGGGATGCCTTCGTCGCCGGGCACGGGCTCCTGGTCCTGAATGCCGCTATTGAGAATGTTGAAGCGGAGAAACCCGCCGCGCGCGCCGGCAACGTCCAGGTCGCTGGCAACGATGTCCTCGATGAACGCGCCCCGGCCCGGGCGGCTCTTGATGTAAATGGCGTAGGTCTGGGCGTGGGTGAACTTGCAGTGCTCGATGCGGACGTTGCGAATGCCGCCGGAGGTCTCGCTGCCGATGCCGATGCAGGCGAAGATGGCGTCGGCGAAGGTGCAGTTGGCGATGCGGACGTCTTCGGTGGTTTTCAGAAGGGCGTAGGCTTCGCTGCCGCGGCCGGACTTGATGGCGATGCAGTCGTCGCCGGTCGAGATGTCGCAACCGTCGATGAGGACATGCTGGCAGGAATCGATATCGATGCCGTCGGCATTGCCGCCGGTGCTGCGGATGGTGAGGTTCTTGAAGACCACGTTCTCGCAGTAGGTGGCGTGCAGGCACCACATGACGTGGTACTCGGTGGAGAAATCCTCGAAGCGGACGTCATGACAGCCGATTGGCTCGATCAGAGAGGGGTGGCGCAGGGGGTTCTGGGCGTTGGGCCGGCCGCTCAGGGCTGGGTTGCCGATGATTTTGCCGGGCCCGACGACGCCGATGTGGCCGGCATCCAGCGCGTAGATGAGGCCCAGGCGTCCCTGGATCCATTTGCCTTCCCAGCGGACCTGGGTGACGGGATAGTCGGTGAAGTCGGGGGTCCCGCGGATGATGGCGTCCTTGTCGAGACGGAGAACGGTGTTGGACCTGAGGGCGATGGCCCCCGTGAGGTAGTTGCCGGCGGGAACCAGCGCTTCGCCGCCGCCCAGAACCCAGCAGCGATCGATGGTCCGCTGGATGGCGGCGGTGTCCTTGGTGGCGCCGTCGCCGGTGGCGCCGAAGTCGCGGACGTTCAGGGTGAGCTTGGGCTTCGACGGGCCGGGTGCGGAGGCCCGTCCCTTTTCCTTGGCCATGCCGGGACGGACGAGTGCGGAGGCCACCGGAGCAGCGAGGAAGCCGGTCTTCAAGAAATTTCGGCGCGCGAGATCTTTATGAAGCATCATATCGGTCCCATGGCGTCTCAGTCTAACTCCATCCGCGACACCGTGTCTATGAGGTTGACGGCGCGCCAATCACGTTCACCCGCGTACTGCGGAGGCGCAGCCGCCCTCTTTGCGCCGGAAAGTAGAACCGGGGGTATTTTTTCCCGGTTTCGCGGCAATTGTACTGGACACGCGCCAGAACCAGCGGTACTGGTCCGCATCCGCTTCGCGGGCGATTATGGAATCGATGACACCAACATCTCTATCCGCGAGTCGCTGGGTTTCCCAACAGCCAAACTTACTAAGGTCCCTTCAGTACGGAAGTTCTCTTACACGCCGGAGCACGCCTGGCTATTGTCAGAACATGAGGTTCGCCATACTGTTCTTACTGCTAGGATGCGTCACATGCCCGGCAACCACGATTTACGATCCGTTCAACCAATCCCAGGCCGGCGGCTGCAATTATAGCCTCGCGCCGCCGTTCACCAGTTGCGACGTGATTGGTAATCCCGCCCTCTTCGACATCCAGAAAGCCTCTGTGGATATTGCGGGCGGTTGGGCCACGGTCACCATCTACTTCAACTATGGCGGCGGGATTACCCTGCAACCGTTCACCGACGGGGTTCTGCTGGCAGTGGGCGACCTGTTCTTTTACTCGCCCAGCGATCCAGGCCACGACCTCTACGGAGTTCCTTTGGTCAGCCACGGCGGGTTCACCGCGGACGATCTCTACCTGATCAGCGGCAATACCACGCTTCTGACCGCCGACGATATCATCCACAACACCGGGTACTACTACCGCAGGACCCAGGACGTCCGGCTGGGCGGCAGCGGCTCGCCGGAAACCATCGGTCAGCCAGTTCAAGTGGCCCCTTACGGCAACGGGGTGAGCGACGCGCTCTACGCCGTCACGCTGCAATTCCCCGTGCCCGCCGACTTTGTGGCGTCCGTGATTCAAAATGGCCAGCTCGGGATCTCATTCTCATCGGCGGAATGCGCCAACGATATCCTTGAAGGCACCCTGTCGGTGGCGCCTGAACCGGGGATGTTCGGGTTTCTGGCTGTCGGAGTGGCCATGCTTGCCGGTTCCGGCGCCCTCCGGCGCAAACGCGCGCGGCGGCTGGTCAGGGTTTCAAGATTACCTTCATAAGGTTGGGTTCGCGGCGGTACAACCGCTCGAACCACGCCGGTCCTTCGGCCAGGGGCGCCACGGCGCTGATCAGCGGGTCCACCCGAATCGCGCCTTTGGACATCAGCTCGATCGAGGCCGGGTATTCGCCGCTCGAAGCGCACGACCCCTGAAGCCGCAGTTGGCCCGTCACCACGGTCTGCAGAGGGAATTCGACCGCCGGCTCCAGGTTCCCCACCAGCGTCGCCGCGCCGCCCTTGCGCACGCAGGCGATGGCGGTGCGGACCGGCTCGCCCGCGCCCACGCACTCGACGGCCACGTCCGCGCCGCGGCCCTCCGTCATTTCGCGAATGGCCGCCACGGCGTCTCCGGTTCCCGGATTGAGGGCGCCCGCGGCGCCAAGCTGCCGCGCCAGCTCCAGGCGCGCCGGGTCGGGATCGACCGCGATCACGCGCGCGCAGCCGGCATGGCGCAACGCCTGGATCGCCAGAAGGCCGATCATCCCACTGCCCACCACCACCGCCGTGTCCCCCGGACGCACTGGCGTAAGGCTCACGGCATGCACCGCCACGGACACGGCTTCGATCATGGCGGCGTGCTCGAAGCTGAGGTTATCGGGAAGCCGGTACACTATGCGGCGCGGGACCACCACGTATTCGGCGAACGCGCCATGGCGGCGGTACGGGCCGGGGGAGACACCCAGAACCTGCCGGTTCTCGCACAGGTTTCGCTCGCCGCGGACGCAATAGAAGCACTGGCCGCAATAGATGGTGGAATCGAAAGTGACCCGCTCCCCCACGCGCCAGTCGCGGACGCCGGCGCCGGTCTGGGCGATCTCGCCGGCCGCTTCGTGTCCCATCACCAGAGGCGGGATGCGCCGCCCAGTCGAGCCATCCAGGCCGTGCACGTCGCTGCCGCAGATGCCGCAGGCCCGCACTCGAACCAGCACCTCCTCCGGGCCGGCCTCCGGCGCCGGCATCCGGACCAATTCCAGACGCATGTAGTCCTGCAGCAGTAGCGCGTTCATATAGACAGGTTATACTACGGCGTTGAAGCGCTACTTCCCCATCGCCTTGCTCGTCTTGCAAGCGCTGGTGTTTTTCCGGCATGCGCTCTTCCTGCCCGGCTATGTGATTCCGTGGGACCTCCGCAGCTTGCACCTTCCTTACGCCTACCTGTACGCAGACTCCCTCGAGAAAGGCCTGCTTCCTTTGTGGGACCCGTACACCTATTGCGGCCGTCCGGGCCTGGTGGACATACAGGCGGGGGCGCTCTATCCCGCCATGCCGGTGGCGGCCGCGCTGGGCCTCGTCTTCGGCCGCGATACTCTGCTGTACTGGCTGGAGTGGACCGTGGTTTTGCACGTCGCGCTGGCCGGCATCTTCAGCTTCTTGCTGTTGCGGGCGTTGGGAGCAAAGAAGGCGTCCGCCTACTTTGGCGCCACCACTTTTCAGCTCGGCGGCTTTTTCGCGGCGCACGCCTCGCACTTGGGCATCACGGATGTCGCGGCATGGCTGCCATTTGCGCTGTTGTGCGTTTACCGTTGGCACAAGCAGCGGAGCTGGCGCGCGGCGTTGCTCCTGGCGGCAGCCTTGGCATTGAGTGTTCTGGCGGCTAACCCCCCAACCACCGCGATGGTGGTTGCGGCCTGTTTCTTCTTCGGGCTGCTGCTAGCCATTTTCGATGGAGGACGGCTTACCGTCCTCCTTATGACCGCCGCGGCGTCGGTCTGCGCGGTCCTCTTGAGCCTGGCGCAACTGGCCCCCACGTATCAACTGAACAACCTCAGCGTGGCCCAGTTCCGCTACGATTATCTCGGTTCGGGCGGTGGCGTGCCTGCCTCCGCCCTGGTGTCACTGGTCTGGCCCAACTACTACCATGTCTTCGAGCCGGCGCAATACAAGCTGCCTGACGATCTCACCTACATGTATCTGTACTGCGGCATCCTGGGACTGGTGTTCGGGCTGGCAGGCGTGGTGCTGGCTGGCTGGTCAAGGTTGAACCGCGTGTTCGCCATCCTGCTGCTGTGCGGCGTCTTTGCGACCCTGGGCGACACCACCTGGGTGGGCCGAACGGTTCTGAGCCTTCTCCCATTGAGAATCATAATCGGTCTGCACCCCGAGACTTCCGCTGCCGTGCTGTGCCTGTCCCTGGCGGTGCTGGCGGCGCTCGCGCTCGATCGCCTGGTGACCGGCAGGCGGCTGGCCTGGGTGCTGGCGGTGGCCGCCGCGGCCGATTTGATCGCCGTCAGTTCCGGCCGTCCCATGAACGCTTACCCGCTAGCCGCGGAACCGGGCGTGGGCCGCACGCATATCGACGGGCGCCCGGAGACACTGAAGCGCATGCTGGAACTCACGGGAGCCATCTCTCCCCCCAGCCGAGTGGATACCGTGGATGCCGGCCTGGCGTGGTCTACCACCGCTCCCATCACCCGTATCTACACCGCCAATGGCGCGGACGTGATGGCCGTTTACCGCACCATGCAGGCAAGGCTCGCCTTCGCCAAGGGCGAGCGTTGGGGCGCCTACTATCAAATCGACGATCTGCGTTCACCGGTGATCGGCCTGATGAACACGCAGTTCGTGATTACGATCCCGCGCCTCGATGCCCGGCGGCTCGCGGGCAGCCCTTTCCGCGAGCTGACCTCCATCCCCGGTGGCTACATTTACGAAAACCAGGCCGTACTGCCGCGCTTCTTCCTGGTGTCGCGGCTCCGGCCGGCGCAGAATCCGGAGGAAGCCGCGGCGCTGCTGAAGTCCCCCGATTTCGACCCGAAACATGAAGCCATTGTGGAGGGCGGGCCGGGGCCTCCGCCTCCGGCGGGCGAGCCGGCGGGGATGGTCTCGGTGTCGGAGTATGGTTTGCAGCAAGTACGGCTCTCGGTGGAGAGCCAACGCCCCGCGTACCTGGTGACCTCGGAGACGCACTACCCCGGCTGGCGGGCCTACGTGGATGGCCGGCCGCAGCCGATCTATTACACCAACGTGGCGTTTCGCGGGTTTCCGGTGCCCGCCGGGAGGCACCAGGTTGTCATGCGGTTTGAGGCGCCGCTGTTCTGGTGGGCCGCCGCGGCCAGCGGGCTGGGATGGATCGTCTGGGGCGCGCTGCTCTTGTGGGGCAGGAGCTTTCGCCTGCCAACCGGTCTTTTCACGGCTTCTCACGCTTAATGCAGCACGGCGGCCGGGTCCCAGCCGTCCGCGCCCGCCAGGAAGCTCTTGGTTGCATAGCGGGCGGCCTCCGCCGCAGTCAGCAGTTTCGTGTGCGGGTCGCGCTGGCCCGCGTGCGCACCGGGGCCGGATGAGTTGTATTCCGCGTAGAAGGCGGTCTCGATGGAGTGAGTCTCTCCGGGGTGCCACTCGCGCCAGCCGGCGGGCTCGATGTGTCCGCCCATTTCCGTATTGAGGAATACCACCGTGGCGTATGGCCGCCACGGGCGTCCCAGCCACACGTTGTCCACCCCCGCCGCCGCGGTCAGCTTGCAGTGGTTGAAGACGAAGCCGCTGTCCTCGTCCGGATAGTGCTTGCCCTGCGCGGTGACATAACCGATGGAGTGCGCCGTGCTATGAATCTCGCAGTTTTCGAACACCGCTTTCCCGTCTCCGAAAATGAAATCGACGTTGCCCTCGATGTAGGAATCGGAAAAATACTGCCGGGCGGGCGTGCAGGACTGCCCGTTCGGAGGCGTGCAACTCTTGCTGGCCGCATACAACGTGTCCTGGTTTCCCAGAAAGCGCATGTTGCGGAAAACCGCGCGATCGCCGGTGACCAGAAGCGCCAGGGCTTGCGACCCCTGCGGCTCCTGTGGATGCGTGGCATTGAAGTCGTTGGCGAAGGTCAGGTTCTCCGCGCTGAAGTTGTCCGCGCGCACTTCCACGGTGGCGGAGTTGAACGTGCCCCCCGCCATGCCGGCGCTCTTATCGAATACGATCACGGTTTTCTTCGGGTCCGTGTAGGGGCTCCGCAACCGTATGTTCGGCTTCGTGATCTTCAAGACTTCGCGATAGACTCCGGGAGCGATCGAAACGACGCCGCCCTCGGGAGGCGCCACGTCGATGGCCCGCTGGATGGAGTAGTAGTCGCCGGTGCCGGACGCCGCAACGTAGAGAGTCTTATCCTCCGGCATCGCGGTGACAGCGGCCTCCGACGCACCGGGGATCGCCGGAAATGCCACGAAGCGTCCCTGGCAAGCGAGTGGCGCGCCCTGGCCGGCCGCCGAATCCGCCGCCACGACGCCGCGGATCTCCGCGTTCTCCACCCGGACCTCGCTCGGCCGCAGCCCATCCACCGTCACGTTGTCGAGGGTCACCCCCATCTTGTGCTCCGCATCCAGGCCCAGGAACGTAACCCAGCCGGCCGTCACGCTGTGCACGTCCTTCAACAGAATGTCCCGATACACCGGCAGCCGGTTCCCGGGAGCAGTGGTGTACAAGGAGGTCACCGTGATCGGATTAGTCACGTCGCGCATGCATACGTTTTCGTAAGAGACGTTCTGAACCAGCCCGCCGCGGCTGCGGTCGGACTTGATGCGAATCCCATTATCGGTGCCGTCGAGCGTCAGGTCGGACACACGGACGGCGCTCACCCCGCCGCTGGTGCCGCTGCCGATCGACATCCCGTGTCCCGAGTAGAAATGGTTGTGGGCGATGGTCATGTGGGCGGCCGGAGTAAGACCCGTCTTGATGGCGACGTTGTCGTCCCCGGTGGCAATGTCGCAGTAGACGATGGTCACGTTGGTGGAAGAGGACGGGTCGATGCCGTCGGTGTTGCGCGCGGTTTTTGGCGT
The DNA here is from genome assembly GCA_049516835.1 of Bryobacteraceae bacterium. Taxonomy (GTDB): domain Bacteria; phylum Acidobacteriota; class Terriglobia; order Bryobacterales; family Bryobacteraceae; genus Fen-178. The sequence continues at coordinate 3,659 of JBEKSR010000159.1, read as the reverse complement.
GTGGATTTTGACGCCCCAGGCGGTGAACCCGTTGGTCTCGGCGACTCCCACGTGATAGTTGGGCGAGTTGCGGAGGGTGATGCGGTACAGCATAAAGTCATCCGACTGCCTCACCGCCAACATCCGCGGGACGGCCTGCCGCTGGTCCAGAACCTTGGCGGTATGGGCCAGTTCCCACCACGTAACATCCTGTCCGAGCAGCCTGGCGCCGCCGCGGCCGTCGATGGCTCCGTCGCCCATGATGCCGCTCCCCGGCGCGCGATCGGCGGTGATCATCGGCTGGCAGCCGCCCGCTCCGGTAGTCACGATGCCGCAACCCCCCGGCGCCAGGTCGTAGTCGCGCGGATTTCGCGAGGCGAACAGCGCAGTGCCGCCATCGACCAGGAGCGTGACCCCCGGCTTGAGCTGGAGCGGCCCGGCCAGAAAGATGTTGCTGGCGCCGGATGGCTTCAACTCGACGGCCTTCCCCGGTTGGCAACGATCGATGGCGTCTTGAATGCGCGCGGTATCCGGCGTCCGTTCGCTCGCGTCGGACAAGACTCCCTTCTCCGCGGAAAGCCGCGCGGTCAGCACGACGCACGCTGGTGGGAAGCGGGGCTCGGTGACGTTGCGGGTATCCTGCGCGCGCAACGCCGGAATCGCGGCCAGGGCCATTAGCGGCGGCAGGTACCAGAAGATGCTCTTCGATCGCATGAACGGCTCTCCTTGCTGGCAGAGTAGCGCAATTCGGGCTAGGCGGGATTTTCAGGACCGGCTGTAGTTCGCTTCGAGCGGTGTAGGGCGCCTTGCCTTCCGTAGCTCGATTGTGCTACAGCTAAAACGTGCAGCGAAGAGTGGAGTTCACGAGTTCGGCGGTGAAAATCCTCTCTCGCATGGGCAAGGTTCGCCGGAGGTTCGTCCTTGAAGGCATCAGAACCCACTTGATCGACAACGATCCGTCGGAGGTCACCCGGAACAAGTTTCACTTGAAGCGCCCATCGCACCATGCGGAACGGGAGCTTCGGCTGAACAACTGGCGGGTGTTCTACACCGTGTTGGAAAATGGCGAATTGGTGGTCGTCAATTTGGTCGGTGAGAAACGAAACAACAAGTTAGTCATCGAAGGTGAGGAGTTCGAGCTATGAGAATCGAAAGTTTACGGGAGGTCAAGAATAACTTTAGCGAAGTGATTGAATCTCTGCCTGAAACCGGCCCAGTGGTCGTGACAAAGAATGGCAAGAGTGCAGCTTTGCTGATCCCGATCGATGATAACACGGACTTGGAAACTCTGATCCTGTCCAACAGCCAACGGTTCTGGGAGTTCTTTGACCGGGCCGCTTCCGGCAAACGGACACCGCTGGAAGCATTGCCCGACCCGGACGATGACATTGCGTGGAGACGACTGGCCGGTGGAAGGCGAAAACAGACGATCCACGTCTGACGCGCGATAAACCAGGTGTCTGATGAACAGCGGAAAAGAGTTGGAGAGTGTGCTCGTGCCGAACCGTGGACGCAGCATTGGACCGGGCGGGTATCGTGGCGCACACCAAAGCGGTCGCTGAATTTGATGCCGCATGGACCGCAAAGGAAACTGCGGCAATCGTTTTTGGTGCGGATGAAAGGACTTGAACCTTCACACCCTTGCGGGTACATGGACCTGAACCATGCGCGTCTGCCAATTCCGCCACATCCGCACAATTGGGTGACGACTCCATTTTTTCAAACCGCGAAGCTGGAGTCAAACTGCGGAAACTCTAAACTACGTCCACGCCCATGCTGCGCGCGGTGCCGGCCACTGAGCGCATGGCCGCTTCCAGATCGAAACAGTTCAGATCCGGCATCTTGATCTTGGCAATCTCTTTCACTTGCTCTTGCGTGATCTTCCCCACCTTGTTCTTATGCGGCTCGGCCGACCCCTTCGCCAGGTTCACGGCGCGCTTGATGAGCACCGGCACCGGCGGCGTCTTGGTGATGAAGGTGAAGGAGCGGTCCGAATAGATGGTGATCACCACGGGGATGATCAGGCCTTCCTGGTCCTTGGCCGACGTCTTGGCGTTGAACGCCTTGCAGAAATCCATGATATTGACGCCCTGCGGTCCCAGAGCCGTGCCCACCGGAGGCGCCGGCGTGGCCTTCCCGGCTGGAATTTGCAGCTTCACCTGAGCGGTTACTTTTTTTGCCATACGTGAAATCCTCTGGCGCGCAGGGGCGCGCGTTAAACCTTTTCGACTTGCAGAAACTCCAGCTCCACCGGCGTGGCGCGGCCGAAAATCGTGACCATCACGCGCAGCGTGCCGCGCTCGGGGTTGACCTCGTCCACCTTGCCGGAGAAGTTGGCGAACGGACCGTCGGTGATGCGCACCGAATCGTTCTTCTCGAACGTCGTCTTGGGACGCGGCCGCTCCGCCGCCGTCGCCTGGCGGTACAGAATCTGGTTCACTTCGTCCGCGCTCAGCGGCACCGGCGCGTTCCCGCCGCCCACGAAGCCCGTCACCCGCGGCGTGTTCTTCACCGCGTGCCACAGCTCGTCGTTCATTTCCATTTCCACCAGCACGTATCCCGGATAGACCAACCGCTTGCTGGTGACTTTCTTGCCGCCGCGCATCTCCACCACTTCTTCGGTCGGAATCAGGATCTGTCCGATCTTGTCGGCAAACCCGAAGGCCTCCGAGCGCGTGCGCAGCGATTCCTGCACCTTGTGCTCGAACCCCGAATAGGTGTGGATGATGAACCACTTCCTGGGAGACGACTCATCGTAAGCCGGAGCGGGCGGCGGCACGGCCGGGGGCTCGACGGCTTCGGGCACAGGCTCTTCGGCGGCCTGTGGTTCGAGGACTTCAGGTGCAGGCTCCTCGACGGCCTGTGGTTCGACGGCTTCGGGTTCAGTCTCCTCGACGGGCAAAACTTCGGACGGCGCTTCCGCTTCGTCCGCCGCGGTTTCGGCTGCCGGCTGCTCGTCGAGAGGAACGTTCTCTTCGGCTTCCATATGCGTCTACTTCGTAAAAACCCGAAAGATCGCCGTGACGCCCCTCGACAGGATCGAGTCCACTATCTCGAAATACCCCGCGAAGAGAAACACGGAAAAAATCACCACCAAGGTGGTGCCCCGCACCTGCTTGCGGTTGGGCCAAGTCACGCGCCGCATCTCGAGCCTCAGCTCGTTGATGTAGTCCTTCGTGCCCTCAAACCAATTCTTTGCATCATCGGCCATAAATCTCTTACTCCCAACTGTATGCGGGGTGGTTGGCAGGGGCGGAGGGATTCGAACCCCCACTCGCGGTTTTGGAGACCGCTGGTCTGCCGTTAAACCTACGCCCCTGGGTCGCACCCCCCGGCTACCGGGGGGCCAACCATCATTCTACTTGATTTCCTTGTGGAGCTGGTGCTTCCGGCAGTGCGGGCAGAACTTCTTCAGCTCCAGGCGCTCCGTAGTGGATTTCTTGTTCTTGGTCGAAGAATAGTTCCGGTTCTTGCACTCCGTGCACTGGAACGTGATGATCTCGCGAGCCATTCCGTTTTGCTCCTGCCTACTTAATGATTTCCGTCACCGTGCCGGCACCCACCGTGCGGCCGCCTTCGCGTATCGCAAAGCGCAGCCCCTTGTCCATGGCCACCGGCGTGATCAGCTCCACCTTCAGGTCCACCGTGTCGCCCGGCATCACCATCTCCGTGCCCTCCGG
>JBEKSR010000158.1:0-11628 GCA_049516835.1 Bryobacteraceae bacterium | reverse complement strand
GATTTCAGCAACGCCAATGCGCGCCGGCGTCGGTCTGACAGCAGATCCGCGCTGCCCTTTGGTCTTGGCACAGGCATTTGCCTCCTGTGCTTATTATTGCATTATTTATACAGTTATCTATAGGGGCCTGACCACTCTGTCCCAAGGCGCCGCTTTTGCGCCGCGCGGACAGAGCGGTCAGTCCCCGGGTCCGCGGGCCCCCGGGTCCGCGCGCGCCGATATACCATAAAACCGAGACAGGCCAATTTCATGACAAGAAGCGCCATTTTGATCCTTTGCGTCGCGCTGGCGGCCATCGCTCAGAGCCAGCCGGCGCCGGAACCGGGTTTGCTGTTCTATCTTTCCGGTGACCACGGGCTTCAGGCCGACTACGCGGCGGGCGGCAACCCCGCGCCGAATTTCTGGAATGACGAGGTCAAGGTGCTCCCCGGTGGTCCCAAGGGGCCGTATTTCCAGTGCGGCGATCTGGAGAATCTCTCCTACTGGGCTGCCGGCAACATCTATGCGCAGCGCGGCACGCTCTCCTTCTACTGGCGCTCGCGCGACGTGGTCGGGCCGACCCCATTTCCGGTGTTTCGCGTGGGTTACGGCGACCACTCCAGTTGGGACATGGTGTGGCTGCGCATCGACTACAACGGCAAACCCGGCTTCGACGCCTTTGTTACCGACATCAACCTCGGGCGCACCCGCGTCTCCTACGCCATGCCGGCATTTCCCAAACCCGAGGAATGGGTGCACCTGGCGCTGGCCTGGGACGAAACCCGCGGCATTCGCTTCTACGTGAATGGCAAGTTCGTGGCGGAGGCGGCGGCCACCGGCATGTTCAATGCCACCCTGGACCAGTTCGGGCCGCACTCCCGCGCCATCAACCCCGTGCAGGTGCAGAGCGCCTACAATTTCGACCGTGGCGGCGATATCGACGAAATCCGCATCTACGACCGCATGCTTTCCGACGACAACATCGCCGCTCTCGCGCACAACCAGATCCCCCGCGACATTCCAGCGCTGGCGCGCAACCTGTCGTCCAAAGACTGGCGGCAGGAGTGGTGGTTCCGCTATGGCTGGAACCGCCCCGGCGATGTCCCCCCGCCGCTCGCGGAACGCTACACCACGGTCCGCAAGGTGGAAATACACGACGCCTACGATCTGAAGCGGTGGTGGTGGAGGGCCACCGACGGCATCCGCCAGACCACCTGGCCGGGCGTATATAATCGCTCCCGGCTGCCCGGCCGCAACGACTATTTCCAACTCCCGGATTGGGACTGTTACTCGCTCTCCGGCAAAGTCATCACCTTCTTCATGCCCGAGGAACCCTGGAACCACCTGGAAATCGCGGGCGGCGCCTGGGGGAATATGACCCTACTGAGCTTCGACATGGAGAAGCGGGCGAACGTCGAAAAAAGCCTCTTCGAGCGGCCCCAAGGTCAGGAGAAGACATTCCACCGGTTCGATAATCCCATCACCGGCCAGAAGATCCGCTTCACCAACGTCGAGCAGGAGACGCCCATTGGCGAGCTTGCGGCCTATTACGTGCACCCTGGCAAGGAGCCCGATGGCATCGCGCAACTGAGATACCGGCTGACCGCCGCCGCGGAGCCGGACAACCCCAGTCTGATTCCGCTGACCCGGTTCATCGATGGCCGCTACCCGCCCGACGAGCGCATCACCATGATGGCCCTCCCCGCCGCCGCTCCGCGGACGCCGCGAAAGACCGCCCAGGCCGGCCTGCCTCTGCTGCATATCCTAATCCCCGCGGATTTTCGCGAGGTGCCTAACAACCACGCGTTCTCTTACGGCTGGGAGAACATGCACGCCGGCCTCGACGGAATCGCCATCGATCTGCCCGCCCTGCCCGTCAAAACCACGCACGGCGAATATTTCCCGCTCAACATCCAGGTGAAAGACCCGCTCTGGCCCATGCGCGATATGCTCGACTTCACCTTCTCCGTCAAGCCCGGAGAACCGCACACTCTTTGGCTCGACACCCGTGACCGGATTCTGCCCAACAACAAGAGCATCTGGCTGACCATCGCCGGCGCGGGCGCCGATTTCACCCCGGCGTCGCTCGAAGGCGCCGAGGTGCGGCTCATTTTCAAGCCCTGGAAAGACGCCGCCCCGGAACACGAAATCGACCGCTTCACCCAGGTGCGCGACAACTACTCCAACATTGTCGAGGAGCATGTCAACGTCAAGCGCCTGAACAATTTCGCGCGGTTCGACGCCGATATTACCGACCTGCTGCGCGTCAACCCCGATCATATCCCCGGCTTGTACTACTGGTACGACACCAATAAGGAACAGGCCAAGCCGCCGTTCGTGCAACCCGTTCCTCCCGCCGGCGTGCCCCTGTGGGCTTTCCGCCAGGTGAAGGATCTGGACTACTTGAAGCGCTTCGTCAACTGGTACATCGACAACCGGCAAATCGAAGACGGCGAGCTGGGCGGCGGGCTCTCCGACGATGGCGACCTCACCAACACCTGGCCCGGAACAGCGCTCATGGGCGTCAATCCCGAGAAGATTCAGACTTCCCTGCTCCGGGAGCTGGATGCTTTTTACAACCAGCACATGTTCACCAACGGCCTCTCCACCATCCAGGCCGACGAGCTGCACAGCTACGAGGAAGGCATTTCCACGCTGGGAGAAGCGCTCATCCTGAACTTCGGCAGCCCCAAACAACTCGAGCGCGCCATGGAAACGTCGCGCAAGCTCGAGTGGCTCACCGGAGTGAACCAGGCCGGGCACCGCCATATCAAGACCAACTATTTCAATGGACTCAAAATGTCGGAAGAGGACGTCTGGGGATGGCAGAAGGCCTATTCTTTCCTGGTCTTTCAGCCCGGAGCGCTGCTCGTACAGTTCAACGGCGCGCCTCCCACCCGCAAGCTGATTCTGGACCTGGCCGACGGCCTCCTGGCCCATCGCAAACCCAACGCCAACGGCGGATACTCCATCCACAACGTCATCAATTTCCGCACGGACGAGGATAAGGCAAGCCCGCTGGGCATCGACTGGTACGTCTTCTGGGCAGCCTACAAATGGACCGGCGACTCCAAGTACCTCCAGCCGCTTCGGGATGAGGGGCCGGCGATCCTGGCGAGCCTCACCGCCGACGGTCTCGACCTGCTCAAGGTGAAGGACACGTGGGGTACGCAGGTCTTCGCTTCCACCGCGCAGCGCTCCGCCCAGGCCGGCGTCCATTTCGCCTGGCAACTGACCGGCGACCTGCACTACCTCGAGCAGCTTTACGCCGGCCAGATCGAAGCCGCGGCGGTGCGGGAGTACATCAACACCGAGGGCAGCCTGTGGATCGACCGCGTCGAAGTGGGCAATGCCGAGTTGCAGCGCGCGCGGCTGGGTGGAATCGCGCTCGTCCGCAACTACCCCTATCCGGGACACGTGCTGAGCTGGAAATTCCAGGCGCCCGCCAGCGACCAGAGCGTCGCCGTGGCGGTTTCCGAAGGGACGCCCGACCATATCAAGCTGATCGCCTACAACCTCGACCAAACGCCCGTGAAAGCGCTGATGACCGGATGGGAAATCGAACCCGGCAAGTGGGAGATGACGCAGGACTCCACCACCCGCACCATCGATTTCGAGCGCGGCCGGGATGTCGAGGTCACCTTCAATCCGCGCACCACCACCGCGATCGAGCTGAAGCTGGTTACCAAAGGCGTGCCCTACTGGTCGCGGCCTGACCTGGGGATCGACCCCGAGGACGTTCGCGTCGAGGGCAGCCGCATGACCGTCAAGGTGCACAGCCTGGGCGCGGTGGACGCACCGGCATCGCGCGTGGTTCTGCGCGACCGCGCAGGCCGCGTGCTTGCGACGGCCAGCGTGCCGCCGTTGAAAGCGCCGTCCGACCTGATGCCGAAGACCGCCGACGCGGCCCTGGATCTTCCCGCCGACGCCGATTGGCATGGAAGCGCCGTCACCGTGGAAATGAGCGGCAGCGATCCCGAAATCACCCTGCGCAACAATCGCGTGGAACTTTAGTGGCCCGCGCCGGCCCTGACTCCGTGCAATGACTCCGCCTTCGCGAATCTCGGCCAGTTGAAGCCGTAGAACGCGACGAAAGCGAAGCAGAACATCGGCACGATGAAACCACGGGACATGTCGAATTTGTCGGCCACGTAGCCCATGAGTTTGGGCAGGATGGCGCCGCCCATGATGGCCATCACAATATAGGAGGATGCCCTTTTCGCCCGGACGCCCAGGCCGAAAATCCCCAGCGCGAAGATAGTCGGGAACATGATGGACATGAAGAAGTAACTCAGGAACACACAAGCCACCGACAGCCAGCCCAGCTTGCAGAAAACCAGGAAAGTCGCGGCAACATTCAGCACACTATAGAGACCGAGGATCTTATGCGCGGAGAATTTCTTTAGCAAACCGGCCCCGGTAAAACGCCCTATCAGGAAGCACACGAAGCCCAGCGACGCCAGGTTCGAAGCGCCTTTGTCGCTCATGGCGAGAATCCCGGACTTATTAGCTTCGAACCAACCAGAAAGCCAGTTCTGTAAGAACCCGGAGTGGACTGACAACTTAGTCATCGCTGACCCCCATGAGACGGGGATGGCGGGAACTTCGGCGGTCATGTAGTTAATGAAGAAGCTGAAAATGCCGGCTTGGGCGGCGACGTAGAAGAACTGGGCCGCGACCGCCATCACAAAGTGCGGGTGCTGCCAGATGGAATGCGAAGCCCCCGGCGCGGAGTCATCCAAGTGATAGTCGTCCTCGGTTTTAATGTCGGGAACCTTGGCAAGCGAGAAAATGGCGGCCAGAACGATGACCACGACGGCGATTGCCACGTAGGGAATGTAGAGCGTCTGGCTGCCGGTGCTGCGGCCCAGGGTGTCCTTGGAATAGAAGAACACGCTGCCGATGATGGGACCACAAATCCAGCCGACACCGTTGCAGGATTGGGCCAGGTTGATGCGCGTGGCCGCATAGCGCGCATCGCCCAGCACGGTCGTATAGGGATTGGCGACCGTTTCCAGAAACGTGAGCCCGCTGGCGATGGCGCAAACGCCTACCAGAAAGGCGACGAACGCGAGGTTGGGCGATACCCGCCCTACATGGACCAGGTCGCTGATATGGGTGGCCGGGATGAACCAGAATCCGCCCAACGCCACAATCAGGAGACCGGCAATGATTCCGATTTTGTACCCGAGCTTGCTCGCCAGCCAGCCCGCGGGTATTGACATCATGAAGTAGCCCAGGTAGTGTGCGAACTGCACCCAGGCGGATTGCGATTTGGTCAGGCTCAACTCCTCCTGGAAGTGCTTGTCCATCACGTCGATCATCCCGTTGCAGACTCCCCACAGGAGAAACAACGAGCTCACCAGGATGAACGTGTACATCAGGTTGATGCCGTCATCTCGTACGAAGAGGCCCTTCTTGTCTGTGTTCATGGTGTGGAGGACAATTCTAACAGGCATCGTGGGGCAGGATGGCATCCTGCGCGCCGGTTGTCTACCGGCGCAACTGGTGGGTTGCCAACCCGCCGCAGATTGCCAATCTGCCCCACAACTCGCTACAACAATACGTGATGCCCCGCTTCACCCGACGTACCTTCCTGGCGAGCCCCGCCCTGCTGGCGGCGCAGCCCGAGCACCGGCGCAACCTGCTCGGCCCCCTCTGGACTCCCGACAAACTGCCCGATCATTTTCACCCCTTCCCCACGGCTGCCGAGCGCACGGCCTGGGATGCGCTCCCCGCCGATGCTTCCGCCGCGCTCCTCGCATCCGGCGAGAAGCAACTGAAAACTCCGTGGGACGCCCTTCCGGCCACGGTCTTCCTCGAATACGCGCGCAACGGCAACCGCTCCCGCTTCGAAAACATCCGCGACCGCCGCCGCAACAAGTTGCAACAACTCGTAATCGCCGAGTGCCTGGAAGGCAAAGGGCGCTTCATCGACGAAATCGTCAACGGCGTCTGGCTCACATGCGAAGAGACTTTCTGGGGCGTGCCCGCACACCTGGGAGCGCAAAAGGCCGGCGTCGGCCTGCCCGACGTTGCCGAGCCTATCGTCGAGCTTTTCTCGGCCGAGACAGCCAGTCTGCTGGCCTGGACTCTCTACCTCCTCGGGCCGCAGCTCAACCGCGTCTCGCCGCTCCTGCCCGAGCGCATCCGTCTGGAGACGGATCGCCGCATCCTCACGCCCTGCCTCGCGCGCGACGACTTCAGTTGGATGGGCTTCTCGGGCCGTCCCCCCAACAATTGGAATCCCTGGATCTGCTCGAACTGGCTCACCGCCGCACTGCTGCTGGAGCGCGACGAGAAGCGGCGCCAGGCCGCGGTGTCGAAGATTCTCCGCTGCCTCGACAATTTCCTGAGCGGCTATTACGACGATGGCGGCTGCGACGAAGGCCCCAGCTACTGGGGCCGCGCCGGCGCATCCCTGTTCGATTGCCTCGAACTGCTCGGCATCGGGTTCCAGCTCCCGCTGGTCCGCCAAATCGGCCTCTACATCTGCCGCGCCCATATCCACAACGAGTGGTGCACCAATTTCGCCGACGCCCCCGCGCGCGTACGCCCCAACGGAGACTTGATCTATCGGTTCGGCAAGCGCGTGGGAGATGAAACCATGATGGCGCACGGCGCTTTCGCCGCCTTCCTCGGCAATGAAAGCGGTCTCCCCGGCGACAGCATCGGCCGCCAGTTGCCGGCGCTATTCAATCTTGCCGCGCTGCGAAAAGCGCCGCGCTCCCAGGCCCTGTTCCGCGATGTGTGGCTGCCCGGAATCCAGGTCATGGCCGCGCGCCTCCAGGAGGGATCTCCGCGCGGTCTCTACCTGGCTGCCCAGGGCGGCCACAACGCCGAGAGCCATAATCATAACGATGTAGGCAACTTCATGGTCTACTCCAATGGCCTGCCCGCCATCATCGATGTCGGAGTCGAGACCTACACCGCCCAGACCTTTAGCTCGAAGCGCTACGAGATCTGGACCATGCAGTCGGCCTATCACAACTGCCCCACCATCGATGGCGTCATGCAGTCCGCCGGCCGCGAGTTCGCCGCCAGCGACGTCGGGTACCATGCCGATGACAGCGCGGCCGAATTCCGTCTGAATCTTGCCACGGCGTACCCCAAGGAAGCCAACCTGGAAAGCTGGAAGCGCACCCTGCGGCTCAATCGCGCCGCCAATGAAATCGAAGTTGCGGACGACTACTCGTTGCAGAAAGCCGCCAAACTGGTCACCCTCACCCTGATGACGCCGTGCCGTGTCACCCAGGAAGGGCCGGGGCGACTTTCCCTGGCGGTCGCTTCGGGGAATACCGTGGAGGTGCTCTACGACGGCGCTGCCTTCACGCCGGTGGTGGAAGAGATCCGCCTGGAGGACGCGCGGCTCCGCTCCACTTGGGGCGAGCGCCTGTATCGCATTCTGCTGCGCGCCGCCAATCCAGCGCCGCGGGCGCGTTTCGCCACCCGCATCGTTCAATCGTAACCGGAGGAGAATATGAGTGAATTCCAGAAGTGGTTGTCCGAAAGTCCACTGATCACCGACGGAGCCTGGGGCACGCAATTGCTGGCCCTCGGCCTCGCGCCGGGCGCTCTGCCCGACGCCTGGAACCTGGAGCGTCCCGGCCGAGTGCAATCCGTGGCCCGCGCTTACGTGGAAGCCGGAAGCCAGGTGATTCTGACCAACACGTTCCGTTCGAACCGGATCACGCTCGAGGAGGCCGGATTGGCCGGCCAACTCGACGCCATCAACCGCGCCGGGGTGGAAATCTCCAGGCGCGCGGCGGCCGGCAAGGCCCTGGTCTTCGCCTCCATCGGGCCCACCGGCAAGCTTCTCATGAGCGGCGAGGTTGGGCGGGAGGAAGTCGCCGCGGCGTTCACCGCGCAGGCCGTTGCGCTCGCCGCAGCCGGCGCGGACGCGCTACTCATCGAGACCATGAGCGACCTCGAAGAGGCCGGGCTCGCCCTGAGCGCGGCCAAATCCACCGGCCTTCCGGTCATCGTCTCTTTCGCCTTCGACAGCGGGAAGAACAAGGATCGCACCATGATGGGCGTCACCCCCGAAGCGGCCGCGCGCGCCATGGAATCCGCCGGCGCCGATGCCGTCGGCGCCAATTGCGGCGCGGGAATCGAGCGCTTCGTGCCGGTCTGCGAGAGGCTCGCAGCAGCCTGTTCCCTGCCCGTCTGGATCAAGCCCAACGCCGGTCTGCCGGAGATGCAGGAAGGCTCAGTGGTCTACAGTACGCCGGCTGGCGTCTTCGCCTCGTATCTGCCGGCGCTCGTCGAGGCCGGCGCTTCGTTCATTGGCGGCTGCTGCGGCACCACTCCCGAATTCATTCGGGCGCTGGCCGCCAAGAAGATCGGGTAGCTACGTGCATTTCGAGATCCACCCCAAGCCAAATCGAAGCCTGGCCGACCGCTTATTCGAATTAGGCGTCGAGTTCCCTTGCGGCGGCGAGAGCGCCTGCGGCGGGTGCAAGATCCGCGTCCTTTCCGGCCACATCCCCGTCACGGCCACCATGCGGCAGGCCTTGTCCGAGGCGGAGATCGCCCAAGGCTGGCGCCTGGCCTGCTGCGCCGAGGCGCGCGAGAGCGTCGTGGTGGAAGTGGACCAGTGGTCGCTGCCGGTGCTCACGGATGAGCAGGCGACGCCGCTCGAACCGCGCGATGGTTTCGGCGCGGCCATCGACCTGGGCACCACCACGCTGGTGGCGCAGATGGTCGATCTCTCGACGGGCGACGTGCTGGCCGTCGAAACGGCGCTCAACCCCCAGGCGCGCCATGGCGCCGATGTCATGAGCCGCATCCAGTATGACCTGCGCCGCCCCGGCGAATTGACCTCCACAATCCGGCAGACTCTGGGCCAGATGCTGGCGCGCTTGGCCGGCGGCCGCGCTCTGGAAGAGGTACTCATTGCGGGCAACACCGCCATGCACCACCTCTTTTGCGGCCTCAGCGTCAAGCCGCTGGCCGCGGTGCCGTTCCTCTCTCCCGAGCTGGCGGAGCGCCGCTTCACCGCACAGGACCTTGCCTGGGGTGGGGCATGCTTTAGCTTGCCCTCCGTCCGCTTCCTGCCCTGCCTCGGCGGCTTCGTAGGCAGCGACCTCTTGGCCGGCATCGTAGCCACACGCCTCCACGAGCAGTCCGTTACTCACGCCCTGTTCGACATCGGCACCAATGGCGAGATTGTGCTCGGCAGCCGCCACGGTATCCTGTGCGCATCCACGGCCGCAGGACCCGCTTTCGAAGGCGGCAGGATCAGCGCGGGGATGACCGCCCGCGCCGGCGCCATCGACGCGGTGCGCGTGCACGACGGCGCGTACGAATGCCATGTGCTGGGTGGCCAGGCGGCGCGCGGCATTTGCGGCAGCGGCCTGGTGGACGCCGCTGCCTGCGCCCTGGAACTCGGCCAAATCCTTCCCAATGGCCGCCTCGCCGGCGGCGCCAAGACCTTGCGCCTCACCGAAAGCGTCTCGCTGACGCAGGGCGACATCCGGGAACTCCAGCTCGCCAAGGGCGCCATGGCCGCCGGCTTGAAGATTCTGCACCGGCAGCACGCCGGCGCGCCACCCCGGTCCCTTTGGCTGGCGGGCGCTTTCGGCAATTACATCAAGGAAGCCGCCGCCCGCGCCATCGGACTGCTCCCTCAGGATGTCGCCATCCAGCCGGTTGGCAACAGCGCGCTTAGAGGCGCTCGAATGTTGCTCCTGACCCCCACGCATCGCGACGCCCTGCTGGCGCGTTTGTGCGCCCTCACCAGGCATGTGGAGCTGGCGGCCGACCCCGCGTTTCAAGACACTTTCGCGGACTCCATGGCGTTCACGCCCGTATCCTTTCAGCGGCCCGGCGCAAGTATATAGTGTGGACGAGACGCCCGACGACGATTTCCGGCTTCTGTCGGGATCACGCGCAACCTGGCTCTGAAACGAATTCGCTTGGTCGAGCGCGAGTCCGAGGAACTGGAGGATACGGAAGCCGATCTCGACCCGCTGGAGAACCTGCTTTCCGCCGAGCGGTCCGAGGTTGTGGCGCGAGCCGTCCTGGCGCTGCCGCCCTTCCAGCGCGAAGCGCTCATCCTCTTCGAGTATGAGGAGCTTTCGCTCGAAGAGATCGCCGAAGTCGCGGGAATTGAAGTCGGCGCTGTCAAGGCTCGTCTGCACCGCGCGCGGGAAACTCTGCGACGCCGATTGGCTCCGCTGATGGCAACCCGCGCTTGAAGGAGATGCTATGAAGGAACACGATCCGCTGAATTCGGTCTTGCGGGAGTGGGAGGCCCCGGAACCGTCGTCCGCCGTGGACGCTCGTGTTCGCGCGGCCTACCGGCCGGTACACCATCCGTCGCTGTGGCGGCGCATCTGGTCCGCGCGAGTGACCATCCCCGTCCCGGTGCTGGCGGCGATGTTGCTGCTGTTGCTGGCGCCTGTGCTGTGGCTCCAGTTCCGGCCGCACTCGTCTGCGCCGCAACCTGCGACAGTGACGCCGGCGGGTGAGGGATACATGACGCGGATTGAATCCGCTGGCTTCAGGCCTTTGCCAGATGGCGCGACACGCGTCATCCGATCGGGAGGATGGAAACAATGAACTGCAAATCGATAGTTATTCTGGCGATGGCCGCTGCCGCCATCGCCCAAACCAACTCGCCGGGCGGACTGAAGGTTTGGTTTGGCGATGGCACAGGTCTCGATATCCGTACCGAATCGACGGGTGCGAACCTGCCTGTCTCAACTAGCGGCTCGGAGGTGGTTCCCGCGGGCTATGACTTTCATCGCTTGATATTCGACCAGCGGGGCGCGTTGCTTCTTGGTTATGACATTGAGGCCCGGAAAGCCGGCCAGGGCACGTTCGCGATTCGCATTAAGCCGGTCGATACGGATAAGATCAAGGTGGGCGGGCTGGGCAAATGGTTGGATATCCCAACCCTCTCGGGCGTCCGCGAGTTTCCGCCGCTGCGGACAGGCGATGCCGTGGAAGTGGATATTCTGTATCACCCCGTAACGGGAGAGAGGATTTACGACGTTCTGAAGGTGTCGGGCGACCGGCCGCCGGCGCGCGTCGCAGCGGAACCCTCCGGCGAGCGGTTTTCCCTGGAGAACGTCCGCGTGGCCATCAATGGCAAGACCATCGTCGAAGAGCGGAATACCTGGATGAGGGGAGGGGGATTGATGGTCTATTTGCCGGGCCGCGGAGAGTCTTATCTGTCCCTCTCGCCCTCTCCGGATTTCCCCCTTCAGCCGTCCGGCTGGATCGACCACGACATTTTAAGATTCTTCGCCGGAAACGAACTGGTTGAGATCGTCGGCAAGAGCAATATGCTTCAGAAATCGGACTACAGCACGGTTTGGGTGTACCACATGCCGGAGTTGGAGCTGGTGAACCGTGTGAAAGACCGGTCCGTCGAATTCGCCTGCGGCGACAACGTGGAATCGCTGATCCGGATGCACCGGAAGAAAGAGAACTAGGTCGGGCGGGCTTTGCAGCGGGTTCAGGGGTCGCGGTAGGGATGCCGGTTGCCCGGCACCCCCCGCACGGACCCGTGCGGGCGCTTATTAGCGCACACGGTTCTTATCGCGGATGATTGGCGCAAAACCGCTCCAAAGGATAAGGGTGCACGAAGACCCTTGTCTTTCTTCGCTGCTTCCCGCACACCTGTGAGGCCCCGTGACCCGA
>JBEKSR010000157.1:0-11633 GCA_049516835.1 Bryobacteraceae bacterium | reverse complement strand
TCAGGCCAAGTCAAGAGCTATTTGAGATTTGCAAAAATGCCCCAAACGGGCATCCCCTGGGAAAGGCACTGCGAATCAATGACCTTCGGCCCCTGCCGGGTACGCGATTACGGAATCACTGTGTAGCGTCCGCACCTGAGGCTTGGTTGGCCGCTGGGCCGGCGGGCCACGGCCGAGCGGGTAGTGGCTGAAATGTGCGTTGATTGCAGATTGCAATATTCGGACCACTTGCTCTTGATCTTCAGCGGTCCTAGGCTATGGGAATGTCCCGATTCCGTCGATTCGCATCCCCATACAGCCTGCCAGGATGGTTCCTTGTGGGAAAGGCAATGTTAGAAGGCCTTCATCTGGTGAAGTTCACCGTCGAGCTATGGAGCGGCCTGTGGATGTGGCTTAACGGCCATTTCCTGTTTGATCTGGTGCTCGGTTTCTTCCTGCTCATACTCGTCGGAGTGTGGCCCGACATCAAGAAATATTTTCCGATCCTCCCCAGGACGACCCATGAGCGCCTACGAGATATCGAGGCGCAGTTGCCGACGGTGATTAAGCAGGTTCAATCCCTAGCGATGTATAAGGTTGGACAAATACAGTTTGTAGATCCAGGGAATCCGCTAGGGAGGCGCGACCGTTGGACTGCCGCTCCTGATAATGCGGACCCTTGCTTCCCCGATTTTTCGGGGACGGAAGATATCCCCGGTGGCCTGCGAATCAAGGTAGAACAGAGATTCGCCATGGATTATAAATCATGCCCTTCAGATTGCGAAGAGCTTAGGTATCTTGCACAGTGCTCGGATTCATCGGTAGTGTACGTACACATAGAGGTCGTGTCGAGCGATCACCAAACAAGAGATGTGTGGATAGCCTATGTTCCTAGATCTTCCCAGCCGAGACCTTACGATGACGGGGTAAACGAGTGGACGATAGGTCGAGTGGGTGATCCCTATGAGAATGGGTGGAGGTACTTTACGCTTACGCTACGTGAAGATGTAGCACACACCTTTGGAACGATGACGGGCGCTTGGTCCTATCAGCGACTATTGGGTATCCGATTGAGGGGCAGTATATCTATCTCTCCGGTAGAGTTCTACGCAACCAGCCGCAACCCCTGACATCAGACAGCATCAACCATTGAGGGCCTTGATGGGGGTCCAGTCATTGAGATACCGGGTGAAATCCCGAACTTCATGTGCGTACTCGCCCTTAGCGATTGCCAATTCTTCCGGCCGATTCAAACCACGGGTCTCCCAACAGCGCTTCTCCTCAGTCACCCACAGGTAGCTCTGAATGGTCTTTGCCTTTCCGTGGATGTTGTCGAGCCTCGCTAACAGTTCAGACGGCTTGATGACAATGAAGTCCGTGGTCCGATGCTCGAAGCCCATCAGAACGAACACCCAATGATCGGCCTTGGAGGTGGCAAGTTTCTGACGGTTGAGCGCCCACCAGCCGCAAGCCCTTAACGGTTTTTGAGAGACAGGAGGTATATGCTTGGCGCTATAATCCCGCGAGAACTTGACTTGGAGGGAAACCGTCTTTTCATTCCTTGAATCCGTAACCAGAAGATCGATGCCGGTATCACGAGTTGGAACCCACAGGTTCACACCCGAAAAGTTTCCCTCTATGAATTCTCCGACAACAAACTCCCCAGCATGAATCGTGAACAGTGGCTTCATTCAGCAGCAATCCTATCACGCCTCTAGCAGTTCCGCCAGATCCCAAACGTGGTCTGTGATCCCGGCTTCCATGGCGGGCGTGACGCGCAACGTTTGGTGAATCCGGCAGAAATTGTAGAACGCGAACCACAGGCAGTACGCGGCCAAAAAGCGCGAGGGGATAGGTTTAGGCGATCGCTTTGTCCGTATCCTCTAGCCTCTGCATTGCGTGAACGGGATCACGCCGCCTCTCAAAAATTACCCTGATTCTCTCATCTGAGTTCCTAAGAATCGTTGTCAGGTCTTTCGGAACCGGTTTTACTTCCGGTTCTCGCGGGTTTGTGTTTGATTCTTTCATTGCGATCCTCCGTCCGGGGGCGCAGGAACTAGGCCAACGTAGGATTTGATTTTTGAAGCGATCACGCGGAACTTGTCAAAGACGACTTCCAAGTCTACTGGAGGTTGGCTGACGGCGAGGTTTATGGCCTGTGCTTCCCCGAAATCGATGGCAAACTCATGGACCGGATAATCTTCAACAAGCGATTTATAGAATGCCTTTCGCTGTGTTTTCCTGTTCGGATCAGGCGGTCGAGCCACCTCCTTGCAGTAGTTGATGGCCAATTTGTTGTCCAAAGAAAAGGCCCCTAGATCATATGGGTCAATCTTCTCAAGAACGGGCTTTACAAGGTTCGTGGCAATTTCCACAGACGTTTCGAGCGCCTTCTGGGGGGCAATTCCCCTATCGGTTAAGACTTCCATTAGCGCATCAAGGGAGGCTACGGCGAATTCCCTCAGATATCGAAGGGCCTCGAACGCCTCTAGGGGTGATTGTCGCTCAGTCGCAAAGAACTTCTCGCGTTTCTTGCTCGCAACCTGTGGATCAAGTGGCCCGAGTTGTGATATTTCGGACATCACGATATTCGATGAACCCAAGCAGATCATAGTTGCCCCGCTGCCAGCGATCTGGGGCACCAGCGCCTCCCACCTGCCCGTGAACCGACAGAGCAGGCGTGCAATCATGAAGCAAGCGGTGAGCTGTCCTCCTGGAGAATGAACCAGCACGTCGAAAGATTCCCCCTGCCCGACCTCCCGGAGTTCTTTTCTCCAACTGAACACATCGTCCAGAGTGTCCCCATCAATGTAGTCGGCCACCAACACAAAGAGGGGCCGATTCCTGTTCTGGCGAATCTCGGACAGAACAGTCGTAAACATGCCGTATAGCGCCTTCGGATCGCAACTCGGTTTTCTTGGTTCCACCGACGCTGGAGCGGGTGGCGTCGTTTCGGTCGCCATGATCGTACTCGCGCCCATTGTGGCACAGAGCACATTCCACTGCAAGGGCGTACCCGTGCCCCTCACCGATCAATCCGCCGGTCAACGCACATTTCAGCCACTACCGCCGAGCGGACCCCGCCGGACTGTTCGGGCTATACTGGGAGCGTGGATCTTTCAATTGAGCTCGACCGCGAAGACGACGGCAGGTGGATCGCCGAAGCTCTTGAGTTGCCGGGCGTGATGACGTACGGATCCACCCGTGAGGAAGCCATCAGCAACACCGAGTAATTGGCCATCGAGGTGATCGCCGACCGGATCACGCACGGTGAGCTTCCTCGTTCGGCGCTGAGCGTGTCGTTTCGGGTGCTCAGTGAGCAACTGGCCGGCGACTAAGGCCAAGCGCGTGCTCCTTCGCTACTCGGAAAGCAGCTTTGAAAGACCGGCTACAAGGGTCTCGAGGTCGCCGGTGACCACGTCCCACACGACATCTTCATCCACGTGCAGGTAGTCATGAACAACCCTGTGGCGCATGCCGACAATTGCCCGCCAGGGAATCTCAGGGTGCTGCTCCGTGAAGCTCGTGCTCACCCGTCGTGCGGCCTCACCGATCACCTGAAGCAGGTGCGTCAACGCCAAGCCGAGCGCTTCATCCCGGTCGAAGTCCTCGCGCGACTTACCCCTGACGAGGCCAAGGGCCTTGCGGGCCGTGTCCAGCATGTGCCCGACAAAGACGAGATCATCCTTCCGCATACTGTAGCTGGGCTTCAGCCAGGATTCGCTCCCTGAGACGGGGATTCAGGTACTTGGGATTGACAAGGTCCGGCTGGCGTCCGCCGCATAACTCGGAGAGCTCATCCTCGATTTGCTGCAACGCCACCAGGCCGGGACGATGTCCGGCTTCATACTCAACGAGGAAGTCGAGGTCACTCTGCGCGCGCAGTTCTCCCCGCACAGCAGAGCCAAACAGAGACAGGCGGACGATGTGATGGCGGCGGCAGAGCCGCTCCAGTGCCGGCTGGTCGAGGGTGATCGAAGAGAGTTGCGCCGCCATAAGCCTATAAACCTAATCTACGCTCGTCCTGGGGAGCCGTCAAACCGCGTTCGGCGCCGCCACAACCCCCTCACTCGGCCTTTTCCAGCAGCAAGGTGATGGTGCCGATGGCGAACTGCATGCGCACCTGCACCCGCACGGGGAGTTTGCGCCGGTCGTCGGTGAGCCAGATGTAGAGATGCGCCGGGCGGCGGTAGAGCACGTTGTTGAAGAGGTAGATTTCGTGGCGGATGGTCTTGAACGTGCCCGCGGGCGTCTTGACGTCCTCGCGCTGTTGCGCCTCCACCTTCGCCGTGACGCTCTTTTTCCCATCGCTGACCGGCACCTCGATGCTCTGGCCGGGGTCGAGGTTCAAGGTGCGCAGAAAGTAAAAGCCTCCGCCGACATCGTGCACGCACGGCGGGATATCGATGTCGTGCGTCGCGATGACGGCATTCTTCACGCGGTCGCGTTCGAGGTAACTGGCCTTGCGGCTGGTGGAATCGAAGGTAACCCTGGTTTCGCGCTGCCGGCTGCCCTCGAGCGAGGTCATCTGCACAGATTGCCCGCACAGAGCGGAGTTGAGGCTGGCGCTGTAATCGTCCTCCACTTTGAAAAACCTGGACACCAACCCGACCGATTCCACGCGCAGATGGACTTGCGCCCCGGCGGGGGGCCGCTGCTCGGAGGTCCACTCGAGCTTGACCTTCCCGGCCGTGATCAGCCGCCACTCGACGGTGTAGGACAGCGTCTCCCTGGCAGGCAGGCTCTGCGGCGGTGCGAGGGGGGCAAAGACCAGGAGCGCCAGGAGGGGCTTCAAAGACATGAAACGCCAGTGTCTCAGATGCACGGAGGCGGGCGCAACGCCGGAACGTTTACCCGGGCGCGCGCGTATCGGATAATACAGGAGATCTATGTCGTCAGGCGCGTTCTTTCGCCGTCCAGCGGTTTTGCTGGCGCTGGCCCTGTGTTCGGTGGGCGTGGTGGTGACCCTTTTGGGACGGCTGGCCAGGGGGCCGCAGGCGGAGCAGAAGCGCGTGGCGTTTTCGAGCGACGCCGGCGCCAGCGCCTACCCGGCATTTTCGGCGGACGGCAAGCGCGTGGCGTACAGCGCGCGCGGCGCGTCCAAAGGGGAGACATTTCATTTGTTTGTGCGGGCCTTGCCGGGCGGCGCCCCCTTGCAATTGACCAACGGCGAGCGAAGCGACATCGGCCCGGCATGGTCGCCGGATGGCGCCAGGCTGGCCTTTCTGCGAATTGGGGAAGGGCGCACGGAATACATCGCGATCCCCTCGGACGGAGGCGCGGAGCGCACGCTGGCGGAGTTCGGCGGGGCTTCCGCCGATGCGGGGCAGCCAATGCCCGCGGTGTCGTGGACCCGGGATGGGAAATCGCTGGCCGTGGTGGAGACGGGCGAAAAGCAATTGCCCGCCATCGCGCTGGTTTCGCTGGCGGACGGCGCGGTGCGGCGGATTACCGCGCCCCCGGAAGGCTCGGAAGGCGATTCCACCCCCGCGGTTTCGCCCGACGGCAACACCCTGGCGTTCGTGCGAGGGACCGGCCCGGACAGCGCCGACATTTACCTGTGCGACCTGGCGGGCGGCAACCTGCGCCGGCTCACCTTCGACGACCGCGCCATCCATGGAATCGCGTGGACGCCGGACGGGCAGGAGGTGGTCTACGCCGCCAATCGCGCGAGCGGGTGGCGGCTGTGGCGCCTGGCTGCGTATGGCGGCGGTAGCCCGCGCGAGATCGCCATGGCCACGGGGCAGGCGCACTATCCCGCTATAGCGCCCCAGGGCCGCCACCTGGCGTACACCGACAGCCCATCGGTTTCGGCCATCTGGCGGGCCGCGCTGGGCGCGCCGGATACGGAGGGGCGCTCCATCATTCGCTCCTTCGGCCGCGAGACGGCGCCGGCGTACTCGCCCGATGGCAAGAGAATCGCGAACGTCTCCGACCAGACCGGCGCGGATGAGATTTGGGTGAGCGACGCCGAGGGCGGCAATCGCGTTCAGCGCACCAGCCTCAAGGGGCCGCGCTTGAGCCGCGTGCGCTGGTCGCCGGATGGGCGCTTGTTGCTCTTCGAGGCGCGCGCCGATCGCGGCGCCGAGGTCTACACCATGCCGGCCGCGGGCGGCAGACCCGACAAGCCCTATCGAGTGCGGCTGTTGGGCGGCGGCGGCGCTTCCTGGTCGCACGATGGGAAGTCGATCTATTTCCAATTGCGCGGCCAGATCTGGAAGGCCGACGCGAACGGCGGCAGCCCGCGGCAGCTCACGAATATGCCCGGCAGCGGCTCGCCGGAGGAGTCCGTGGACGGCAAGTACGTGTACTACCGCAACCGGCGCACCATCTGGCGCGTCCCCGCGGACGGCGGCGCGGAGGAGGAAGCCATCATTCCGGAGCACGACTTGCTGTGGGTCGTCATTCAGCCCGCCAAGAAAGGGGTCTACTACCTGGAATTTGCCCGCAGCATGCGCGCCATGGAGGTTTCGTTCTACGATTTCACGACGCGCAGGAACGAAGTGGTGTTCCGCATGAACAACCCGGACTTCTTTCAGGCGATGTCCTTTTCGGTCTCACCGGACGGGAAGCACATTCTGTATCCGCGAGTGGACCAGAGCCAGACGAACCTGATGCTAGTGGAGAATTTCCGGTGACGCCCGGCTGCGGACGCGGGCGTCACGGGTTGTCGTCGGGGAATCTGACGCCGATACTTTGCAGGAACCGCGCGTCGTCAGATTGACAAGCGAATTCCGCCTCTTCCTTCCCTACATCCGGCCTCGGGCAGTCCCGCCAGCAATCGCTAAGGGACTTGGAAACGTAAACCACCTTTCTACACCGTAGACACCACCAGTGGATCACGAGCTCGTGTTCGTCGGTAAACCCGACCTCGTCGATCCGATCGGGAGGCTCTCCACAACCGCAGCACAGCTCCAGATAGTGGTAGCTCATAGGCCTGTTATCGCATGGCGCTCGATCTCAAGCTAGTGCCATTTGCCACGATTTGTACTGCCGAGGTACCGCACGGGGGTACTATGACTTTACGGTCAGAAGCTCAGAACCCCGTGGGCGTGACCCAGAAGCTCTCTTTCCACTGGCCGCCGGGGGGAATACTTTGCAACTCCTTGTAGACTCCGGCGTGGGCCAGGCTGAAGGCGTTGGTAATGGCCGCCATAGGCTCAAAGCAGATGAACTCGCGCCCCGGCGGCGCATACACCACGGCCACCGCATACTTCGGCCCGTAGGTGACCGTGATCCTCTCCTTCCGACCCTCGACCCAAAACTGGGCGCGGCCGTCCGGTCCGCGGACCAGGTTGCTGAAGACGTCGTCAAGCTGCACGCCCTGCAGGGGAAGGGGGTCGGCAAACTCCACCGGCTTGCGCTCGCCGGTAGGGACGAGCAGATTGGTCAGCACGAGGTGGTCGCGCGCGGCGAGGTGCACCTTCCATTGATCGCGCGGGGCATCGTGCACGTTGAAGTAGGGGTGATAGCCGATAGCCACGGGCATCGGCTCGGAGGACAGATTCTGGAGGGTGGTCTCGACTTCCAGCGCGCCGTTCGCCAGCCGGTAGGTCATAGTGATGGTGTGGGCGAAGGGGAACTGCGCCATCATCTCGGGGTGCTTCCAGAACTCCAGCCGGCTGGTGGCGGAGGCCGAGCGCTTGTCCGCACTTACCGAGACCAGGGTCCAGGCCGGCGAATAGGTGAGAAACCCATGCATGGCCAGTTTATTTCTGTCCGGGCGCACATTGCCGAGGTCGGGGTTCAGCAGATACTTCCTGCCACTCAGCCAATACGCATCCGTTTCGATGCGGTTGGCCCACGGGGCCAGAAATGGAATGCCGCAGAACGTGGGCTTCGCCTTGAACTCGGCGGGGCTGTGGTAGGGAGAGAAGAGAACGCTTTTCCCGCCGGCGTTCATCGCATAGGCCATGTTGCCGACCGAGACGGCGATCGACACCTCGAGGTGGCGGGCGGCGTCGGCGAGCTGCACCACTTCGACGCCGTCGAGCACCATTTTCCGGGCGGAGTAGTTGGCAGCCTGCGTAATGAGGGGGAAGAGCAGCACGAGCGCGGCAAGCTTCACTTTTCGTCCGGGTCGCGCAGGTCCAGCGTGGTTTCCCGCTGGCAGCACACGCAGGGTCCGGGAGTGAACGAGCGAATGGAACATGTGTCGCACCAATAGGTGACCATCCTGAGCTTACCATCCTGCCGGACGAGCAAACCGCGGGTGTGAATCGGGTCGATCAGGAAGCGATCCGGGGCGGTGAAGCGGCCTTTGGCCTCCACCTCAAAGCCGTTCAGCCGCCGATCGGCGAGGACCTTGCGGGTAGGCTCGTCTCCATCGAGGGTCACGAGCTGGTGCCCGGCCGTTTCCAGAGCGGGCGGGGCGGCGTCGCGCAGCACCAGCTTGCCGCGCAACGTCTCGCCGGGGTGCAAATCGGCGGCGAACGCGGAGCCCGCGGCGAGCATCAGGAGACACAGACAGAACCGCATTGATTCCATTGTAGCGGACGACAAACCCACCGGCATGGCCTCAGTACTCGACGCTCAGCAGGAATAGTCCCTTGGCCGGCGCCGTCGGCCCGGATTCCGCGGGCAGCACGCTCAAATCCGCAATGTTGCCCTTGCCCGCTTCAATCAGCGTGCCCACGATGTTACGCACCATGTGCTTCAGGAATCCGCTGCCTCGGATGCCATAGATGAGCCGCGGGCCGCGCCGTTCCAGGGCGGAGGAGAACACCGTTCGCACCTTGGTTTTTCCCTCGGAGTCCCGGTCGTCGGACGCGGCGAAGGGCGTGAAATCGTGCTCGCCATTAAAAACCGCGGCCAACCGGCTCATGCGCTCCTCATCCAGCGGATAAGGGTAATGATGCACGTAGGGCCACTCGAAAGGGCTACAGACCTCATCGCGCAGGATGCGGTACTCATAAGTCTTGGCCTGGGCATCGAAGCGCGGATGGAAATCGCTCGGAACCTCTTCGGCCGAGAGCACGCGGATGGCGGGCGGCAGGAGCCGGTTGAGGGCGCGCCGCAGGTTGAAGAGCGGGATGGGGTTGGCGATGGTGAAGGCGGCCACCTGTGCGAGGGCGTGCGCTCCGGCGTCGGTGCGGCCCGAGCCGGCCACAGGCACCGGGCGGCCTTCCATCGCCGAGAGGATCTGCTGGAGGCTTCCTTGAATGGTAGGCAGGCCAGGCTGGACCTGCCATCCATGAAACGCGCCGCCATCGTAGGCCAGCTTGATCTTGATGCGGCGCATCATGCGGGACGCGACCCGGGCTTGGCGAGCGGAATGCCGCGCGCGCACAGGGGGCACTCCTGGAGATGATGGGCCGCCATCCGGAGGGTGGCCAGCGCCACGCGCGGCACGCCCACATCGGCATGGCCGCCGCTGCGATCGACGATGGAGCCGGCAGCCAAGACCTGGCCGCCGGCCGCGCGCAGAACGCCAATGACGTCCGCGGTGCTGCCGCCGGTGGTGATCACGTCTTCCACCACCACGGCCGTCTCGCCGGGCGCCACGGTGAATCCCCGGCGCAGCGTCATCCTGGCGGTTGCGGCATCGCGTTCGGTGAAGAGAAAGCGCGCTCCGAGCGCGCGCGCCACCTCGTGGCCGATGATGAGGCCGCCCAAGGCGGGGGAGGCGACCAGATCGATTCTTCCGGGCGCCAGGGTGCGGAGTTCCTGGGCCAGCGACCGCCCGAGCCGTTCCGCGGCGGCCGGATGTTGCAGCACCAGCGCGCATTGCAGGTACTGGGCGCTGTGCAGGCCGCTGGTGAGGCGGAAGTGGCCTTCGAGGTATGCGCCGGTGGACCGGAACAGCTCGAGGACGGACTCAGCTTGCGGCGTCACAGACGCCTACTATACCATTGAATTTAAGAAGGACCACTGATTCCTGCCGCGACCGCCAAATTCGGTGACAGACAGCAGCGTCCACGCGGCGCAGGGCCGGGCCCAAAGGGCACCCCGCACCCCGCGCCTTGGGACGCGTGTGTCCAGCGCCGAATTTTCCAGGAAATACTCATGGACCGTACAAGATCTTATCTCGCTTTGCTGTGCACTCTATTGATGCTGGCCCCCTGGGCCGGCGTGGCCGCCGATCAGCCGGGACAGGGGAGCGCCCCGCCGGACCAGAACAACCATCCGCAACCTGTGTCCACGGGGAGCCATGGTTTTCTGGGTTCGATCACCGGGCCTTACCGGCCGAAGCTGCCGAGTCCCGTCAACCTGAGCAACTCGACGCGGCTCGAATCGTTATTGCGCGGCGGCAACCTGTATCTTTCGCTGCAGGATACCGTGGCGCTGGCGCTGGAGAACAACATAGATCTCGAACTTCAGCGCTACGGGCCGCAGGTAGCGGATAACTACGTATTGCGCGCGCGCGCGGGCGGATACGCCACGCCCGTCTCCACCAGCGTGTTCGCCCCCCCTGCCAGCGTCGCGGGCGCTGCGCCGTCCAGCGGCCTTCAGACGTATGTCGTTGCCGGCTCCACGCAGATCGGGAACGCCCCGCCGAACCTGGATCCCATGCTGACCGGGGCTCTTGGTTTTGCGCACAACACCGCGCCCCAAAGCAGCTCGTTCGTCTCGGGCACGGCCGCGCTGATCCAGCACGTGGACACTTCGTCCGTGGCCGTCCAGCAGAATCTGCTGAGCGGCACACTGGTGAGCCTGGGTCTCACCAACAGCAACGTGAACAGCAACAGCTCACGCGCTCAATTCAACCCCGCCACCACCTCCGCTGTCTCACTCACGGTGACCCAGCACCTGCTGCAGGGGTTCGGCCCCGCGGTGAACAACCGCCAGATCCGCATCGCCAAGAACAATCGGGAAGTTTCCGACCTGGTCTTCAAGGCCCAGGTGATCACCACGGTTTCGGCCATCAAGGATCTGTACTGGGACCTGGTGAGCTACAACGAAAACGTGCGCGTGCAGCGCGATGCGCTGGCTGCCACCGAGAGGCTGCTCGAAGACAATCAGAAGCAGGTTGCGGTGGGCACCCTGGCGCCCATCGAGATCGTGCGGGCGGAAGCGGAAATCGCCGCCGGGCAGCAGGCCGTGACGGTGGCCGAGACCCAGGTGCTGCAGCAGGAGACGATTCTCAAGAATGCGCTCAGCAGGACGGGTGTGCTGAGTCCCGCGGTGGCCAGCGCTCATATCATCCTAACGGACCGCATTCAGATTCCGGAAGTGGAAGCGATAGCGCCCATCCAGGACATGATGGCCCTGGCGGAATCGGCGCGGCCGGAGCTGGCGCAGCTTCGCATTCTGCTTCACAACCAGGAGATCGCCATCCGGGGGACCAAGAGCGAGCTGCTGCCGACCCTGGATGTGGTGGGGCAGCTCACCAACAATGCGCTGGCCGGCGAGCTGGGCCCGACGGCTGGCGGCAATGCCTTTTTCATAGGCGGCTATGGCACGGTGCTGTCGCAGCTTTTCGCGCGCAACTTTCCCACTTACTCGATCGGTCTCAATTTGAACATTACATTGCGGAATCGCGCCGCGCAGGCCGACATGATCAATGGCGCGCTGGTCTTGCGCCAGCAGCAGCTCGGTTTGCAGCGTCTCGAAAACCAGGTGCGCGTGGACGCGCAGAACGCGCAGATCGGGTTGCAGCAGGGGCGGGCGCAATACCAGTCGGCCATCAAGCAGCGCATCCTGCAGCAGCAGAC
>JBEKSR010000156.1:0-11685 GCA_049516835.1 Bryobacteraceae bacterium | reverse complement strand
TCCGCCCAGAAATAGACGTGCTCCGCATCCGCGCAGCCCGACGGACTGAACAGCCCGGCGCGCGCGAATTGCGCCCGGTCATAGGCGCCGAACAGTTTCATCAAGGCCCTGCCGTGCGCCGTCAGATATCCGGGAGGAACGTCCCACTTGGGCCATGGCTTGGCCGAATACGGATTGATCTGGTCGTTGCTCACCGTCGGAGGACGAACGCCATGCCGGGTCACAATCGCCACAAACTTCAGTTCCTCGCCACGCGCGGGAGTTCCTTGAGCCAGGACAAGCCCTGCGCTCCAGGGAATCGACACAACCACCAGTGTTAACGAAACAAGTCTTGCTAAGTTCATTACGAGTACTTATCTCTCTGTATAGACATCGGTTGGCAGGCGGAAGCGCCTGCCCCACAACGTGGGACAGACGCTTTCGTCTGTCAACCCGCTTCACGAATGATTCGCCGCCGATGCGGCATACATCCTTGCGATCAGTTCCTCCACTTCACTCGCTTTTCTCGTGATGGGACCATCGGCTTCCATTTTCAGACTGGTGACAGCCGCCGCCCAGATAGTAGCTTCCTGCGGAGAAGCGCTCAAGCGCTTGCATACGTACGAGCCGATGCAGGTATCGCCCCGGCCGGAGCGCCCCACCAGCTTTTGCGGACAGAACGGCGCCTCGTGGAACTGGCCGCCTGCAAACACCAGAACGCCCTGGCTCTGCGTCACCACAATCTCTTTGGGTCCAGAACCCGCGAGCATCCGCGCCGCGGCTTTTATATCCGTCTTCCCGGTCAGCTTTTCGGCTTCCACCGCGTCGGTCTTCAAAATATCGATCTGCGATAGCACCTCGAGCTTTTCCGGCCAGCCATCGTACATCAGGGCGCCCTCCGGGCCTATGATCCGAATGAATCCCTGCACGTCGGCGGCGAGCAGAGCGTTCTTGGTCCGCAGCTCCCGGATGACTGACAGGTCCACCTCTCCCCGAATCGAGGAGTTGATGAGAAACGCTTTGGATTCGAGGTCTTTGATTTGATCGGACGTGAACGCTCCGGCAGTATGAGTCACCGATAAGACACGCTCATCCATGTTGGTAGTCGGGTAATACAGGCGCATGTCGGTGGAATGGGAAGTATAGGTCGGATAGACCGTGACACCCAGTCGGGTGAGGGTATCCACCACGCGCATATCTTCCCGCGACAAGCGGGTCACGGCGGCGGCCTTCAGACCCATCATGGAGGCCACGTGGGCGCCGTAATTGAAGCCGCCCCCGTCTACCTGCCTGGTGCCGGACGGTGAAATGATCGTGTCTTTCGTGTAATTGCCTATGACGACGACGTCATAAGTCGAATCGCTGCGCATTACCTCACCCCAGGGGTCTTAGTCATTTGCTCGGACCCGCCACAAAGAGGTCGCAAGAATCAAGGAAACAACAGAAGTTCCCAGCCAGAAAACGATTGTATTGTGAAAATCGTATTGCCGCACTCCGTTGACGATAGCGGTTCCCTGCCGGATTAACAGACCGCTGATCCGCTCCTGGATCGCCGCCCCGACATAGCTGAAAACGCCGATGAACCCCATGGCCGCGCCCGCCGCCTTCTTGGGCGCGATGTCGATGGCGAACAATCCGCCCAGCGAAGTAATCAGCCCGGTGATGGCGTAACCATAAACCAGAAGCATCACGGTCAGAACCAGCGGGTGCCCCGGCGGAATGGCGAACATGACCACCAGCGCCAGGATCTCCAGAACGCCGCATACCAGGTTCATGGGCGGCCGCTTGGCGCGGAACACTTTGTCCGAAATGAAGCCGTAAGAGGCCGAGCCCGCCAGCCCCGCAATCGACTTAAGAGCCAGCAGGCTGCCCGCCGCGATACCCGAGTAACCCTTGGCTTCCTGCAAATACAGCATGCCCCAGTCGTTCATGGCGTACCGGGTCATGGTCATGAGCGCGCTCGAGAAGGCCAGAACCCAAATCGAAGGGTACTTGAGAATCGAAAGCTGCATCTGCCACGTGGATCTTGGCTTCGCCGCGCCGTCCTCCGGTTTGGCCAGGTGATCGTTCTTCCAGTCCGCCACGGCGGGCAAACCCAGGGTCCGCGGGCGGTCCTCCATGAACACATACAGCGCGATGGCCAGCGCCACACAGATGAGGCCGGGGCCTACGAAACCGGCCCGCCACCCAAACCAGGTCACCAGCGCGGACAGCACCGCAAAGGTCAGTCCTTCGCCCATCGGATGGGCGGTGCTCCAGATGCCGTAGTACGTTCCGCGTTCCCGGTTGCTGAACCACTGCGACATTGCCACCACGCCCGCGGGAGCGCCGAACCCCTGAAACCACCCATTCAACGCCCACAGGGCCACCCACACCCACAACACCGTGGACCAGCCCATGAAAATGTTGATCAGCGCCGAAACCAGTACGCCGAACGCCAGGAACTTTTTCATGTTGGCGTGGTCCGCCAAAAAACCGTTGACCAGTTTGCCGAAGGCGTACGCGTAGAAGATGGCGGAGCCGATGGTTCCCAGTTGATCCGCCGTGAAGATGCCGTCGTCGATCAGCGGTTTCTTGACCACCGATAGGCCCAGCCGGCACATATAAGCGATGCCGTAGCCCACCGTAATCGCCGTCATGACCGTGATCCGGTAGCGCTTGTACAAGCGCTCGATCTGTTTCGGATCGCGCAGGGGAGGTCTGTCTTCGCCGGACGCGAAGTACCGCAGGATGGCCGGCAGAATCGGCATCCGGCTCGGTTTGCGCAAATGATCGGTCCTCTGCTCGTCAACCACGAGTTAACCTTCCCCGGCCGCGGTTAATGGATTCTTCATGACATGTTTCGACGCCCGCTTCGATAATCCGATTGTCCCAGAAAGATGTGGCCGCGGCCCGGCCCTTCGTGCAGCCAGCGCGGGCCGGCGCGACACGGCCCGAAGGCCGCGTACCTTGCCGTGCCGCGCCCGCGCGGCGCACCCCTCGTTCTTCCAGCTCGCGCCCTTCAGAAGTCCAGCCGGAGCATGAACTGGATGCGCCTCGGCGTGCCGGTCCCCACCGCGCCCGTGTTCAGTGTGCTGGTGATCACCCCGAAGCTGGAAGCCGAGGAAATATTGGCCGCCGGATCGGCGAAGATCGGGTGATTGAACAGGTTGAACGCCTCGGCCCGGAACTTCAGGCTCACCTTCTCATTGAGGGGCGTCTTCTTCTCGAGGGCCGAGTCCATTTCCCAATATCCGGGACCGCGTGCAATGTTACGCCCTAAGTTCCCCCACGTATTGTTGGCCGGCACTGCGAACGCCGCGATGTTGAACCAGTTGGAGATGGTCTGGTTGGCCGCGTAGATGGATACACCGGGAAGCAGGTTCGGCCGCTGGTACTTGGTATTGCCGTCCAGCATGGCCGATGCCTTCCGGGTTACCAGGATGTTCACCGGCCGCCCGGTGCTGGCCGTCGCCAGTCCGCTCAGGTCCCAGCCGCCGAATAGTGTTTTCACCACACCGTGCGTGTGCCGGGCGAGGGGAAGCTGGTAGACCGAATTCATGGTGATGGTATGGCGAATATCAAACGGCGCGTTACTCCTGTCGCAAGCCACGCACGCAGCGTTTTGAACGTACACTTTATCGCCCGATCCGATGGCGTTGCCAGCCAGGCCGTGGGACCACATGTACTGCGTCTGCCACAGCCAGCCCGCGGTAAAGGAGCGCAGCACCGAAGCCTGGAGCGCGTTGAAGGCGCTGTTGCCATCGTTATGTTTAATATTGAACTGGCCGAACTGCGTCAAGGGCCGCTTCCCGGTGAGCGGGTTGATGAGATTCGACGCGCGGATGGCGAACAGGCGGTGCCCCTCGCTGCCGACGTAGCCAACCTGGCCGATAAAGCTATGCGGTAACTGCCGCTGGATCATCAAATCCCAGTTCTCGAAGTACAGGTCTTTGCGGTAGCGATCGATTCCCTTGGGGCTGGCGCCCTGGGCCTGCAACAGGCTGAGAAAAGGCGTGAGCGGGAACGAAAGGTTCTTCACGTCCGCCGACGAAAGGGCATAGCGGGCGGCCGTGCTCTCGTGCGGATCGCTGAAGTCGTCGTTCTGGTTGGCGCCGTAGTACATTCCGAAGCCGCTGCGAATGACGGTTTTTCCGCCGGCCCCCGCGGGAGTCCACGCCAAACCCACCCGCGGCGCGAAGTTCTTGTAGTTGGGCGCATACATCGGCGTGCCCGCCGGGCAAAAGCCACCACACGCGAAGTCCACCACGGCGATGCGGCCCAATACCTCGCTCATCACCGAGTAGAACTCGTATCGCAGCCCCAGATTGAGGGTCAGATTGGGGCGGACCTTGAACTCGTCCTGCCCATAGCCCATCCAGAAGGTGCGCCGCATGCCGCCGACCGGCAGCGCTGCGTAGGCGCTGATCGAATCGACGTTATCCTTGATGAAATCGGCGGCGCTGGCGAAAGCAATAACCGAGTAAGGGGTGCCGACGCTGGAATTGTTGAGGCGAATGCGCTCGATGTCCACTCCCATCTTGAAGGTGTGTCGTCCCCTGACGACGCTCAGGTTGTCGATCCAGGTGAACGTCGTGCCCACTTCCAGGTCCAGTTGGTTGGTGCCCAGGTCGGTGAAACCGGGCACGCTCTGGACGGTGACGGGAGCCGTTCCTATCGTCGGGTGATGGTACGCGGAACGGTTCATGCCGGTTTTCACCTCGTTCACAACCCTCGGCGAGAAGACGTGCGTTAATTGAAGCACCAAGTTTTGAGGGCGAACTTCAATGGTGTTGCGTGCGCCCACAAATCCGATCCCATCCGTGCTGTATGGCTTGTCGACGAAGGCGTCGTCAATGTTGTAGCGGACGAAAACGGTGGTGTTGTCGGTGAACCGGTGGTCCACACGAACGGTTCCGCTGTCCTCCCGAACCGAGTTCACACCCGGAGCGATCCACTCGTCGGTGTTCTTATCGACAGGCACCGAGCCAAGCGGGTAGCCATTGAGGATTGGTTGAAGAGCCGGCGACGCCGCCAGAACCTGGGCCCGGAACGAAGCGTTGGGCACAAACCCAATGGTGGTTTGTGTCAGGCGCTGCCGGATGCCTTCATAATCCAAAAAGAAGAAGGTGCGGTTCTTACGTATCGGCCCGCCCCCGCTGGCGCCGAACTGATTCATACGGAAGGGCGGGATCCGCGAGGGATCGAACGGCGAGCGCGAGTCGAACGCGTCATTGCGCAAGAACTCGAAGACTCCGCCGTGAAAGTTGTTGGTCCCGGTCTTCGAAACCGCGTTGATCTGGGCGCCGCCCGACGAGCCGCTGTCGGCCGTATAGTTCGAGGAGTTCACGCGGAACTCCGCGATGGATTCCAGGGAAATGTTCAAGCGCGCATCCGACTTCTGGCTCTGCTCCTGGACGCCCGTGGCATCGATGCCATCGAAGGTGAAGTTGTTGTCGTCCAGCCCCCGGCCGTTGAACCGAATGTCCCTCTGGCCGCCGCCGCCAGTGTTGATGGCTCCCGGAACCAGCGTCTCGAGTGTGGCCCAGTTGCGCCCGTTGATGGGGATGTCGCTCAGTTGCGAATGTTCGAGCACGCCGCCCACCTGGGCGTCGCTGGTTTCAAGCGCCGTGGCCTCGGCCTGCACCTCGATCTGCGAGGCGGTTGCGCCCACCTCGAGCCTGGCGTCCACGTTGCGGGTCTGGCCCACGGAAAGCTGAATTCCTTTCACCTCGAAGGAGCGGAATCCATCGCGAGAAACCTTCAGATCGTATGACCCAATGGGCAGACCGGTAATGCTGAAAACCCCCGACGGCCCAGTCTCGGCGTCTCTCTTGAGGCCGGTGTCATGCGAGACCAGTTCGACTCGCGCCTGCGGAACGAGCAGTCCGCTCGCGTCCGTCACAGTTCCATTGAGGTTGGCCCGGTCGATTTGGCCGTAAACCAGGCCAGTAAACAGGGCAAGAAAAATCGCCAAGCGGCTGCGTAATACCACGAAGCACCTCCATCCGGGATTCTCACCGGAACTCCCGGGCTACTGGTGCAAAACTTCAGCACACGTTTGTATTGGGCGGTTCAGCCTCGTTAAGATACGCACTGTCGCCGCTCGCCATGGGGAAGAGGTTAACCTCCAGAATTCCCTTTCTAAGGTATACGCCCTTTCGCCTGGTTCCGCAATACCTAGTTTTCCTTGTTTTTTAACATTAAGAAAACACAAGACTTATACTATTGGTAGTACGGTCTCCCGGTTCGCGCCGGGCGCAGCTAGCTGCCGGAACTGGTCCGCCCTGTCGCCCGGTCCGGTTTTGGTGGGAAAACTCGGCGTCTCGTGGCTACACACGTTTGTAACGTCTACCGGCCCCAATGTGTCTAAGGCCGCACCACCACTTTGTCGCTCGCCAGATTGTCGTACTCGTCTGCGACCCGCACCGCGATGGTGTGCTCGCCCGGCCCGGCCTCGATGGTCAGATCGTAGTCCAGGTCGAGTGAATCCGAGAGCCTAGTCACCGGCGCCACCACCGTCCATTCGCCGCCATCCAGCGAATACTCGGCCTTGGCGATGTTATTCAGCGCGTCCGCGGCGTGCCAGCGGACTTCCAGCTTGCCGCCGGCCCGCGTGGCTGCCAGCCCCGTGATCTTCGGCGGCGTGTTGTCGATCCAGAACGCGTCGCTCTCCATGCGAGCGGTCAGCGCCTCCGAAGGCGGATTGCCGGGCGCGTCCGACGCCGTAATGCGCAGACGGTATTCGCCGTCCGGAAAGGCCGTGGAATCCCACGAGATGTATTTCTCCGCCACCCGATCCTTCAGCAGCTTCCACTCCGTTTCGCTGGCGCCGCGGATTTCCACGGTGTAGATCAGCGAATCGCCGTTGGGGTCCGACGCCAGCCAGCGCGCGCCCATATACCCCTTGGCGAATTGCATGGCCGGCGTGGTGGTGGTGGTGTCGAGCGAAACCACCGGTGCGCCGCCCGCCGGGCGTTTCCCCAGCGGCGGCAGATTGAGCGTCTGCTGCGTGGAAACCAGCGGCGTCACGGGCGCCGGGAATTTGTAATTGGGCGGCGTCATCTCGATCTCTTCGATGCGCGGCTCGACATTCTTCGGCAGGTACGCCAGGTCCACCGATTCCAACTCCGGTGAATGCCCCGCGCTATCGGCCGTGAGCGTGGCTTTCCACTGGACGAACCGCGCCGCCGGCGAACCCACCCGCCCGCCCTTCGGCTCCGTGATGGGCGGTGAGAAAGCACTCCAGTTCTTCTGCGGCTGATCGAGGTTGCCGCTGCGCGTGGCGATGGCTACCGCCCCGCCGTTCAAATTGGCCTCGAAGCTCAGCCGGCCCCACAAGGAATACATGCCGGCGTCGAAAACATCGCTCTCGATGGTGCCCTCGCGCTCCACGCCCGGGCCGATCTCATACACCTTGCCGGCGTTGCCGGTGGCCGCGTACACGCGGCCTTCCCGGCCCGCCTGAAACGCCGTCACCTGAGTGGCCGGCACCGTCACCAGCGCCGTCCAGAGCGTGGGGGATTCGATCCGGTACGCGTTGCCCTTGTTCCCCGTGCCCAGCACCGCGCGGCCCGCGCCATCGAACGCGATGGCGTACACTACGTCCTGCGCGTGGCTCCAGATCCGCCGCGGATTGCCGTTGGGCTCGATGCGGTACACTTCGCTGCCTCCGCTCACGCCCGCGGGCAAGCCGAGCGAAACCGGCGGTTGGGCCGGAGGCCGGGCCACGTTGGTCCCCGGAGTTCCCGGCGGATTCACCACCACGGTTGCCACAGCGGGCGCGGGCGTAACCGGCGCCGGCGCGGGCACAGGCGCTGGCGCAGCCGCCTGTTTGGCGCCGACCGCCGCCGCATAGATCGCGCCGTCGCGCGCCACCGCCACCGCCGTCACTTCCCGCTTGGGCGTCTGGTAGAGCACGAAACCCTCGCCGGCCGGCGATACCCGCACCACCAGGCCGCCGGGTTCGGTCCCCACGATCGCGTTGTCGCTCGCGTCGATGGTCATCGAGCGCACGTGCGTCTCATCGCTCTTGAAGAACACTCTGCCTTTGCCGTCGGGCGTGACGCGGTGGATCTCGCCCGGATCGCCCGTGGCCACCAACAGGTCTCCCTGGCTATCGAAGGCCAGCGCCCAGATGTACTTCGACTTGGGATCGTAGAACACTTCCGGCTTGCCGCCGCCGGCGATGCGATAGACCTTGCCGTCCGGCGCAGTAGCCGCGTAGACCCGGTCCTTGGAATCGACGGCAATAGCGTGAATCTCCAGCGCGTCCAGGTCCGCCAGCAGCTTGCCCTTGCCATCCGGCGGAATGCGGTAGAGCTTGGCGCCATTGCCGCCGCCCGCGTAGAGGTTGCCCCTGGAATCCTGCGCCAGCGCCCAGAGATAGGCTGAAGAGGTATCGAACAGTTCCCCCGAGCGCGGCGCCAGGGTAAGCTGGCCATCGCTGCGCAGCGAGAGGTTCTTGACGATGTCCTTCTCGAAATCCGCGAACTCGCCCTGCGACCAGGTGCGGGTTTGCCCGGCGAAAAGCGCGGGCGCAAGCAGGCACAGCACCGTGGCGCAGACTCTCAGTCTGCCGCGTCCCGACTCATCGGGACGCGCTGTCCCCGATTCCGAGCCGCGACCGTCAGGGAGCGGTCCAGGCGAGATGGCACAGTTATTTGTTGACATGTCCTTAGTCATTTGAATTTAGTCGTCGGTTACTTCACGTGGATGCGCAGCGAGTAGCTGCCGCTCACCACGTAATCGAACGGCAGGGCCATCTGCTCCGTCGCCGTCTCCGGCGACGTGAACAGCGAGCGGTTCGACGCCCGCCCCGCCTGCAGCACGTTCAGCACGGAGGCCGGCAGGCTCGGCAGCGTCTTGTCGTCGTAATATGCCGTGGGGCTCGATTCCACCAGCGAGACGTACAACTTGTTGTTGGTGCGCTCCTGGTTGAGCAGCGATACCGTCCCCGGCAGGTCGATAAACCGGTTCATCATGCCAGCCATGTTCTGCATGCGGTTCACCGTATCGGCGTCGCTGAGCAAAATGCGGTGATCGCCCTTGGCCAGGCCGGGCGGAATCTTCACTTTGAATTCGCGCTGCAGCGGCTCGCCGCGATACGGCCGCAGGAAGACCTTCACCGGGACCTCGTCGCCCGCCTGCACCTCGGGCGTCGCCACCCAGGCGTTCTCGATGGCCGCCACGCGGCGCTCCGGCAGCAGGTCCACCGTCACCGTCACCCGCGTCACGTCGGGAGGGTTCACGTTGTTCAGGTAGAGGCGGTTGAGCTTCTCGCCGAACCAGCCGGCCAGCATCATCGGCGCGGGCATGGGCATGTCGCCGGAAGCCTGCATGGTGGAGAGCGACACATTCCGCTGGCCCGTCAGCTCCACCTTCCCGGTCAGGCGATAGGTGGCTTCATCCACGAATTCGTTGAGGCCGGAGATGGAATTGTAGAGCGTCAGCATCATCAGGTAGGGCGTCCACTTCTGCTGCACGAAAATGTTGAAGTGGAAATCCTTCTCGCCGCGGACGGCCTCCTTGGCATCCAGCGACCGCACCTTCATGGTGACCGGGATCATGTCCGACCGCGCTCCCAGCACGCCCATGATGCCGCTATGGCGGTCCTGGCGGAGCGATCCCACGATGCCGGTGGCGTTGGCGAACTTGTTGGGCTGGTACGACGAGGAGAGGGTCATCAGCACTTCGCCCTTGCTCATAGGCATATCGACCGGGCCGAGGTTGAAGAACGAGTGCCCGAAAGCCAGCACCCGCTTGCCGTCGTTGTAGGTCACGGTTCCCAGGCCAGTGACGCCCATGTCGCCATCCACCAACACGCCCGCCACCGTTTCTCCGGGGTTCAGCGAATGTTCCCATCCGGCCGCCGGCTGGTTGGTATGGAGCGCCGTGCCCGCGCCTCCGCCCTGCGCCACCGTGATGCCCAACTGCTGGAACATGGGCCCGAATTCACGCAAGGTGCTCTCGGTGAAACCCGAGAACACCAGCGGCGCCTCGATGGGAACCATCATGGGCGAGCCTCCCGCCCCCACAGCCTGTCCCAGCAACTCGCCGGGCACCGCCGCCTGAACTCTATCGGGCGTGCGCGCATCCTCCGGCCGGGAGTGGTCGAAATCGTTGATCTCGAGCATCAGCTCGATGGGCGTGATCCCGCAGATGGCGTCCGGAGAGAACACGCTGAGCCGCAGCGCCACCGCGCCGACGAGTTTCCCGCCCACATATACCGGGCTCCCGCTCATGCCGCCCGCCACGTTGGTGCGGATGGCCTTGCCCCCCAGTTTGGCCAGGATGACATCCTGCCCCGGTCCCCACGCGTTCTTCAACAGCCCGACGATCTCCACGGGAACCGGCTCGGCCTCCGTACCTTGAAAGACGGTCCAGGCGGTCCCCGTCATGCCGGGCTTGATTTCGCCCAGCCGCATGATTTCGACCTTACCGGCCACAGGCCGCGGCAAAGGCGCATCCCCCGCGTACCCGGGCAGCGTAGCGGCCGCAAAGGTAAACACGATCGCGGCATTCCGTATGTTCATGGGATCCACAGCTCCAGTTGGTCCTATTGTACTATGCGGGGCCAGGAAACAACGCCTGTGAACACGAGGTGGAAGTTCGGCCGCGCGTCCCATATCATGTGATTGATGGGCATTGACGACACCTTGGTCCGGGAGATCGTCCGACGCCTGCTGTGTGTCGCCCGGCCAGACCGGATCATTCTGTTCGGCTCCGCGGCCACCGGGCCGATGACCCGCGACAGCGATATCGACTTGCTCGTCGTCGCCCCGGCGCCTTCCAACACTCTGGATGAGCGGGTGAGACTCTACAACGCGCTCCGCGGCCTCGGCTTCCCGTTCGATGTCTTCATCATCGGCGCCGAGCGCTTCGAGGAAACCAAGAACATCTTCGGCGGAATCGCCTATCCGGCCAACAAGTACGGGCGTGTCATTTATGAAGCTGCCTGATGAAGCCCTGGTGTTGTTGGTCCGGCAATGGATCGCCGAGGCCGAGGTCAACTACCATCCCACCAGGACTTTCCGTCATGCTTGAGCGCGAAATGCAGGAATTACTTTGGCGCGATCCCGATGAGCTATTGGGTGAGCGTCTGAAGCAATTTGAATGGGAAATGTCATCCGGCGTAGGGCGGGCCGACCTTGTGTTTGAAGACCGCCATGGTAGGCTGCTGGTAATTGAGGTGAAGCGCGGAAAGCTGCCGCGCGGTGCGATCGATCAGTTGCTGGACTACTTTGGCATGATGAAACAGAAATTTCCCACTAGGCCGGTGGAACTGATGGTCGTCGCGAATAGCATACCGCCGGAACGGCAGCTCGTCTGTGAAAGCCGCGACATAGAATGCCGCGCGATCAGTGAGAAGAGGTTTCGCGATGTTGCGGCGCAGTTCGATTACGCGTTCGCCTCCGAGGCAACGACGCCGAGTGCTCCTCCGCACGCGATCGTCCCAGCAACAAGCAAACGGGATACGGCTGATTCTGTTGGCATCGGAGGCCCGTCTGGTTGGACATTCAGGGGGACGGCGCGGTCGTCGGATGAGGAACAGGACTTTCTGTCCCGATGTGATGCACAGGGAAGGGAGTTCTTCACGGAACTACTGACGGATCTTCCTCTTGGCTGGGTGCGTTTTTCTCCTGGTATCTTCCTGATTTGAATTCGGTTATCTGACGAACTGCGACTGAATGCGTCTGGCTACAGTTTGCCAGTTGGCAGGCTGAC